>NZ_JANFYJ010000008.1:0-203885 GCF_024460495.1 Hungatella sp. SL.1.14 | reverse complement strand
GGCTTCGACTTGTTTGGCAGCCTTACCCTCACGCATGGCCTGATGTGATTTCTGTTCGTCAGACCAGAGATTTGCCCATGGGTTAGTATGTTCCCCATATCCAGCTTCCTTCAGATTCCACCTCACGATGGACACCCTTGCCTTCGGCTATATCCTTCCCACCACCGGGCGGATTCCGGACTTGCACCGGTTAGAAACGTGCGCCGCCGGGCGCACCAACAAAGCTGCAACACTTTATAAGTGCTGCAGCCTTGTTCTTGTCCCGCTCATACTGACCATATTCACAATTACTGTTTATCGTCCATAAACTTCTTTTATCTGTTCCAATTTTCCATCAGGAATCAATACTGCATAATAAGGCCGCCTCGCCTCCCTGATCTCTCCCTTTATTTCAATCTCCTCTCCCAAAATGATCTCCCGGTCAAAATCACAACAGGTAAGATTAATCATATTCAGTTTAATCCTTGCTCTTCCGCTGCCCTGTGTTCTGATCACAAGAGTTACTTCATTGCCTTCTTTCCTCGCCTTTATCTGATAATCATAAAACGGCGCATCCAGGCGATAGGAACGTGAAGCCAGCAAAGTCATATGTTTTATCTGACCACAGCAGCTAATCTCGTAATTCCCCGCCGGTAATTCTCCTTCATACCAGCCCGTTTCGGAATTGACAGACAGCTCATAGATACAGCCATAATCCATATTGGTAAAAAGTACTTTCCCATTTTTCTGCGGCATGAGTCCGCTGATTTTTGCTCCTCCATGCAGATCGGATGCCAGCCAGATCCATTGAAGAACCGAACGAATCCATACCTCCTTATAAACGCAGGTATTGACCTGTGGCCAGAATGGAGAATCATGTTCATCCAGTGTTGCAAATCCAACTCCCAGTTCCCCAACCATTTCTCCCGGCAGCACTGCATATTCCTGACAATAATCATACCCTTCTCCAAACATCACGGATTCTGCAAACGGATTTTTTCCGGATATCCACTCAAACTGCCGTTGCGCCAGTTCAGCAAGTGCATAATCATTTTTTGCGGCTGCAGCGCAGGCCACACCTTTTCCTCCCGCCAGAGTCACATCGTGATTTCCTCTATGTTCAAATGCTACCGGTTCACGGCGCAGATAATACCCATTTCCCAGCGATACTCCGTTTTGAACCTGAAGACGGTAATTCTCTCTGCGCTCGTCATCGGTTAAATACTTTTTAATCATGCCCATATCATATTCGTTATCGTGCATCGCCTCATTCTCGTGATAGATGGAAGCAGGCACTACATAGTATGGCGCTGTAGCTTCACTAGCATTCTGAATATAATCACTGTACAGGTTAACAGCATACATCCATTTTCCAAAGTTTTCATGATCCGGCATGCAGGCAGCCAGACGAGCCAGCGCCTGTATTGGTTCATTATCATGGCTTCTATGACTGCAGTGAGCAATCAGCTTATGGCTTGCATCATCGTAGAAAAAGCCAACATACGGTGTATCCCAATCTGTTATCTCCTGCTGCTGACAGGCAATGATTTCATCTGCAAAGCAGATTGCCATATCCCGATAATAAACCTCCTCCGTAGCCTTATATAAATCTACAGCAGACCAGCAGGCAGCCGATGATTTCAGCAGAGGGGTGCAAATACGGTTGGGGTCATCAAATTTACAAAAGTCCGGCATCTCGCGATTTGTATATGCAAAATTCCAGTCCTCCTTTGCACATTTCAGGCTGTATGCAGCCAGCTCGGGCTCAATCTCTCTAAGTTCCATATAGGCAAGCGCCTCCGCTCCAGCACACATAAAGTTCTCTATAGGTTCCAATGCAGCTTCACGGAAAATATCATCATCATCTCCAATAATACCGTTCGTCCAACAGGATTTACTGGAAGATGGCACACGATATCCATCACCAAACCGTGTTTTAAGAAGCCACTCCAATCCCCACTTTGCTTCCTCCAATATCCGTTCAAATAAGGGGTCATTATCACGAACCTTATCCAGCAGCTCGAACAACGCGTATGTACACTCCGATGTATTCGTCGTCACCTGAGTCATGTCTCCGGCATCGTGCCAGCCTCCATTCGCAATGATTGATCGTTCTCCATGGCGAATGGTTACATCGTGATGACAGCTGTAATGTTTCCCCGGTACCTCACAGCCACAGCGCTCACAGAAAAGGAAATTAAGGGTTTTCCATATTGCATCTTCCCATATCCCGGTTCCTATGGGAAAGGAACGTGATACGATGCTTCCGCATACCAGCAGATACTCTCCTGGAGTCTGTATTTCTGAAAAATCAAGGACCTGGTGAACTCCATTGCTATCACGCTGCACGTCAATTTCTTTTTCCAGCACTGTGCGCCCGCTGGCGGTTTCCACCAGTTTAAAACTTTTCGCTTCCGGTTCATTTACAACGGCAGTCTTCATACTGCCGGCCTGATAGCCTGATCCTGAAAATGCAATGCGGTGTTCTCCCGGCTGCCAGCCTTCATATACGTCCAAATCCTCTGGCGCAAGCGTTTCCAGCATGATATCCGTAATATACCAGCATGCTGTTTCTGTAGCACCTGGCTCTCCGCCCACCATATCGTACTCAAAACTCAATCCCAGAACATCGTCCCGGTGAACGTAGGGAATTTCGACAGAAACATACTGCCACTTTCCATTCGTCATGTTAACGTTATGATGCCCTTCCCTGTCGTAACGGTCTGGTACCGGATGATCTCCGCCATTGCGGAACTGCATCCGAAAGCTAATGGAGCGGAATCCTGGCATATCTGCATAAACCCAGAAAGAGATCCGGTTTATATGCTCCCAATTTTCATGGTTTACTTTACGTATCACCTTTGGCACAGTATAAATCCGTCCAAAGGCATTGGGCCAATGATCCAGCTTTGTTACTGATGTAAATTTCAGTGAATTTACACACTGTCTTGTATGTTCTTTACTTAGTTCCATTCTTGCATAAGGACCTTCCGTCTCCCAATGATCCAGGGAGGTCATATCGTCAAGCAGTATACTTGAAACAACCCGTTTACGAAGACATCTGGTTTCCCGCATCTCTTCTTCATGAATGCGCAGTGGACGGTGAATATTCTTTGACTCTTTCAAATCCTGCTTAAACCACTCTCTCATTTATTTTCTCCATTCTCACTTCATTTTCAATCCTACAGCATATAAAAACCAGCTGGCATGCGGAAGCCACTGTTCTGCCCAGCGCCAGTTATCCTGAATCTCCGGATGTTCGTCCGGATTCATGACAAATTCAATTCCTTCTTCATCCTCAATGCCGCTCGTAATACCATTTACAATCCCACCCGGAGCACCAATAAAATCATACTGATTCTGGAAATAATAATCGATATTGTGCCGTCCGGCCCCTTCCAGCATACATGTATCAAATGGATTCAGTCCCAACACCCAGGCGATCTGGTCATCCGCATAAATATTCAGCCTTTTTGCCAGGTCCAAATCCCTCGTCATAGACGCCGTATAGCGGGCTGCTGCAGACAGAGACAGAATACGGGCATTATCTCCCTGCCACCATGGAGCCATCTCTGTATTATGAGGGAAGAAAAACTGTTTTCCCCGATCACCGTTCTTATCCTGATAAAAAATCCGGGCATAACCAAAGGGATTCGACACTTCATTTGTTATATGAGCTGCAAAACGCATTGCACTCTCAGCAATATTTAAAGCTCTGTCACGGCAATTTTTATTTTTCTCAATCTGATAATAATTCAGCAATGCCACCACCGGCGTACCCTCATCGGTTGCAGAAAAATACGGACGTCCTTTCCCATCCACACTGAAGTACCCCATTCCATCTTCTACCAAGACAAAATGTGACATAACCCGCTCCGCCAATTCCCTGGCCCGATTTAAAAATCCAACTTCCAGAGAAGCTTTATAGAGTTCAACTGTCGCCTCCAGTGCACAAAATTCATCCAATAGATTCCATGCCCCGTCATTCGTATAGTGCTCATTGTTCTTTTCCAGGTAAAAATAGGACTCTCGGGCAGCGTTTAGATATTCGATCCCTGTAAATTCACAGGACGGGTATGGATAACGAGAAGCCGCTGCAAGAGCTGCGATCGCATATCCTCCGCCGGACCGGAAAGAAGTCTCGTAATATTCATCTCCAACATTCTCCGTCTGTGCAGTCTCGGCAGTACCGAACTGAGGGCTGGAATGCTTGTATTCGAATCCGATCTCACGAGTGATATCTGTTGGATCATAAGCATAATTCCGGCATGGACCCACTTTAAAAAAGCTTCCTGAAGGTGCCCTCCGCCGCATCAGCCAATTTGCACCATAAGATGCCTCATCCAACAAACGACGGCAAAAAACAGAATAACATGGATTCTCATTTTTTTGCAGTAAATCTAATAACCGGTAGAATACTGCAGCTGAGAATGACGCCTGCTGAGGATTAAAATAAGTCGTATGTGACTGATGAGTCATATGTACACCTACATCACCGGTGGCATCAAACCAGCCACCATGAACATCAAATGTTCCCTCACGTGGTCCCTTAAACCCAATATTATGGTCCTTAACCTCCCACTCTCCCGTAGCACGCTGAGATTTGAAATAGTACACAATGCTAGATAGTGTGGAATACTCTACAACGGATCCATAAATCTCAAATGGGGATGAAACTACTTCTCCTGCACTGGTTTCCACATCCAGCAGATAAAAACTGCTGTAATTCTTATGAGCGTTTGGGGCAAACTCAGTAAAATCCATCACCCAGTAATCCCCCTTGTTCCAGCGGGCTACGGGACTGCTTTTTTCTGCTTCTCCACAGTAGACTTCTATCCCTGACTTTTCCTCGAGAATTTTAAATCCAAGTACCTGTATCTCTTCATCTGACTGAAAGACAGCTTTTTTACTAAAATCAGAATCATAGCCTATTTGATTCATTAAAATTCGTTTCACGAATAAATCTCCTTTCACTAATACAATAATTGTGAGATACTGTGTTAACCTTTGACAGAGCCAGCCGTCAGACCTTTGACTACCTGCTCCTGCAGCACAACGTATAATACCAGCAGCGGCAGCATTGTAAAGAAAATAGCGGCCATCATGGCACCGTAATCCGTACCGATCATACTGCTAACCATAGACAGTATTACGCTGACTGGCTGCATCTTCCGGTTCGACAAGTAGGTAAGGGAAGTAAGTAAATCATTGTATGACCAGATGAATACCATAGTTGCTATGGTTGAATACATCGGTACACTCAAGGGACATATAATTCTCCAGTAAATCTGCATGGGACCCGCGCCGTCAATAATTGCTGCTTCATCAAGTTCTTTGGGAACCGAATTCATATAGCCAGTCAGCAGCAACGTAGAAAAGCTCATATTACTGGCAATCAGAGGCAATATAACTGCCATATACGTTCCTCTGAACGGAGACGCACTGATTGTCACAAAATTTGGTATCAGAGTAGAAAACGATGGTACCAGCAAAACAGCATTAAATACAATACTGATTACTGCGGTAAATCTATTAGCAAAACGTGTAATGCTATATGCTGCAAAACCTGCACAAAGCACTACTCCTATGACTACACCCCCCGAAATAATCACACTGTTTCGAAATGCACGCAGAAGATTCATATCGGGATAATTGGCCATTGTAATATAATTTTCCAGTGTCCAGTGAGACGGAAGCATAATGGAATTCTTTAAGATTTCGTTTGATTCCTTAAAGGAGTTGATAAATACCCAAACCATGGGAATAATTGCAGCGCACGCCCACATAATTAATATTCCATAAAGCAGAACGGCTCTGACCGCCGCCATAAAACGATCCTGCGGTGTTTCATAATGATATTTCATCCTCTCACCTCCTTAAGTATCGCCTTGAATCTTATTAGTAAAAACTTTTACAACACCTGTAATGCTTAAGCCAAGTACCATCATAATAATTGCAATTGCACTGGCATATCCGGTATTGTAGTCGGCAAATGCCTTATAATACATGTAGGAACTCAACAATTGGCTGCTGTTTAAAGGTCCCCCTCCAGTGATGATATAAACCATATCAAATACCCGGAAACATCCGGAGATCACAAGAACCACATTGGCAACCAGACTGCTTTTCAGCATGGGAACCGTAATATAGATTGCTTTCTGCCATGGCTTTACACCGTCTAACACCGCCGATTCATATATATCAATAGGGATATTGGCTATGGCTGTTAAATACACGACAAAATAGAATCCTACAAACTGCCAGCAGACCGGTATCAAAAGCATATAAATGGACCGCTCTTTCGTCAGCCATACCTGTGGTTCTCCTCCAAATGCCTGAATGATATAATTCAAAAGACCATAATCATATTTGTAAATCAAAGAAAACATCAGACCGATTGCTGTAGCCGAAATAACGATCGGGAAAAAATACACCGTGCGGAAAAAACGAAATCCATGGTGAGCGGAATCCACACAGATAGCCAGAATCAAAGCCACTCCAACCTGGAAAATAAGTGCAAACACGATCAAAAGCATTGTATTACGCAAAGCAATTCCGACAACTGAATCAGTAAAGAACTGTTTATAGTTGGCCAATCCAATAAAAGTTTTCGTCTGTGAGAAATTAAACCAGGAAGTAAAGCTGTAATAAACAGTTTTAAACAATGGTATAATTAAAAATATCAAAACAAAAATCAATGCTGGCACAAGCAATAAAACAGAATACATCAAGTTTTTTTTGTCTCTTCGTGTCATAAGCCATCCCCCCGCCTGACGATCATTTAGTTCGCTTTAATATTACTCAATGCTGTCCGGCATTCTTCTAAAAGTTCGTCCGCAGTCATTTCACCTTCGCATACATAAATCAATTTTTTAGCAAGGTTGTTAAACACTTCCCTTGGTATCATGGTATCGATCGGCGGATTCATAGCAGTTGCATTTGCCGTCATCTCATTTGCACTGACTAAAAGAGCCTCCGCTTCTTCCGGCATCTCAATATTCATAGCTGGCGTACCGCCTACTTCAATAAAACGGGCAAGGATTTCCGGTGAACACATATATTTCACAAAATTCAACGCGGCATCACTGCGTTCAGCGGCGGCCTTGGACATATACCAACCGGAACCAAAGACTGAGATAATGGCTCCCTCCTGTCCCTGAGCCCCTTCCGGAACCGGAACAGCAATCATGCGCATATCCTGATTTTCTTTCAGCGTATTTAAAACCCAGGAGCCGGTAAATGTCATAGCCGCACGTCCGTCCTGGAAAATAATGCGGGAGTCTGCATCCGAAATAGTTGCCGCATCAGCTGGAAATGCGCCTAAATCATACAGCGTCTTAAACTGGTCAATCGCACCCGCCCAGGAAGCATCCAATGGTTTCTTTTGATTTTCCGGCCCTACCTGCGCCAATAACATGGTTTCCAGTTGACATGTCGGACTCAGTAAAGAATTACTGATGGGAATGATATCCGTGTCTGCCAGTACCTCACACGCCTTTATAATATTATCCCATGTGGTCGGATACTCCAGACCGTACTCATCAAATATCTTCTGGTTATAGCACAATCCCTCAAAGGATCCAATATATGGAATATTAAATTGTTCGTTATTAATCTGGCCGGAAGGCATTACGGTAGAACGGAAACTTGACGCCCATTCGGAATCCTCTTCCAGATATTGATCCCAACTCACGTACAGTCCGGACTCATAGAGCGGCTCTGCATCGGAACCATTAAAATATAATGCAACATCGACCGGAGTTCCGGCTGCAATATCGGCATTCATCTTTGGACGGAACATATCGTTATTACCAGCAGTAGGAACCGATTCATCCGAAATCGTAATGTTGGGATTTGCCTCCATATATTCCTTAATGACTTCCTGCCAAGTAGGGGCCCACTGATCCGAACCTGCAAAGAATGTGATTACACGCAGATTTTCTTTCTTTACACTTTTTTCCCCTGCTGCACCTGACTGGTTTTCCGAAGCCGGTGTTTCCGTTTTCGAAGAACAGCCACTTATGGATGCCGCCCCCAGCATAACTGCCATTGTTATCCATGCCATACATTTTTTCTTCATGATAAAAATCTCCCTTCTCCAAATCATATTTATAATAGGTACCCTTTCATCCATACTGGGATCCTACAGTATGGTAAAATTTGAAATAGAAAACAATCTATCCTTCGTTCTTCTCTATCAGATGGTAACAGACTGAGAAAATACCCGCACCAATAAATGCCGCTGCTCCCGCAAGCCGAAGCATGGTAGGCACTCCGAATATATCGCTTAGATATCCGATCAACACACCTCCGATCACCCGTGATAAAATCGTAGTTACCATATTATTCATGCTTTGCCCCGTCGCTCTCAAATCTCTAGGAACATGCACATTTATATAAGTGACTATGCAATAGTTTAATGTTACAAAACAAAAACCATGAGTTAAGTTAATGCATATGGCAGCAAGTGGATTCATAGCTATGCTGAGTGTCGTCCACCGCAATCCCGTTACTACAGCCGCAACCACCATCATTTTTTTATAGCCGAAGCGTTCTGTCAGTCTCCCGGCAATCAGCCAAAATGGAACTTCCGACACCGCGGTAACGAACATCAGGATTCCTACTTTTTGGCTATCCCCGCCGATTGTTGTAAAATAAAGCGGATAATAGGAATAATAAATCACTGTACCTAATGAAAAAATAAAGTTCATAAAAATAAAGCAAAAAATTTTTTTGTCACTCAGTAGTTCTTTAAATGATGATTTTTTTGCTTTCTGACGATATCCCATAACAGGTGGTACAAACTGAAGACAAATAAATGCACACAGAAGAAGAAGACTGATCATATAAAACATTCGTCGATATTGATTCTGCATTAGCTGCCCAGCTGTCAGTACACCGATCGCATAACCAACTGTTCCTCCCAACCGGATATGTCCGAAGTCAAATATACTTTTGCTGCTCTCCAGCGTCTCCAGAGAAAGATTATCGAGGAGAGGCGGCACCGGATTATAAAAAACACAGAACAGGCAATTGACCACCATAATCCACCAATAATTTATATTTAAATAAAAACCCAATATTGTAGTTGCCCCAGCAATCAACAGTAAATTTAAAATACGGTTTTTTGTTTTTGAGCGATCACTTACATATCCCCATAGCGGTTGCACAATTAAGACAAGCAGTGTTGACAACGAAGTAAACATACCCATCTGCGTTTTAGAAAATCCAACATCATTCAGATACAGATTGAGATAAGTTCCGAATATTGCCTGTGCCGAATAAAAACCCAAATAAGGTAAAAATAGATTAATTGGAAATTTTTGCTTTTTCATATGGCAGCACTGCCTCCGTTCTTACTATAGATGTAATTAATTAACTAAGTTTGTTATTTAATTATGATTATAGCCCGAGACAGTCATTTTGTCAACCTATTTTTATATTTTGCACTATTGTAACTAATAATTAGTGTTTTTACAGTGCAACTTGCACATATATTTTTTTTGCTATTTCCCTTTTTCCATCAGTTGTTTGCCATGCTGCTTTTTACTGCGAATACACACTAACGATCCATCACATTTTTTTCACATTTTCATCAAATATTCTTCACATTCTTTGGGTATATTAATACTCGTAAACAAGGTAAACACCTTTTCAACATAAAACTTTTTTTCATACTCAAAGCCGGCAGGATCCCCCTCTTGCCGGCTTCCTCCCTTTTGGGAGAACTTTTCATCAAATAAAAGATCTTTGAAAGTAACACAGCTTCAAAGCACTGTTGACAGGCTTATGCCCGATTAATGAGACAGTTTCCATTAAGCCACTCCTTCTCACTTATTGTCTTTTTCATCTGCGTTTGATAAAATACTATTATCAAATATAGAGTAGAGGGTATGATTATGAAGAAGACCATTTTGGTTTTGAGTGCTGCTTTCCTTGCATCTGTATGGCTGGCTGCGTGCAATTCTGGGAATAAGCCATTTCCGGAGCCGCCTGAAGCAACTGAGATTAAGGAAACGGAGACAACAGCCGAAGGGAAAAAAACAGCTGAATTTTCAACCGGTTCCTGGGATGGTTATGCATTTACCAGCCCCTGGTTGAATCTCACTTTTACGTTTCCTGAGGACTGTACGATTTCCACGGAAGAGGATATTAAGAAAGCGCTGGGAACTGGCCAGGAGATCCTGGTCAACAATGGGGTTTCCAATGATGTGCAGTATAAAGTTGCGGAGTTTACAACCGCTTATGACTTTATGGTAATCCTGCCGGATCAGTCCTCAAACTTTCAGATGGTGCATGAAAATATTTCAGTTGCAACCCTTGGAAAAGGTATGTCTGCTGAACAGTATTTGGACTCTGTGAAGGAGCAGTTAGGGACTTTGGAGGATTATGGCTATGAGTTTAATGATTATGAGGATGTTAATATAGGGGGACAGACCTTTACGAAACTTTCGCTTTCTGCGCTTGGAGGAGCCTTGCTTCAGGATTATTACTGTATTTCCAAAGGGAAATATATTTCTTCCATAATTGCCAGCTATATCCCTGATTCGGCCGAAACAGTTGAAACTGTTATGGCAGGGGTTACAGCTGCGAAATAGAAAGCAAATATACTCATATTAACTTGTTTGTAAAAAATACAAAAATGCCGGAATCCTTGATTTTACAAGGAATTCCGGCATTCATTCTTTATTCCAGATATTTCTTCACATACTGCCCCGTATAAGATGCAGGATTAGCAGCCACTTCCTCCGGGGTTCCCTGGGCAATCACCGTGCCGCCCTTGTCTCCCCCTTCCGGACCGATATCAATAATGTAATCCGCAGTCTTTATGACATCTAAATTATGCTCAATAACGACCACGGTATTGCCGCCTTCCGACAGCTTCCGCAGTATCTCAATCAGCTTGTGGACGTCGGCAAAATGCAGCCCTGTCGTCGGCTCGTCAAGCAGATAGATCGTCTTGCCTGTACCGCGCTTGCTTAACTCCGTCGCCAGCTTGATACGCTGTGCCTCTCCGCCGGAAAGTTCCGTGGAAGGCTGTCCCAGCCTGATGTAGGAAAGCCCCACATCGTACAGGGTCGCTATCTTTCTTGAGATGGAGGGCACATTCTCAAAGAACTTCAGCGCCTCCTCCACCGTCATGTTCAGCACGTCATATATACTCTTGCCCTTATACTTTACATCCAGAGTCTCGCGGTTGTACCGTTTTCCTCCGCAGACTTCACATGGAACGTAAACGTCCGGCAGGAAATGCATCTCAATCTTAATAATACCGTCGCCGCTGCACGCCTCACACCGGCCGCCCTTCACGTTAAAGCTGAACCGGCCTTTGGAATAGCCCTTCGCCTTCGCATCTGAGGTCGATGCAAACAGATCACGGATCAGATCGAATACCCCGGTATATGTGGCCGGATTCGAACGCGGGGTTCTTCCGATCGGGGACTGGTCGATGGCGATGATCTTATCCAGCTGTTCCACACCTTCGATGCATTTGTGCTTGCCCGGAATGGTCCTTGCCCGGTTTAACTTTTTCGCCAGCGATTTATACAGGATCTCGTTCACCAAAGAGCTCTTTCCTGATCCGGAGACACCGGTTACACACGTCATCACACCAAGCGGGAATGTGACGTCGATATTCTTTAAATTATTCTCCTTTGCCCCGCGGACGGTCAGATAGCCGGTCGGCTTTCTGCGCTCCTCCGGAACCGGAATCCTGATTCTGCCGCTTAAGTACGCGCCTGTGATGGAATCCTTACACTTCATGATCTGGTTTGCCGTTCCGACAGCTACCACATTGCCGCCGTGCTCGCCTGCCCCTGGTCCGATATCGATGATACAGTCCGCCGCGCGCATGGTATCCTCATCATGCTCTACCACCAGCACACTGTTGCCTAAATCCCTTAAATGAAGCAGCGTCTTCAGCAGCTTGTCATTATCTCTCTGATGAAGGCCGATACTCGGCTCATCCAGAATATAAGCCACCCCTACCAGGCCTGATCCAATCTGCGTTGCGAGACGGATACGCTGTGCTTCACCGCCGGATAAACTTCCGGTGGCACGGGTGAGCGTCAGATAATCGAGACCGACATCGATCAGGAACGTCACTCTGGCCCGGATCTCCTTTAAAATCAGGTCGCCGATGGAATGCTGCATCGGAGTCAGTACCAGCTGATCCAGAAACTCCCGGAACTTGATGATCGACATATTGGTTGCTTCGTAGATATTCTTATCTCCCACCGTTACGGCCAGAGACTCCTTTTTCAGCCTCATTCCGCGGCAGGCAGGACACGGGGTAATCCGCATAAAGGTTTCATACTCCGCCTTGGATGCCTCCGAGTACGTCTCACGGTACCTTCGGGCCACATTCTGAACCAGACCTTCAAAGGCCACATCGTATACGCCTTCTCCGCGCTGTCCCTTGTAGTGCACCTTGATTTCTTTTCCGTTGGTTCCATTAATCAGAACGTCGTGAACCGGCTTCGGATACTCTTCGAACGGTGTGTCAAGGCTGAACTTGTATTCACTGCTCAGCGCCTCCAATATGGCGCGTGTAAAGCTTCCCTTATCTGTACAGGACTGCCAGCCCAGTACAGTGATGGCCCCCTGGTTGATGCTCAGACTCTTGTCCGGAATCATCAGATCCTCATCAAACTCCATCTTATATCCCAGACCGAAACAATCCGGGCAGGCGCCGAAGGGGTTATTAAAGGAAAAGCTTCTCGGTTCCACCTCATCGATACTGATTCCACAGTCCGGACAGGAAAAGCTCTGGCTGAAGGTAATCGGCTGGCCGTCAATCACATCCACGGTCATCAGCCCGTCGGACAGCTCCATCACCGTCTCGATGGAATCTGCAAGACGCTTCTCGATTCCTGCCTTTACCACGAGACGGTCTACCACGATATCAATGTTGTGCTTAATATTCTTCTCCAGCTTGATCTCCTCTGACAGCTCGTACATATTGCCGTCAATACGGATTCTGACGTAACCGCTTCTCCTTGCGTGATCCAGGACCTTCGCATGTTCGCCCTTCCGTCCTCTCACCACCGGAGCGAGAAGCTGGATCTTCGTTTTTTCCGGAAGACCCATGATGTGATCCACCATCTGATCCACTGTCTGCTTCTTAATCTCCCGTCCGCACTTCGGGCAGTGGGGAATCCCGATTCTCGCATAGAGAAGTCTCATATAATCATAAATCTCCGTCACCGTTCCCACCGTGGAACGGGGGTTGCGGTTCGTCGACTTCTGATCGATGGAGATGGCCGGGGACAGTCCCTCGATGCTTTCCACATCCGGCTTTTCCATCTGACCCAGGAACTGGCGGGCGTAAGAAGACAGCGATTCCATATAACGTCTCTGCCCTTCCGCGTATATTGTGTCAAACGCCAGGGAAGATTTGCCGGAACCACTGAGACCCGTTAATACCACCAGTTCGTTTCTTGGAATGTCCAGAGAAATGTTTTTTAGATTGTGCTCGTTGGCACCTCTGATTTTAATATACTGCTTTGCCATACATATGACTCCTGTCTTTTCGTATGAATATAATAACTGTATGATCTGTGCTGCATCCAGCACTCGTTCTAATGGTCTGCCATCTCATAATATCACAGCTTTTTCATTTTTGCAAACATTTGTTCGTGTTTTCCATGATTTTCTGTTTTGCTCTTTTGGGGGCTCTTTTCAGGGCCGGCAGACCTCTGATTCCGAAAGAAAATCGAAGGGATTCTTCTCTGTTTTGGCAACAGCGGTATAAAAAGAAATCCGGACCCCAGGGCCCATTTAAACTTACATGCCCTGAGATTCGGATTTCTTTTTACACTGCTGTTTCTGCTCTGCATTTCCCTTTAACTGGCGGAAATCCTTCAGTCCCGCTCACATAAACCATACCCTCTGATTCGTCACCGATATCGCAACCGCTCCCGCATTCAGCGCATTCATCACGTCCTCCTTATCGGAGATCAGGCCCCCCGCGATGATGGGCACATTCACGGTGCTGCACAGTTTCTTAATAATCTTCGGCATCAGCCCCGGCAGAATCTCCACCGCATCAGGCACCAGGGAAGCACACTGTTTTTCGATATTTCCAAATGCCATGGAATCGATCACAAAAATCCTCAGAATTCCGAACAGCCCCAGCTCCTTCGCCCGCTTCACCAGCTGCGGCTTCGTGGATATGATCCCGTCCACTCCGGTATGCTCCCGGATAAAGTCGACGGCCACCTCTTTATTTCCCAGCCCGTTAATCAGATCCATATGCACAAACACCATCTTTCCGGCGCTTTTGGCAATCTCCACATACCGGCCCACACTGCAGATATCGCCAAACAGCAAAAATATAATCTGACTCTCGGAGTACAGGCATTCTTTCAGTCCCGTCTCGTCCTTCACCGCGGCGATTACCGGGCAGTCCTCCAGGATTATTCTAAATTTCCTCTTCTTATCATCAATCATCATCTTCCCCCTCATCCAGTTCCTTCATCAGCTGCGGAAAGCTTTCCCGCTCAAATTCCTGAATCGATATGGACTTCTTATTCGGATTGGCGAATACGAATGTCTTATCCACATTCTCCACGTAATTCTGAATCTTATCATTGGTAGCACTGATAATCGCCTGGAATCCCAGGCCGCGGATCAGCTCAATACAGCTGGCTACCTTCTCCGCATCCATCTTGGAAAACGCCTCATCCAACACCACCAGACGGATCGTCGGATTCCTCCTGACGCTCTCCGGCATACTGATGCGGTACGCCTGGGCAAAGCTGGCCAGAAGCGCCACATAGAGCGGATTCTGTCCCTCGCCTCCGGAATTTTTCTTGATCATTTTGCTTAAGCGGATCTTAATCACTTCATCCTCATTCTGAATCAGCTGCTGCATATCAAAGGATAAGTAGGTCCGGTAGTCGGCATACTTGTCCATATTGCGTTTCGCCTCCTCCATCTGTTCCGGCGATGCGTTATCCGGCGGGATGAAGACGTGAATCAATTCCTCGATCAGTTCTCCATACTGGCTCTCATGCTCCATTGTGAACAGATTCATCTGGTTGTCCACGGTATCATTTAAATCGTTGGGATTTACTTCCAGGGAATCATCCATGAACATATCGTAAAAACGACCGTCTGCCCCCTTGTTCTTTCCGATGACAAACTGGTATTTATCCTTGCCGAAATCGAGGCGGCTGATGATGCGGTTCAGTTCATCCTTTCGCTGCAGCGCCTCCCGGATGGCGCTCCTGATCTTGAACATGAAATCGTCCTTAAAATGCTCCACCGCCGACCGCGCCTGTTCTGCCGCGATCTGACGGTATTCCTCCAGATGATCACACTCCAGGATCTCCATCAGCTTCTCATATTCCCGGTTATCCTTCGCCGTGATGGAAAAATTCCGGTTGGGATACTTTCTCGCGTACTCTCCCCTGGCGTCCATCAGCGTCTGGAACGCCTGATCCCTGGCCTCCGCCGCCGCGTTCAGCCTTCCGGTAAAATAGTCCCTAAGCTTCTCATACCTCGGCTGTTCCTTCCCGGCCATATACTCTGTAAATTCTGCCTCCAGGATATCGTCCTGCTTAAATTCCCGCTCTTTTGCCAGCAGCTCCTGTTCCACCGCTGTGACTGCCTGGGTCATCTGGGCGATTCTCGTATGAAGCTCGTAGATCCGGCGGCTGACCGCGTCCCGTTCTCTTCTCTTGCCGTCGGCAAGGGCCAAAAGAGCGCTCCGCTCTTTCTCCCACTGGTCCACGTTCTCTTCCTTCAGCTTTAGCAGCTTCTGTTCCAGTTTTTTCTTTTCCTTCTGCCGCTCCTTCAAGTCCCCCATATCCTTCTGCCATTCCAGATACAGGCCGGTCTCCTCGTTTAGTCCTTCCAGACTTAGCACGGCCTCGCATTCCCTGACCGTCTTTTCTTCCGGAGCCCGCTTCTTCTCCATTTCCGCCAGAGATTTTTCCAGAAGGCGGATCCTCTGTCTCACACTGTCCTTCCCGATATAGGCGGATTTGGTGTACTGCTCTGGATTCATCTGCTGCAGACGGAACGTATGATAAACCATACAGTCCGGCGTCACACCGATGCGGCAGCCGCGCAGCTCGTCGATACTTCTGCACTTCACCACCTGTCCCAAAAGCCGCTCCAGATAAGGCTTTAAGTACGATTCTCTTACGTCAAGCTCCTCACAGAGCGCGCCTTCCAGAACGGTTGGCGTATCTTTTCCGGCCTTTTCCGTATCGAGAACAGCCACGCGGAAATACTCATTTTTGTCCAGTTCACTGTATATCCGCAGCGCATCCTCCGCATACGCCGGGGGCACCACGAGAGCCAGCTTGTTGCCTCCTAAATATCCCTCGACTGCGTTTCGCCATTCCTCATTGCGGATATCCAGCAGATCGGCCATGACGTGAACCTCCACAGCCTTTCCCGTCTCCTCCAGCAGCCTTCTCTGGATATAGGAACGGGCGTGCTCCAGAACCTTGGGATATGCCTTACTTCCGGCCTTTAACTGGGCCAGTTCCTCCTTCAGCTGGCGCTCCTGGCGTTTTAAATCACGAAGAACCGCTGACGCCTCGCTCTTTAGGTCCTCCGCTTCCTTCCGCATCTCCGCAAGCGACTTTTTCAGGCGTTCCAGCTTCTCTCCATCGATGGTGTTCTTCTCAAATTCCTCGATATCCCAGATCGTCTGATTCGATGTGGTCTCCTGGTCGATCCATGCGTTTAACCGCTCTGCGGTCTGATGCCATTTCACCTCACTCTTGTTTAAATGCTCCATCAGCTCATTTAAGGATTCCAAACGCGTCTTTAAATCTTCGTATCCGGTGGAAGAGATTCGTTTCAGCAGTTCCTCTCCCTGAGTGGTCAGGTCTGCAATCTGCTCATCCAGACCGTCCTTTAAGCGTTCCTGATTCTGCAGATCATCTCTGGAAAGCGCCGCCTTATCCGTCAGTTCTCCTGCCCGTTCCATCAGCTCCAGAATCTCAAGTTTTCTTGTAAAGTATCCGTTCTTTTGGATCGTTTCTTCCTTTTCCAGAACGAGACCGTATTTCTCCTGCATTTCCTTCAGGATAGAAATCTCTGTGTAAGTATCTTCAATCTTTTTTCTCATGCGTCCGTACTGCATGACGCTCTCCTGCATGTCGTCGATATGGATATCCTGCTCCATGCAGATGTATTCCTTCACAAAGTCTTCCAGACGGATGTTCATACGGAACGGAATGGCCCGTTTAAACAGCAGCGGAAATTTCTCGGAATCCAGACCGCCTAAGTACACATCGTAAAGCTGCCTGCGGAAACGCTCATTGTGGGAGGTGGCGAAATACTCTTCTTTGCCGTAATGGCTCTGCAGCCAGCCTTCCAACTCCAGGGTAGACATGGTGCGTCTGGCCGTCCGGTAACCGTTTTCCAGAAGCGGTCCGCGGTGCCAGAAGAAGCGTCTCGATATCTCGTTGGTCGATGTGTCCACATCGAATACGATTCCCACACACTGGTATTCCTCTGTATCTGTACGCTGCAGCTCCAGAACAATGGTACTGGAGAAATTCTGGTTCCTTAGGTAGGCGAACTCATTGTTCTCTCCGATGTTCACCATTCCGCGCAGATACTCGATTAAGTTGCGGTCAGAATCGTCCGCAGCCGCCTTATTGAAAAATCCGCGGCCATCGGTGTTGGCATAGAGCACAATCTGCATGGCGTCAATCACCGTGGACTTTCCGCTGCCGGAATGCCCGGTAAAAAAGTTAATCTCCCGGTTAAAGGACAGCGTTTTGCGGTTGATATAGTGCCAGTTATTTAAACAGATCCGGGACAGGGCCTCAAATCTCTGATTCGTCATCGTTATCTTCTCCTTCGCCAAATGATTCCAGCAGCACCCGCACATCGTCACCGAACAGCACCACATTGATGCACGGATAGATAATCAGCCTGCTGTCGCCATTTAAATCTTCCAGCAGATCTAAAGGCTCCACAACCTGATATTTTTTCAGCAGGGTGACCGCTCTTCTGATATCGGTGGGCGACGGCTGTTTTTTAAAGAGCCGGTAATTTCCCAGCTTTTCATGTATTTCTCCCAGTGATGTATAGATATTGACACTGGTGGATACCGTGGCCATCTGTTCGTCATAGATCAGCTTTAATATCAGTAAATAAAGGGTAGCCAGCTTCGGAAGCTTGTCACCCACCAGCGTTTCGCCCTGAATGTAGATAACTCCCATCTGGCTGTTCTCCACCACCGAGACGCCGCTGACGGCAAAATATTTTCTTAGAAATTCCAGATGCTTGTTGCAGATCCGGAACTCCCGGTTATTCGTAAAGCGGCCGGAACGCTTTTCGTATTTCCGCTCCAGCACAAACGTCTGCCTGAGAAGAAGCTTAACGGCTTCTGTTACTTCCTGCTGCTCTTCCGGCAAAAGGCTGTCGTAATAGGGGATCCCCATGGTTCCTGTCGCCTGTTCCTCGTACCCCATTATGATTTCCTCCTTGTAAATGTCAGCTTCGGATAACGGTATCCTCCGCTCTCTATCATTTCCGGTTCCCCATCCGCATCTTCCACCCGGTACAGACTCTTTCGCCTGGTGGAATAGTCGTAGGCCAGTATCAGCTTCTCGAAGTCTTCCCCGGAGCGGATCATATCGCCGGTGACCTCCATCCGTCCGTCCTCCATATTCTCCTCGATGAAGCTCTCAATTTCTTTTTTACTGTAGCGGTTTTTCAGCTTATTCAAGTTCAGGATTTCTTCCCTGGAAAGTTCCTCCGCCTCTTCCTCCGGCTCCAGATTACCGGTGAAGTCTGCCTTTGGCCTTCTCCGCTTATACAGGGATTTCTCGGACAAAATAGTCATCTGGGACAGATTCATGCGCTCTCCCACCTGCCGGATCCGTTCCTCCTGCTTATCTCCCTCGGACAAATGATTCAGCAGCTGAATGACCATCCCCTTCATGTTATCATCCTGGTTGAGTAAGTAATTAAGCCTTGTGACTGTAGCGCGGATATATCTGGAATGCTCCCGGTCCATGTTGGCAATCCGGTGTTCAATGCTGTCGAAGCCTCTCTCGATCTGGTCCAGCTTCTCCGTGATATCGGCGGCTGATACCTTTCCCCCGCTTCGCCTGCTCATCTGTTCAATCCATTCCGTATCATCCCGCATGGCCGCTATCCATCTCTTAATGTCGGTTTTATAAAGGTAAAAATTATCGGAGGTCTTTAAAATGTGGTATTTCTTCTTCACAATTTCCTCCACATATCCCTCTAAATGATCCTTGAGAAGATCTTCATACGTCTTCTGTTCCAACAGGCTTGCAAAGAATTTATCCATATTGTGAAGCATGTCCTGCAGTGTCTTATTCAATCGCTTCGTGTTGACAAGCGCCGTATTTAAAAGGCTGATGCTGGCTCTCGGATCGTTCTTTAAGGAGAACAGTATGGCATAGACATTTTGAATATAGATCTGCGTCTCGTCCTCATCCTCGCTGTCAAGCCGCAAAAAAGCCTCTGTCATGACGGCGGCGTAGTCCGGAATCACAATATACACCGTCATAGAGGCATAATCATCCACTTTTCTGAGCCAGCCGGTCTTCAAAAGCCAGCTTAACACCCTCGTGGCCGGCGGTTCCAGCGTATCCAGTTCATCCTCCAGCTCGTCCTGCCAGATCACGTACCGTTTCTTTGCAAAATACTCGCTTAATATCTGGATGCAGACCTCACGGCTCAAAAAGTAGTTGCTGTATTCATATTCCTCGTTGATTCTCAATAGTGCTTCTATGTAGATAGACCGGTTCACCGAGCGGAACAGCCCCCAGAACCGGTCCGGTATTTCTTCCATCAGTTTCTTATTCTGTTTCATTCTTTATGCCTCCGCAGCCACATTCCGGCGGTTCGGAACGCAGTTCTTCCTGTTTCCGTTTCCGCTTCATCTGCTGCTTTTTCTCATACATGGTAAAATCGGCGCGGCGAAAGGCCAGATCGATTCCGCACTCATCCTCTTCGGCCCAGCCGACTGCGACTGAGACAGGAAACCCCAGCTCATTCTCCGCCTCTCCCAGTTTCTCCTCCAGCCTCTCTTCAAAGGCCTTCGCCTCTTTTCCGGAGATCCGGTCAGACAGTATACAAAATTCGTCCCCGCCGATACGGTAAAGTCCCGAACAGTCTTCCAGAGAAGCTTTTAATGCCGCTGCCACGAAAATCAGGGCGGCGTCTCCCTTCTGATGTCCCCACTGGTCGTTGATCCTTTTTAATTCATTTAAATCGGCGACCACCACCATGGTACCGGGGCCCGATTCACCGCGGAGCAGTGCCATCTGCTTCTCAAACGCATTCCGGTTGGGAAGCGCTGTCAGCATATCCGTATAAGCCATGTGCTCTAAAAGCTCCCGTTTCATGCCCTCATCACGCTCCAGTACAAGCTGCCGCACTGCGTAATAGATCAGAACGCTGAAAAATATTACCACGCCTATCTGGCTGAAATAGGCCGAGCTGATGTCCGTTCCTCCCACATAGAATCTCACAATATCGAGGCAGGCAAACAGGGCAAAGGACAGGCACGCCGCCATGAGCTGAATATCCTTCACCGGATCTCTGCGCAAAATCCGCATAATAAAGCGGAAGAGAAGTTCCGCCATAACAAGAAGCAGGATTACATGAGCTCCGATCAGGCTCTCTATAAAATCACTGATTCCGGTTATCTGAAGAATCGAAACCACTATGAAGTTTAAATTGGCGAGCCAGAAAAGCAGGTTCATCCATCTGTCTTCTGAGAAGCTCTCATACGTCAGAATAAACTGGATACAGGCAGGCGGTATCAGGTAAAACAGAAGAAAGAGCGCATTGGATACGAGAGGCGCCTTTCCCCACAGAATCTGGTATCCGCCGGATTCCAGTATAAGCCACATGCAGGTCACAAGGGAAAAGATACAGAGACAGCGCAGCTGATACGTGATGTATTTTTTCTGAAAGCTGAAACTGTATATCAGCAAAAGAAGCGCCGCCAGTATAATTGCTGAATTGAAGATCAGCGTCGGCATGCATTCATGGATAACCTGAAATACCAGCGCATTTTTCGTACCGATATAGACCCTGCCCAACTGGCCGGATAAACCATTGTAGTATTTTACCGTCTCGATGGATAGTGTCTTTCCCTGCCAGTTTTCCGGAAGTCTGGCAATCACCCAGGCATTATATGGCGCATTCCCGAAGGGAGTCTCCTGATTGTATCCGAATTCTTCAATGAGTTCTCCTTCCAGATAGATTCTCACATACTGGTGAACGGCACGGAGCATGACGGAATTCCCCTTAATTCCATAATCCCCAAGTTCTGTGGAATAGCGGATGAGTTCCTCCTTCTGCGGAGAAAACGGTCCGGGAAGCTCAGACTGCACTTCCTGCCCCTGATATTCAATCTTCCACTCACCGGTGACTGCTGCCGACTGTTCGCTGTCAAAACGGACATCCGGCGCCTTACCTGTGATAAAAATCCATAAAAAAAGACAGAAAGAAAACGCCATCACAAAATACATGACAGCGGACCGACAGCTCCTGTCACTTCCTGCTCTCTTCTTTTCCATGCCTGTGCACCCCATTTTCTTTAAAGGTTACAGCAATATTATAGCAAGAACAAACACATGTGACAATCACATTCTTTAAAATGGTTCAATTGACACACCGATGATGCCGGTTTTAAAAGAATTGTGTATGAAAGAAAATACGGCCGGAACAGCACCTCTGGAAAACGAAGTACAGTCCTGCCGTATTTTGTTTCATTATTTATGGAAATCAGTTCTTATCTTTTTTTCATATACCGGACGCAATATCGTTCCTGATTCGATCAATCGCAGCAGCCATACCATATTTTTTCCCAGTGTCCGCATGGTTTGAAGTCCTTCCTGATCCAACAGCAAATCGCTCCTTCTGTTTCCATTTCCATGAATCTGGTTCCAATATTGTGAAGTAACTACCGGCATATTTCTGATCTGAAAATATTTGTTGATCTGATCGTATGCAGTGCTGGCTCCTCCCCTTCTGCAGCTCACAACCGCAGCAGCCGGTTTTCCGGAAAAATCGCCACAGTAAAACACACGATCCATAAAGCACTTCAGCTGTCCCGTAATACCCGCAAAATATACAGGCGAACCGAACAGAAAGCCGTCTGCAGTATCTGCCATATCCAGAAATTCATTCACCAAATCCTGCTTACAGCACCGTCCTGTTGACTGACAGTGCTTACAGGCAATACAGCCAGCCACCGGTTCCATCCCAATCCAGAACCATTCTGTTTCAATACCGTCATTGATAAGCATTGAAGCCACTTCTTCCAGAGCTCCCCGCGTACAGCCATTTTCATGGGGACTTCCATTTACAATTAACACCCTCATGCTTTTCTTTCCCTCTCACTCTATAAATGTTTCGGAAACCGTCCATAGATGCGGTCAATATAGAAAAAAGTGACAAATGCCTCACTTCCCCGGTCTTTCATATACCGTTCCAGCATCTTCGCCTCCTGGCCTGACAATGCCGCATATATTACCTGGTACGGCTT
This sequence comes from Hungatella sp. SL.1.14, assembly GCF_024460495.1. Lineage (NCBI taxonomy): Bacteria > Bacillati > Bacillota > Clostridia > Lachnospirales > Lachnospiraceae > Hungatella > Hungatella sp. SL.1.14. The sequence goes on along the minus strand of NZ_JANFYJ010000008.1, from coordinate 181,396 downwards.
CCCGCTGTACCCGCCCCGGCCTTCCAGAACAGTAGCTGAACGGTTACAGTTTGTGATGATCCATTGTATGGATTCCTCGTTATCTGAAACCAGAATGGCTCCCATACTTCTGTTCTGTAAATGGACCATATCAGTAATGGCAGACGACACACATACATACACCAGCGAATAAATAACAGTTTCCAGGCTGTAATGGAACGCACACCATGCGTAGACAGCCAGATTAATCATAAAAGCAATTTTCCCTACGCTCATACGATTATGGTACTTCATTATAACAAGTCCCAGTACATCCTGTCCCCCACCGGAACCGCCTTCCCTCAAAGTCAGCCCCACACCCCAGCCGCATATCACTCCTCCTACTGCAGCACTGGCAAATGGAGCATCTGGAAGTAACGGAAATGAAACGGGAATCACAGTCAGAAAAAACGTCTGTACAGCCACACAGACTATAGTCTTACAGAAAAACCGGCTTCCAATATTCAGCCAGGCCAGACAGAAGAGTGGAAGATTCAGAAAGAAAAAGATGATACCAGCTATGTCACGCTCTCCGACAGGCATATGAAATACTTCCTCAAGAATTGTCCTCATAATCTGGCAGATTCCCAAAAGGCCGCCGCTATACAGACCTGAGGGGACAATAAAACAGTTCATTCCAAATGCAAACAGAAAAGTTCCTGCCATCGCTTTTAATAGGTGCAGTCCATCATCCCGTTTCATCACAATTCTTCCAAACCTCTGCTTCTTCTGACCATGTTAATGCTTGCCAGCAATCCCTGTTCCATCGTATGGGCGGGTTTGTATCCGATTTCCTGCTCAAGTGCCGATGTATCAAAATGGAACGGTATGTCCATATCTCCCCCCAGAGGCTGGATATCCGTTTCAGGCAGAACTGACCGAATAAACTCTATCGCATCCTTCACCGGCCGGTACTCCCCTCTTGTATTAAAAATACCACTCTGTGTTGGTGGTGCTAAAAGAGCATCACGGAAGATATCTGCCATGTCTCCGACATATTGAAAATCAAACATGGTATCTGAATATGGTACTCTGCTGGCAGCTCCTACTGCAGGCTGATCAATAATAGAAGAGAAAAACGGTTGGAAAGAGGACATAATATACGGGCCATAGGAAAGATTAACCCGCAGAGCAATGGAATCAAGACCATATTCCTTCCGGTAGAATTCACTCAGCCCCTCGTTGAAGACTTTTGTATAGGAATACAGACTTCCCGGGCAGAGAGGCGTGCGCTCATCCATACTCTCCTCATTGCCGTCCCCATACCTCCGCTTTCTATCACTTTGGACTCCATATACAGCGGAAGAACTGGCCCATACCAGGCGTCTTAATCTTTCCATTTTACATATTTCGAGAAGATTCTGGAACGCAACAATATTCGTCTGCACTCCATCGGTCGGATTCGCCCTTGTCTTCTGGTTTAGCCTGGAAGCCAGGTGGGCAACCGAGTCACAGCCATAATCGACGATCAGTTTTCTGATTCTCTCTGCGTCTGTCATATCTCCCTGTTCCAATACCAGGAGTTCCCTTTCCTCCTCTGTCAGCATCTCATCCAGCCATCTGCTGGTACTTTTGCTGTGATACAGCGCCACCACTTCTATTCCAGCCTCTACCAGACTTTTCACTACATAGGAACCGATAAAGCCTGTTCCTCCTGTCACAAAACATCTCATCTCCCCAGTCTCCTTCCTGTATTACTTCCCCTTCCCGCCTGACAAATTCATTTTCTGCATTTCATACGTTACCAGACGTACCATGGCATTCACTTCCGCCTCTGTCAGCACTTTCCCTTTTTCTTTCGTACCGGCTTTCGCATCGCCCATCACACCGGTGGACGTCACCTCATCCCAGTAAGTCGGCGTACTGTCAAAATCTTCCGGAAACTTCGGATAATCACAGATTGCCCGTTCCATATAGACACGATCAGGACAGCATTCCAGCGCCTGGGATGTCTCGACCTCACATGCATGCCAGAATACCGGATGGGCGAACGGTGAGGTACAGACTTCCTTCGCTTTGTCCCTCATGCTCTGCCGCTCCTCCAGAATGACCATCTTCATATCCCGGAATTCATCATAGCATTCCCGGACTGCCTGCTTTACTGCAGGTACATTTCCATAATGGTGGCTGTGAATAAAAACAAGCTCAAAGCCTCGTTTTCTGAAGCTGTACAACAGGTCCTTAATCACCGCAATCAAGGTATGGTAGGACAGGGTCAAGGTTCCCGGGAAACGATTTAAAGACCATACCTGTCCCACAGGAATCGTCGGCATCAAAATAATTCCCGTCTCCGCACAAACTCTCCTGCATTGTTCCTCACAAATATGATTATCCACATCAAGCTTCATGTGGGGGCCATGGGCCTCAATTGCACCAAGCGGCAGAAGGCAGACAGGCATCTCCTCCACGGCCTCCTTCGCCTCCGGCCAGGTTAAATTTCTCCACTCCTTCATAAATAATCCCTCCGTGTTCAGGCTTCAAAGCTTAAGTACTGCCTTGGATTATTGCATATCAAATCGTCTCTGATATCCATAGCCTGTTCTTCCTGCATTCCCTGTTCTGTCAGCTGCCTGACCAGCCTGGGCAAAAATACTTTTAAAATATATCCAAAGCCCGGTCCGCCGCCAAACGATGTTAAATAACTCTGTCTGGCCATATCGCCGCACAAAAGTATCTTTTTCCGGTATCCCAAACGAATCAGTTCACAGATTAAATCAATTCTTGTCTGTTCTGTACAATACTTTATCTTGCTGATCTGATCCAATCCGATGAAAACACCATTCTTTAGTAATTCCCTGTAATACCACAGATCCGGATTCCTGTCCATGTGACCAATGCAGACCTGCTCTAAATTAGCCCCTTCCTCCTTCAGCAAAGCGATCTGCTCCAGTCCCATGGTTCCGATCCCTGTATGAGTAAACAGAGGCATTGACAGACTTTTCTGAGCCCTCGCCACCGCCCTGGCACATCGGTTCTCTGACTCTGAGATAAATCCGTAACTTGTACCGAATTTTAACTGGCCAGGCTTCAAATGATTTCTTCCATATCCATTTTCAGCAGCATCCATCACCCGCTCATAAAGTTGTTCCGTAGTACTGTTTCTGACCTGCTCACTGTGATGCTCTTTCTGACCAAAGCCGACGGTTCCCACTATGGGAATTCCACTTTTTTCGGATATTTCCAGTCTTAAGTGGGAATTCTCCCCAAAGTCGGCTATAGAGGCATCTACCAGAAGAGTTCCTCCTGCTTCTTTAAACAGTTTTACCTCACTCACCATTCTGTCAATATCGCACAGCTCCAGATCAGGTTCTTTTTCTCTGGAAACAGGAGATCTGGCAATCACATGTTCATGGTAATACACTGCTCCGGCTCTTTCCGGTATCATATCTCCTGTAAGCGTCCTGATTATCTCCAATTTCTTCTCCCCCTAAATCGGCTTTTCCTTCAACATCTTCTCCAGTGTCCGGCACGCCTCATCTTCATCCTCTCCGGTAATCTCAATATGAAAGGCTTCTCCCTTCTTGATCCCCAGCTTCAGCACAGAAATCATACTTTTTAAATCTCCTGTTTTTTCTTTGTATTTGATTTCCATTGATGAACGGTAATTTTGTGATACCTCTGCCAGTCGGCTGGCTGGCCTGGCATGCATACCGTAATCATCCTCCAATGCATATATAATCTGCTTCATAAAATCTCTCCGTATCCTGTCTTGTTTTTTTGCTTAAAGGTCATACATCTCTGTGGATTCTCATAAAAAAACTTGTGAAAAAGCTTCTCTCCCTCCAGTCCCGATTTCTCTGCCATTTCCTTAAACTGTATCTGGAACCAATCAAATACATATCCAAGCCCCAATCCAAACTGATAATGACGGTAATATGATTTTCTCGCCATATCTCCGGAAATAAGAATCTGATCTTCATACCCTTCCTTCACCAGTGTCAGAATATGGGTAATCAGACTGCTCTCCGTATGATATTTAGTTTTTCCAATACCGTCGAAACAGAGATACGCTCCCGTGTCTGCAATCCTGCGGTGATACCATAGATCCATGTTCCTGTCCATATGACCAAAGCTGACATTCTCAAGCGATACTCCCACGGCTTTCAGCAGTTCGATCTGCTCCAGACCCATAGTTCCTGCTTCCGTATGGGAATGAATCGGCGCCCCCGTTGCAAAATGGACTGCTGCAGCCACTTCCATTGTCTTTTTCTCCAGCGGAGAGATGGAATTATAACCTGTGCCGAATTTCACCTGCCCCGCTTTGCAGCTGGTTCCCTCCAGACCCACTTCCACCTCCCGGCAGACGAAATCCGCGAGTTCTGAGACGGAACTTTTTTCTATCCACTCTTTAAAGGTAGAGTATCCCCCGATCAGCCCGCGTCTTCTCTCATCCAGTGGGGCCTCCCATAAAAATCCTTTATTAAAGCCCGCGGTTCCAATGACATGGAGGCCACTTCTTTTCGAAAGGTCTGCAACCGCTTCTACCTCCCGGCCATAATCAATAGCCGTTGCATCCACGATAGCTGCTCCTCCCATTCTTTTGTAGTCCATCATGTCTGCCAGCGTTTTCTCGGGATCGTCAAGAAGCAGATCGTCGTCATTTTTCCACACCCAGTATGGCGGACGGCATACCAGATGTTCATGGGACAGTGTAAACCCCATCTCTTCCGGCCTGATATCTCCAAGCAGTGTTCTTATAAATCCCATGAACAGCACCTCCGTTCTTTTAACCGAACAGTCTGCCAAACAGGGCAAAAATCCAGAACAGTAAGAATTCATCTGTCTCTCCCGCCCACATAATAGTATCCGGGATAGTGGCTGGTACCAGAAACTTGATGAATACCAGCTGCCCAAGCGCGACTATGGTCGAAATAATAAATCCGCCCAGCAGTGCCCCCTTGATTCCTCCAGTAGAGTTTCCGAAGATTCCGGCCGTCGCTCCATGAAAAAACAGAACAATCATTGTGGGAACCACAACAAAACCGATAGACAGCCCCAAGGTCAGCATCCAGAAGATAATACCTGCAAACATCCCGACAAAACCAAGGATAACCGAGTTCGGAGAATAGGTAAACAGCACCGGGCAATCGAGAGCCGGGATTGCATTCGGAACAAGTTTATCTGCAATCCCCTTAAAGGACGGAATAATCTCTCCTACGAATAACCGTACCCCTACAAGAATCACTGCAATGCCTGCGGCAAAAGTGAGCGACTGTACAACAGCGTAAACAATAAAATTCTGTGTTCCCGCATTCGCCATTAACGCCTGTCCATTTTCTGTATTCTTCACCATAACGATCACTGCGCCGATTAAATAGAATATCATCATGACAAGAGCGGTGATCACGTTGTTGTCCCGCAAAAAAGACAGCCGTTTAGAAAACACAATTGTTTCTGCATCCTTTTTATTTTTCGCAAATACTTTCCCCGCATTTGCTGCAATAAAGCTTCCCACTCCGGAAGGATGCGCCAGAGCAAAATCATTGCCTCCAGTGATATTTCTTACGTATTTCTGGCAGATAGCCGGCTGTAATGTAAAGTAAAGTCCCAGAACAGGAGCCAGAATACAAACCATCTTCCAGGTGGCCATTTCCGGTGCGAAATTAATCAGTACACCGCTGGACACCACTGTAACCCACCAGAGTTCGTGCCCTGTTAAAAAAATATATTTAAATGGTGTAATCCTTGCCAGTATCACATTGATCAGGAACGAGGTTGCCATAACGATGGCAATCACGCTTCCAAATTTTCCTACGAATGCGTCATAACCCATACAATTGGTAAGCACAGCCGACGGCAGCCCGAATACCTCAGACCACAGCGGTTCAAAAACCTTTAAGGCACCGGTGACAATATTGCTTCCGGAGCTGATGACGAGAAAGCCGATCCCAGCTTTCAGCGTTCCTGATACGGTCTTCTCAAACGGTGATTTCTGCAGCAGATGACCGATGAGTACAACAAGCATCAGCAGGAAAGCCGGTGTGTTAAAAAAGTTATTAGAAAGCCATGTTGCGATTGTACCTAAAGTCCCCATAATTCTTCCCCTTTCTTTTCCCCATTTTCTTTTTACTTCTGTTCGTTCTCCAACGCCTGTAACACCTCCGCAATCTCTTTTTCTATAATTCCCTTATTGATATAATTGGTAATACAGACAATTTTCGCCCTCGGATTCGTAATACTGTCTGCAATCTCCTGTGATGTAATAATAAAATCACACCGCTCGCTGCAGGCACACGACGCATCCGTATGTTCTAACTCCGCCTGAAGCCCTTTACGGTTTAAAATATCCTGGACACTCATCTTTAAAATCAGGCTTGACCCCTGTCCTGTTCCACATACACATAATATTTTCATGTTCATCCCTCCTTTGTGCTTTAATCCGTTTCGTATCGGTGAATCAGTTCCACCACTTCTTCCACTGTCTGCGCCTCCATGAATTTCTCTAAAGTCTCTTCCTCCCCGAACATATTGGACAAATGAACCAGCGCGTTAATGTGGCTGTGTCCGTCTACACTTGACAGAATAATTAAAAGATTGGCATATTTTTCTTCGTTAAAATAAATTCTTTCCCTGGAGCACAGCATGGCCATTGCCAGTTTTTTCGCTCCTTCCGAAGGTCGGGCATGTGGCAGGGCTACTCCCGGTGTTAAAACAATATAAGGCCCTGTCGTCTCAATCGAATCAATCATAGCCCGCACATAGTTCTGTGTAATGCTTCCATCTTCAATAAGCGGGGCTGACGCCAGTCGGATCGCCTCCCTCCAGTCAAGTTTGTCATCCGTAAACTGTATTCTGTCCGCCGTCAAAAGATCTTTCAACATATAGTTTTTTGCTCCTTTAAATATGATTTCGTAATCACCGCTGTTATAAAGCTGTTCCAGTCTAATTCCTGCTTCATCCCTCTGTCCTGACGGAAGAAAATCCTTCAAAATATACATGGTTTCCTTCAAAAGAATTTTTGTTGAATCAGCCGCCCGATCCCCTTTTTCCGCCAGCATCCTGCTGATATTTCCCTTGTCCTGTGCCGTCAGAAAAGGATTCACCCGCACGCAGGGAATGTTCTCATCAATCTTTAAAAGCATCGGCGCCACAAGCAAATCCAGCTTGTTATAGAAGGTCCAGTAATTAATTTCATAGGAAGGAATCAGTATGGTTCTCACACCGGAGAACGTACTCTGTATCTGTTTTTCCACGAGAGCCCCTATCCCGATATTATTGGCACAGACGATCCCCACCAGTGGTATCTTCTGCTTCTGTTTTGCCTCTTCCCCCTGGATAAACCAACCGATGAGCTGCGCGGTTATATAGGCAGCTCCGTTCTCCGATATTTCCGCCTCCTGCAGTCCCCTGATCGTATTCATCTTTCGCGTAACATCAAAAATGTATTTATAATTGCTCCTGATCGTCTCTACGAATGGATCATAAATCTGAAATCCACAGCTCATACGCAGCAGTACACCGCTTAAAGACTGGCTTAATTTTTCGATCACCACCTCCTTCTGTGTACATCCAAGTCCTATTCGCTCTTCAAATTCAGTGATAATCTCCTCAGCAAACTGCTCCAGTGAAGTCTCATGCATCACAAACTGTTCCAAATTATCTTCCTGGACACTTCCCATGCATACAATCGTTTGGGAGAGCAGTTCCTTCTCCATTGTCAGGATCTCTTTCCAGTCGTCCACCTCTGCTGATGCGGTTTTAGAAGCAGTTTTTATTTCCTGCCAGATCCCCGACTTTAAGATCAGATATTCAATGCAGTTTCTGGTATATGCCTCTCTGCTCTCTTTACTGACTGCCCCTCGCTCTACATAATGCCCCTGTCTGATTCTCCGGGCAATCAGTTCCACAGCCAGGGAAATATTTACCGCCGACTGAAGCGACAGCTTATGTCCCAGTTCTTTTGATGCCGTCTCCAGTCTGTCAGCCCGTTTTCTAATCTGTACGTCATCAAAACCATATAAATGGAAGAGAATTTCTTCGTCTATATGATACAAAGGTGCATCTTCTTCTGATGAAAAGATGGGGATCAGAGATATGTAATAAGGAATCAGCCTTCGAATTTCCGACTCTTTCCCTGCCAGCATATACCCTTTTTTATTCGACGTAATCCTTAACTGAAACCCATTGTTTTTCAGAAACCGGCTGATCGCAGTCATATCCGCAATACAGGTATTCCGACTGATTTCAAACATCTCACAGATTTGGTAATTCGTGATAAAATGGTTTGTGAGAAGTTTAAAAACAATATACTTTCTTCTTTCAAAAAACGAATAATAATACTCTTTTTCTGAAATATTTTTTAACAATTCCCTCAATTGCTCCAGCCCTTCAGGTGGAACGGACACAGTCCTTTTCTCCCTTTCATCCTTAAGCACCACCCCCCTTTTCTCCAGCCAATAAATACAGTCCTCTATTATTTGTTTTGCCTGCGTCCTCGAAACTCTCATAACCTGAGAAAGCTGATGTACAGTCAGACATCCCATATTATCTGATAAAAGCTGGAAGGCGATGAGAATATCCCTTGCTATCTTCATATTTTTCACTCCCTGATTTCATTATATAGAATATTATTTTCCACCAACAGTCCAAATAGTTTAATTTTCCTTTCTATAAAAATATACTATATAAGTGTACGGAACACCATGACGGCTTATTTGTGTAAATATGCTTTATCTGTGCATATTTATATAACTTCACTGTTTATTTCCTGTATAACTCCAGCTTTTTTCAATAACCTGCTCAATTAATTCTGATACAGAGAAATTATAATTATTAATGGCAGCCATATTATTATCCATATATTACCAAAGAATAAAGAGTCCGCCTCCTGCCCGGAGGGCTTTTTATGTAATAGGAGCACTTTCCTATTACATAAAAAAACAGCCTAGAGCATATCAATCTGCCCTAGAGCTGTTAACTGTTATTCTTCCTTTCTTCTATCAGCAATTCCGCGCCACCTCAGCCGCCTCCCTGGCAATCTCCAGTTCTTCGTTCGTCTTAATGACCAGCACATTGACCTTCGATGTCCACTCTGAAATCCGGAACGCCTCCGCCTGGTCTCTGTTGCTCACCTCATCTATGGTGATTCCCAGGTATTCCAAATAGCTGCATATCTCCATACGGATATCGGAATCATTTTCACCGACGCCCGCAGTGAATACAATATTATCCACTCCATTCATGGCGGCCGCGTAGCTGCCGATGTACTTTGCGACTTTATAGGAAAATATCTCGCGCGCAAGTGCCGCGTGGTCATTATATTTGACCTCCGCGTCCTTCAGTTCCCGGAAATCACTGGAAAAATTCTTGGAAATACCGAGAACTCCTGATTCCTGATTTAAAATTGCCATCACCTGGGGAAAATCCAGATGTTCCTTTTTGGCCAGAAATTCCAGGGCTCCCGGATCTACGTCCCCGCATCTGGTTCCCATGACGAGCCCCTCCAACGGAGTAAATCCCATGGAATTGTCCACGACCTGTCCATATTTTACCGCGCAGATACTGGCTCCATTTCCCAAATGACAGACAATCGTCTTCACCCGCTTCGGATCCTGTCTCATAAATTCAGCCGCTCTTCTGGAAACATATCTATGGCTGATTCCGTGGAATCCGTAACGGCGTATTTTGTACTTCTCGTAGTACCGGTAAGGAAGGCCGTAGAGAAAGGCCTTCGGCTCCATAGTCTGATTAAACGCCGTATCAAACACACCTACCATCAGAGTGTCCGGCATCAGTCTGCGGCACGCTTCCACCCCCACTAAATTTGCCGGATTATGAAGCGGAGCGAGATCGTTGCACTCCGTCATGGCCTCAATTACCTCGTCATTAATCACCACGGAACCGGTGAACTTCTCTCCGCCATGAACCAGACGGTGGCCAATGACGCTGATTTCCTGAAAATCCTTTAAGACACCCTTTTCCGCATCTGCCAGCATATCTAAAAGCGTATGGACCGCCTGTGTATGATTCTCCATCGGAACCGATTCCTTCAGGGAAATGCCCGTATGCGTCCTGTATGTGAATATTCCATCTATCCCGATCCGCTCACATACCCCCTTCGCAAGCACTTCCTCGGTCTCCGGATCTATAACCTGGAATTTCAGCGACGAACTGCCGCTGTTGATCACCAATATTGTCATGCGCCCTCTCCCTCTCCTTATATTTCTTCCCCGACAGACTGCACCAATCAAATCTGTATCGTTTTTTCTATTATACTTTACGGAATCACCAAAGGCAATGAAAACCGGCATCATCGAGACCACGGACTGTCTGCCGTTTCGATGATGCCGGTTCCCCTGATCCGTTATAGTTTCTTCATCTGATTATCCGGATCCTATTCATTTCCCTCTGTAAATACTACACTGACCATCCCCATACTGCATGAAACCTTATAAAAATTGGAATCCCCCGCGTTCATCGTCTGGCTTCCGCCGATTCCGCTCAGTCTGTTATCTCCGATTCTGACCTCCCCCATTCCCACGGAAGTTCTGTAACCATAGTGCTCCGGCTCTCTTAAGTATAACCGGACAGCGCCCATGCCGCAGTCCACGGCACATTTTCCGTACAGTCCGCCCCGGACCACAATCTCACCCATTCCACACGTAATCTTTGAACCATTGCTGAAAAAATTCTTCATGGTGACCTGGCCCGCCCCCACACTTAAAACACACGATTCCGTAATAATACCCGCTCCGGTCAGCGTTCCCGCACCGATATTAAGATTGACAGAATCAAAATGATACCCCTTCGGAATGGTAAGAATCATCTTTCTCTTTGAAAGTGTGTTCCTTCCGATCCGCAGTATATTTTTATCTGCAATGTCACGTACCGTCCAGGTTCCATCCGATACCTCACTGATGATTTCACCGTCCTGATACCCCTCCGTCTCCAGGCCGAAATCACTGCCGTATTGAATCACTGCGGCACAGGCTCCGGCACTAACGGTAAATTCACGGATAGCGCGGGTCCTATCCTCAGCAGCCGGAACCACCAGCAGGCTCTGGAATCTGTTCGGTTCCCGGATTGGAGAACCATCCGCCGTCCCCTTCGCTTCTGCATTCGATTCTGTAATAGGTTCCGTATTCGATTCTGCGTGTTCTCCTGCTTCCATTGTACCGGATGCCTCAAATCCGCCGGCACCCATGCCGCCCTGAACGCCCAGAAGTTCATCCGTGCTCACTCCCAGTACCTGTGACAGCGGAACCAGTGTCATAATATCCGGGCAGGAAAGCCCTGACTCCCATTTACTAACGGCCTGCGCAGAGATTCCCAGTTGTTCCGCAAGCTGCGCCTGTGTCATTTTTTTGCGTTTTCTTAAATAAGTAATTCTCTCCCCCATGGCACCAGGGATAAATATCTTTCTGTCTGCATTTTTCTCTATATCCGTGCCGGACTGATCCTCTGACATATATTTTTCTGAATCCTGTGGCATACTGTTCTCCTTCCGTCTCAGCGTCTCATTTCACCGCGGTTTTCTGCGCTGTACAACTTTAAGATATCCTCATTTCACCCCAAAAATCAAGCAACCAGCGGTTGAGCTGCGCATTTTTTCAGAATAACAACCAATGGTTGATTTTTAAAGCCAGTATATCATGATTTTCATGAACCGTCAGCAGAAATGGAAAAATTTTCAGTCAGACAGGATCGCCATTTACACCCATAAGAAACGGAGATTTGATGCTATAAGCAGCACCAAATCCCCGCCGATATCCATCTATACGCCGCCCCCGGCTTCTACTGTCTCCAATTCAGGACAAATACATAAGTTCCTTCTTTTAAAGAAATCTCAAATGTCTCACTCACTGTAAACCCGTTGGCCGGCGCCATCTTCTTCACATGACCCGCGTTATGGGAATACAGAATCATGATTCCATCATCCTTTAAAACCTTCTTCGCGGAAGAGAAAAACGCTTCGTACAGGTTCTCGATCTCCTCCTCCGTCTTTCTGCCAATTTTAAACGGCATATTCGTAATAATCTCATCAAACAGATACTCGTGTTTAAAGTCAAAGAAATCCCGATTGATATAGTGAATAATCTGGCCTGCCGCCGCGGTATTTTCCCGTGCTTTTTCAATGGCTTCCTCCAGAATATCCAGTCCGTACATCGTACCGGCCTTTACCGCCTTGTGGCGCTCGATCAGCATGGTTCCCACGCCGCAGAACGGGTCCAGCACCTGCGCCCCCTCTTTCATATAAGGCTGTGCCAGCTTAACGGTCAGAGCCGCATTTACCGCCTTGATACTGGTTGGGATTACTTCCTTCCGGTATGAAAAGCGTTCATCTTTCAAGGTAAACAGCTTAATCAGCACATTGCAGCTTCCCTCTTTGTTTTCGATAAGCCGTATCTCGAACTCGTAATTGGATGTGGTATTAATCAGCTTCCTGCCGGACAGCTTTTCGATTTTGGAGGAAAGGCGGCGCGTAAAGGCACTCTTCTTGCTGTGATCCATCTTACATTTTAATTCTACCCGGAAGTAGTACGGGGGATTTCCCTCGTGACTTCTGGCCAGGAACTTGAAGAGATCGGATTTTACAATCATTTCCGCCGCTTTTTCTGCATCCATGGGACAGGACGGGAGCCCCTTTACAGCGAACAAAAGCTCCTGATACGTCCTGATCTCCTCCAGCCAGTTTAAATTCTCCACTCTGGCCATCACACCTGCCCCGAACACCTTAGTCTTCGCATGAGGCTCCAGTTTCCGCAGCTCCTCCCTGGTAATCTCCTGGAAATTGCGGTTGGTTAAGAGCACAATATCGAAGGTCTCCTCCCACCCGCAGAACGGATGCAGCAGAACACCTTCTCTGCTGATGATCATGGACGATAATTCACGGATTTCCTCCGTAATATGCTTCTCGGTCTCCGGAGTCAGCTTGATCTTCGCCAGTTCGTCCAGCCGTTTTTTAAAAAATGCCAGATGCTCCCCATAGTCAAACTTCTTAACCGCGTTTAAATAGGAGCTCTTCACAAACAGCTGCTCCTCTGACCGGTATGCCTTCAAAACGGGTTCTAAATACTCCTGGTTACCTAAGTCTCCCATGAGCAGCGCCGCGTTCTTTCTAATCTTGGCGTCCTCACTCTCCAATAACAAAATCAGCTTCTCTTCTTCTCCTGAAATGCAGGAACATGCGGCTTCCCTGCCTCTGCCCTCTTTCATCTCCTGCCTTAATTTACTTAAATTCTGCCGGACATCCTGATTCTGCACAATCTCATTCCACGTCTCTTTTATCATAGTTCTCCTTTTGTAAGCTATTGCTTTCCTATGAGTATACTATAAATTCCCTGACAATTCTACAAAATAAAGGATTTTTCGAATTGATCATGTGGTTTTTCAAAACAGCTGCCAGATATACAGTCCGCCCGCCACTGCCGTTAAGCTTGTTTTTGGCATTTGCACCCTTTTAAGCGATCACAGCCAGTCATGGAAAACACCGGACTTATTCATCCAGAAGCTCTGCCAGCCTTCCATAAGCTTTCTTATAAGCCGCGATTCCGTCCTGCTCTCTTCGCTCTTTCGCTCCCTTTTCCAGTTTTTCCAGCCCGTCAAAGGATACAAGATGTGGTTCCAGGCTCAAATATCCCTGATAGCCTGCGCCGTCCAGCATGGTCAGAATCTCCTTCACACAACCGTCCCCGTCTCCCGGGAGCACAACCTCACCGCTCCCTTTCACCGCATCCTTAATGTGGATATAGGCGATATAAGGCTTCAGCATCTCATAGGCCTCCATCGTATCCTGGCCGCACTGGACAAAATTAGCAAAATCAAAGACACATTTAAAATGATCCCCGTAAAATGCCTTCATCAGCTCTAAGCATCTGCCGGCGGCATCGCCGTAGATCTCTTTTTCATTTTCATGGAGAAGAACCACATCCTGTTCTGCTGCGTAGTCCACCATACGTTTTATCCTGGAAAACACCTCTTCTCTGTACTTTTCCGGCGCCTCTCCTTCTGGCATGAAAAAGCTGAACATACGGATATTAGGCACCGACCAGAGCTTCGCCAGCTCCACAACATGGCGGAACACTTCGAAATGCGGCTCGAAATCATCGGTAATCATGATTTTTCCTATGGGAGATCCTACAGATGAGACGGACACTCCCGCGGCCGCCATCCGTTCCCCCAGTTCCGCGGCCGTCTCACAGGTCAAATCCGCTACGCCGGTTCCATCGGCGCTTCGAAGCTCCACGTATTTCTGTCCTAACTCCTTCAACACCGCCATCTGCACATCAAAATCCCTGTTGATCTCATCCGCAAATCCTGAAATTCTGCAATTCTTTAACATGTCTGCGCCCTCCCTGCAGTCTCATAAGCCGTAAGCATCAGCTCTACTGTATCTTCAATCTGTTTTAAGCCCACCGAAAATGGCCGGTCCTGTTCTATACTTTCGTAAAAGCTGCGGATACAGTCCATATGACCGGATCCCCAGTAACTTTTCCCCAAATGTTCACTTCCTGAATAATCGACCGTCTGAGTCTGACCATCCGCGGTCATGACAGTCACCCGCAGGTCCTCGATCCGGACCCTGGCCTTTTCGCACTCCATCTCTATCATCGGCGGTACATCAGCCACATAGCCGGTTGTCGCATAAAAGCAGGCGGTCTGTTCGCCATAGGAAATGTAGGCCTCCATGGTGTCCTCCACTTCAATGATTCCCTTCAGATGATGATTGGAGACATTGGCTTCCATGAAGACCGGCTTTTTCCCAATCAGATACTGGATCAGATCGAGTGTATGGACAGACTGGTTGATCAGAGCCCCGCCGCCTTCTTTTTCCTTCGTCCCTCTCCAGCCGCTTTCCGTATAGTACTTTTCACCTCTGCACCACGTCACCAGGCCTCTGGCGCCCAGAATCTTCCCGAATTCGCCGGCTGTAATCCGCTCTTTCACCGCCGCCACGCTGGGATTAAACCGATTCTGAAAGCAGACGCCCAATTTTGCACCGTCTTTAGCGGCCTTCTCCGCCTGTTTCAGCTTTTCCCACTGTTCCCGGCTGATAACCGGCGGCTTTTCCATAAAGGTATGAATGCCCATTCTTAACGAAGCCTCCGCCATGGGAGTATGCAGATAATGGGGTGTGCAGATATGGACGACATCAATCTCCTCTTTTTCCAGCATGGTCCCCCAGTCTGTGTAGGGAACCGCACCGTATTCCCGGGCCATGGCCTCTGCCCGCTCCGGTATCACATCCGCCACAGCGGTCAGTTCACAGCCGCCCAGCCCTGTGATTGATTTTGCGTGTACCGCGGCAATACTGCCGCAGCCGATGATCGCACTTTTCATTGACGCTCCTTTTTATCCCGCTTATTTTTTAAATTGTCTTTCTAATACGTCCCTTTCGTATTAAAGGTCACCTCTTCCACTTTCTCCTTCTTTCTGGAACCGGCCCTCTTCTTATTCAGCTCCTCCAGAAATAATTCCTCATCGAACGGAATCTCCACCGGGCGCTTCAGCCAGCTGGATAAATGCATGGCATTGGAAAGCGTTAACCCGTTGATTCCTTCCTCTCCGCCCGCAATCAGCGGCTCTCCTCTTAAAATGGCTCCTGCAAAGGCCCTTAAGACTCCCACATGCTGAAGATTTTCCCCGTCTGTCTCCACGTCGATCCATCTTCCCTCAGGCTTCTTAAAGCCCTCCACAGCGGTATAGCAGTACTCCCGCTCATTGACATCCAGCTCGTAAACCTTGATCTCTTCATTTTCGCAGACGATCTTCGCCTTTTCCAAATCCACCTCAAACCGGTTGGTTCCCGGCGCATCCCCCGTAGTCGTCACAAAGACACCGGTCGCTCCGTTCGGAAACTCCAGATACGCGGTTACATCGTCCTCCACCTCGATGTCGTGCCATTTGCCTTCGCGGCAGAACGCCTGAACCGTCTTTGGCATACCACAGATCCACTGGATCAGATCCAGGTTATGGGGACACTGGTTTAAAAGGACGCCTCCGCCCTCTCCCTCCCAGGTAGCGCGCCAGCCGCCCGAATTATAGTAGGCCTGCGTCCGGTACCAGTCAGTGATAATCCAGTTGACCCGTTTGACCGCCCCATACTGTCCTCCGGTCACAAGTTCATGCATCTTCCGGTAGATATGGTTCGTTCTCTGATTGAACATCATGCCGAATACCAGATCGTGTTTGTTTGCCTCCTCGTTCATCTCCCGAACCTGCTTCGTGTAGACTCCTGCCGGCTTCTCACACATGACGTGGAAGCCTCTCCATAAAGCCTGGATCACATACCTGGGATGATCGTAATGGGGAACCGCTACAAGCACGGCATCCAGATCACTGTCGTCCAGCAGCTCCTCCGCTGTCTCAAAAATCTTTACGGTTTCCGGTACCGTTTCCCTGGCCCACTGACGTCTTACTTCCCGCAGATCGGCAACCGCCGCCAGCTCGATCTCCGGCACTTTTCCACCTAAAATACTCTCCACATGGCCGCTTCCCATGTTTCCGATTCCGATAATTCCAAGTCTCACTTTACTCATGCTGATTTCCTTTCTGTCTCCTTTACTGCATTTTTATCATCCAGCCTCTGTTAATATCTACCGGTACCCCAGCTCTGTGAGATTTCTCCAGCTCTTTTCCAGACATACAAACGGATTCTCCTGGCACGTGTCCTGCTCCACCAGGGCATACTCGCAGTCCGTTTTTTCCAGAGCTTTTAAAATGGCAGAAAAATTCATATTTCCTTCCATTACAGGGGCCATAACCTCCTGGCCGTTCACAATCCCTCTGTCCTTTAAATGGACACATGGAATCCGGTCTGCCAGACGCTCGATCCACTGGCATACATCCCCGCCCGCAGTCTGCACCCAGTAAGTGTCCAGCGTAATTCCCAGTTCATCCGGCGCAAAGTCGTCCAATAAGTAATCCAGCAAATATCGGCCGTCAGTTTTCTCGAATTCAAACGCATGGTTGTGGTACATGAGACGCATTCCCGCATCCTTTATCATACGGGCCGGCTCCTTAAAATCGGCCGCAAACCGTTTAATCCAGTCGGGATTTCTGTATTTCTCCGGCATCGATCCGATTCCGATGTACTTACACCCCATTGTCTCATGATCGCGGATCAGCTGTTCCGTATCCGTTAATATTCTGTTTAAATCGCTGTGGGTCAGCACAATTTCAAGTCCCGTCTCGTCGGCTGTCTCCCGGGCAATCTGCGGAGTAACCGCGCCGCCGATTGCAGACAGTTGTACTGTTCTGTAACCGATTTCCGCTACCCGTCTCATTGTCTCCTGAAAATCCGGCACTGTCTGTGTAAACAGCCTGACTGTATAAAGCTGTGCTCCTGTCTTCATAAATTCTTACCTCCTGTATTTCTTTCCTGTTGTCTCTATCATAGCGCTCTTCATGCAAAAAATGGATTGGTAATGATGAAATAAAGTTTGCAAATATAGCCCTCCATGATATACAATAGAAACAGCTGACTGCTGCCTGCTGGTCATACCACTGCTTACGGTTCACATTACGGAGGAACTGCCCATGATTTATGAATCTGCCCCGGCCCCTGTGTCGGGAAAAGTAAATTTTACCACCAGCCATATAAAAAGCGATACCTTTGAAGTGCATTACCATTCCTGCTATGAAATCTATTACTTTGTGAAAGGCGACGCCGATTATGTGGTGGAGGGAAGAGAATACCATCTGACTCCTCACAGCCTGATTCTGCTTTCTCCCTACGTTTTTCACGGAGTGAGGGTAAATTCTACGACGGACTATGTCCGCTGTTCGGTTCATTTCTCGCCGGAATCCGTCATCGCGGAGCGGCGCGTCCTTCTGCTGTCGTCATTTCCGGGAAATAAGAAGAGCGGGCCCGGCGAGGTGTTTTACGAAAAGACAGAGGACTATGGGCTCTATGCCTATTTTGAGCACCTCATCTGGTCTCAAAAACAGCCCGATGCCTTAAGCAGTTCCTACTATGCCATGTTTTTAGAAGCGCTCCTGGCCGAAATTTCCCTGATGTGCCAGACTCTGCGCCCCTCTACACCTGACAGCAGCGCCTCCGGCACAATTACAGACATGATCCGTTATTTAAATGAACACTTAACAGAGCCGGTCACTCTCGACGACTTATCCAGCCGCTTTTTCATAAGCAAATACTATATGAACCGCGCATTCAAAAAGGCCACCGGCACCACTGTCATGGATTACTTAATCTACAAGCGCGTCGTCATGGCCAGGCAGCTGATGCTCAATGGTTTTACGGCCTCCGATGCGGCCAATAAGACAGGATTCGGAGACTACTCCACCTTTTACCGGGCATATAAAAAGGTTATGGGATGCCGTCCCGGAGCTGACCGGCCTGGAAAAACCTCTCCGTATACAGACAATAAAATGGAAAAAGCACAGGGAACCAAAGCTTAAATGGTTCTTCTGTGCTTTCTTTTTACAAGCGTTTTGCCGATACTGCGCAGATCGTATCCGATTCCCCTGTGAACGGCCTTCCACACACATCGTCAAAAAACGTAACCGTTTCAAAGCCGGCTTCCCGCAGTTCTCTCTCCAGTGACTCCGCGGTAAAAAGCTGATTCCAGTTATTATAACACTGACATGCATCGTCCGTAACGATCACGTACTGTTCGACGTAATTATTCGTTTCCGGATACTGATAATTGCGCTGAATACATACATGGGGTTCTCCCGACCAAAAGCCCTGATCCAGATACTCCACGGATTTCATTTCTTTCAATTTCGTACCATATTTCATGGAATCTCCATCCACAATGAATATTCCATTATTCTTTAAGGCTTTATATATTTTTTGCAGTAGTACCTTTCTGTTCTCCGGAGGAAGCACGCCAAAATCACAGTAAATAAGAACAGCCGCATCAAAAACGTCCTGGTAATCCATATCCAGATAGTTCCGGTTTTCATATTCGACAGGAAGCTTCTCCGCTTCCGCATGTTCCATGGCGTACTTGATGGAGCGCCTGGAAAAATCGAGGCCCGTAACGGAAAAGCCCAGCCTGCTGAATTTTTCTGCGTAGAGCCCGGGACCACACCCCAAATCCAGCAGTCTCATTCCGGGCCTGACATTACAATACTGTGCGATCCATTCCGCCGACTGTTCGATGAAGCCATGGCGCCTGGAAGCCGCATCCAGCTCCGGGTCGAGGTGAGCCTTCAGCATATGCTTCGAAATATGTTCATCATCCCAGAACGGGGCCGAGCTTGGCGCGTAGAGAGCCGGTTTTTCCTTTAAATAATTGATAAATTGACTGTACATAGAACCTCCGTATCATATTTTTACTTCGATGTATTTTACTAAGTATACTCTTTATTCTCTATGGGACGCAACCCTGTAAAATATTTTATTTTCCTGTCACACACGTACATCTCTGTTGTCTAACTTTACAGGAGGTGAATTTGAAACAGCATAAATAATCAAAATAAAGGAAGAGGGATTAAAATTGAAAGAACTTTTACTGACTCTGCTGATCGGCATTGCGGCCGGAGTAATTGACGTACTGCCCATGATCAAAATGAAACTCGACAAATATTCGGAGATATCCGCGTTTGTCCATTATCTTATCGCTCCATTTATCATATTTAACACGGAGCTCTTCGGTATGGCATGGTGGCTTAAGGGCGGCGTGATCAATCTGGTGCTTGCCATTCCGGTTGTCATACTTGCGGCAAAGGATGATAAAACTTCCGCGCCTCCGATGATTGTCATGTCCGTTGTTTTAGGGACTTTGATTGGTGTTGTGGGGCATTTTACGTTTTCGTGATCAATGCGCCTTAAGCCAGGGCGTTACAACAGGCAGGACCATACACATCATGCGTACATCCTGCCTGCCGTCTCTATCCTTACATCTTACAAACTACTGTCGAAACCCCTTTTATGGATTTACACACTTACCATTCTCATCAAACCGATAGTCTTTTCCCTGATAAGTGATCCCATCTTTTACCATACTTCCCGTCTGATCAAAGTAATACCAGCTGTCCTTATAATACAGCCACTGATTTGCCAGCATGCTGCCATCTTCCTTCAAATAGTACCAGCTGCCATTATCCAGGAACCAGGCTTCGCTCACCATGGCTCCCGAACTGCCCAGCAGATACCAGCTGCCATTTAAGAAAATCCAGCCAGTCTCCATATAGCCATTATCGTTGAAATAATACCATTGGCCGTTAATCTTTCCCCACTGGTTTCTGGCATATCCGCCCGAATATTTGGAAAACCACCAGCCGTACTGATCCTGTTTCCACTGGCCGTAGATTGTATTCTCTGATGCTCTGACTACTTTTCTGGAGGAGCCGCTTCCACTGCCGGAACCTCCCGTACTTCCGCCGTGGCTGCCGGAGCCGCCTCCGTCTCCGGTATCGCCTTCATCTCCGCTTCCGCCTTCATCTCCGCTTCCACCTTCATCTCCGCTTCCGCCTTCATCTCCGCTTCCACCTTCGTCTCCGCTTCCGTCTTCGTCTTCATCCGCCGCTTCATTCACAAACGCCAGATGTCCCATATCCGTCAGCACCACTGTCAGCATTTCATCCTCAAGTTCTGTCTCCAAAACCTTCGGGGAACCGTTTTTCCAGTACAGAACGTATATTTCCCGCCCCGCGTCCAGTCCCTGGGGCAGTGCCATGGTTATCATAACAGGGGCCAGCGGCGCCGCAGAGTTTTTAATTCGTTTTCCCTCCTCCGTTCTGATCTGTAATGCGGCTTCCGTTACAACCGCGTTCTTTTTATCCAGCTTCACAGTTTTTCCATTTACCGTTACGGTGTCCGGGATGGCTGCGGAAGACTTCTTCCACTGAAGCACCGCGTTGGAAGGACTTGCAGTCTTCGATGGAACGCTCAGCGCGGCTCCCACCACACTCATGGAAGTGTCCATCACGCCCTCCAGAGCTTCAGGCATCTCTGCTTCCGTATCCAGGACATGTTCAAAATACTCCTGATACCGTTCTTCCAGCTCCTCCTCTACCTCCAGGAATCCCTTAGAGACCAGTTCCGCATTGGAAGCGGTAGCCACCGCTGCAACTGCCTTTTTCACTTCTCTTCTGGCTGCCTCTTCATCCTCTGCGAGACCGCTGTCCGGAGAATTGATCTGTTCCAGCAGTTCACGGATGAAGGAGATGATCTTTCCCGTCTCCGAGAAATCCGGTTCTTTCTTAAGGCCTTCCATGGCCTCCTTAAGTCTCTCTGCGGCTCCCTCCACGTCTGCGTCAATCTTTTTCGACTCTAATACGTTTCTGGCCTCTTCCATGGCTTTCTCAAAGGCCTTTCGGCTCTCCTCCGTACAGCCCTCTGTTTTCAGGGAAGACGCCTCTTCCTCCAGTTTTACCAGTTCTTCCTTATCCATGGCGACAACCAGACGGAAGCTGTCAATCATGACCACATCCGATTCTCCTAAAGGAGCCTCAAACCGAAGCTCATCGCCCTCCTTCAGTTCCAGGGCAACCGGCCGTTCCGCACAGACGATACCGTCTCCCGTGTTTCCAAACATCATGTTTTCCACGACAATTTCACCGTTGACGCTGATGTTCAGGCAGCGTTCTTTAGAAAGCTGGTTGGCATAGCGCAGAATCAGTCCGTCCGCGTCGTGCTCCACCGTATAGGACCAGTAAGCTTCCTGCGTTTCGCCGGTACTCCAGTTTTTGGAATTAAGCCATATCAGCGTCTCGCCTGCCGCACTCTTCGTAGTTCCTGCCACGTATCCGTTGATACCTGCCTCCCCGTCTTCCGCCTGGAATTCAAGTTCTGCCGGCAAAGCTGACACCGTGACTCTGCACGTATCGCTGATATCGCTGTCCCTGGCTGTCACCCTGACCGTGGTCGTTCCGATTCCGGTTGGGATCACCACGCCGTCTTCCACGCGCGCTACCTTTTCATCCCTGCTGCTCCACACGAGATCACCTGCAGCTGCATGCTCCGGTTCCACCACTGCTTCCAGCACTTCCTTCGCCTGCCCGACAAACTGCAGCGTCTCCGGTTCGATGGTGATACCGCTTAATACCATGTCTGCATCAATTCTTGTAGATACGTAATCAATCATGGCGACTTCGGATTCTCCCGCCGGGGCTCTTAAGGACAGCCGGTCTCCCTTCTTCAGCGCAATCTGCAGTTCCACCTCCGCAAATGTAAAACGGTCGCCTGTCGGTTCAAATACAACGCCTTCCATGACCGGTTTTCCATTTACGTAAATATCCAGATAGCGGTTCGTCTGCTTCTCATTGGCATGGCAGATCGTGATATGAGTGGCATCACTCTTAATATTGAAAGTCAGTCCGGAATTCTGATTTCCCGAATCATTAATCCAGACAAAGCTTCCGCCTGAGGCACCCTCATCACTGATTGTCCCCGTATAACCGCTCCGTTCCGCTGCTTCCGCCTCGTAGCAGGGTGTAATTGACAGATAGTCGAGATACAGCCCGTCAACACCGTTTCCTTCCAGGAGAATGGTCCCCGCATTTGGAATCTCGGTCTCCGCTTCCAGAGTTTTATACTCATCGCACGGCTCAAAATCAATGGTCTGAATCTCCTGGCCATTGATGGTCAGTGTGAGGCTCTGGCTCCTCTCTCCCGGATTCTTATAGCAGACGGTCAGGCGGTTTCCGCCGTTCATATATTCTGCTTCCAGAGACGCCTCTTCTCCCTCAAACAGAACAGCCTTCTTTCCTGACGCCTTACTGTCTGACACGATTTTTGCCGTTCCGCTTAACTTACAGCTCTCTGCCTCCGCAAAGACCCGTTCCTCCTCTTTCCTGTCCGGGTCAAGAGGCGGATTTTCCGTGACAGAATCATTGAGATCCAGAGTCAGGTTGTCAAATGTCACATCTGCCTGATTTCCCGTAATCGCAAACTTATTTTCAAAGATCAGGATATAATCATCGGCAGCTCCTGTTCGGAATGAGATTTTCTCTTCCTTCACCTGTCCCTCATAACCTTTTAAATACCGGTTGACCAGCACTTCTCCCGTACTCTCCGAAAGAATCGTATACTTCCAGCCATTGGCCGGCCCGCAGCTGGACTTGTAAAGGAAAGAAAGATCGTATCCCGTGTCGGGCTTAAACCTTAAGGTTCCCGGCTGTGTCTTGATTTTGCTGGCATTCCGGCCTCCCATTAAGAGGCTCATGGAGCCCTCCAGGGTTACGGCTTCATTGACACCGTTATTTGAATACGCAAGTCTTGCCATCTCCCCATTTTCATGGACAAACGGTCCCATGGAATGACTGGTCTCGAAATTTTCAAAATACTCGTGGCCTTCCGCTCCATTAGGATCTTCCTCCTCATAGATACGGATATCATCAAAGTAAACTGCTCCGCTTCCGCTCAAACCGGCCAGAGAAACGTCGGCTTCCCCGCTGTCAGCCGTAAAATAGACACGGATCTGGCTCCAGTTGTCAAACGCATTTCCCATAACCGTCTTCGTATCGTAATCGGCAGAATACTGGCTCTTTTTGACGCCTCCGCAGTCGATTTCCAGCATTCCGGGCCGTTTTCCGCTCGTTTTCACCATAGCGGAAACCACGTAACCGCGGCCCTGCTCCAGACCGGTAATGTGCTGTGTTACTCTGCTTTCTCCAGCCACTGCCAGATAATAGTTGCCGCTGCCGTCATCCTTGCGGATCTCCGCCTGTGATGAGTTCTCCGGAAACCAATACCGGAAACTGTTGCTGTTAAAATTGCCATCCTTAACCGGCAGGCCGTCTCCCCATACCACTTCCTTCTCTGATACGGCTTCTCTGTAAAGGACGTAGCCGCAGCCCGCCTCATACTCAATAGCCACCCTGCCTTCTGTAACCGGAACCTCTTTCACCAATACTTTTCCATTGGTTTCGTCCATGCGGTACAGCCAGAGACTGCTTAATCCCTTCCAGCTGTCCGGCAGTTCCCACTGACGGCTTCCGCCCGTACTCCGGTATGTATAGATTTTTTCTTCCTGTTCCGGATCCCATGGCATAAAAATATCCTGTCTGCTGTCATTGAGCTCTGCAAACACGATTCCATTTCTGGATATCGTCCGCTTAGAACCGTCAAACTCAGATTTTACTCCGCCCTCAAATTCAGCGGTTCTGCCGACGCCGTCCGCTGCTTCCCGAATGGACAGAAGGGGGAAATTCTTTAAATACGTATCAGCCAGGGTGTGCTGCCAGAATTCTGCCACCATGCCGTCCACCGTTTTCTGAGATTCCGACCAGCCCAAAAATCCGTATGTCTTCTGATACCCGGGTCCCAGTACCTCCTGGGAGTAATCCGTCCCGGCCTCATAGATCGCCTGGTCATTGATGATAAAACGGCGAATATCGGAATTTCCGTGATTGCCTCCGCCGTTCTCTTCCCCGTAATAATACGTATGGCACCAGGTAACGTACTTGGGGCTTAAGGCCGCGGTAGTGGTGTCATTGAGCGTATATTCCACATAGCCCTTATACATCTCCGTGAAATACGTCCAGTCCATCTCTTTGAATTTCTGCAGCGTCTTATAGGTCGTCCACCTGTCTTCTTTTCTGTCCCATCTCGCCGCGGAAACATCCAGATACTGGAATTTCATATCAGGGAATTCATTTTTATGCGCCTCGTAGCGGCTGTCCAGCAGGCCGCTCTCCCAATATTCGATATCATCCACCGCAGTGCCGCCGCGGTCTACGAAGTCCCACACACCTCCGTTGTATTTCGGAGTCTCCTCATAGAACGGGGATTCCGGATACGCCTCCACGGAATTGGTGTGGCTTCCCACGGTAATATTATACTTTGCCGCCTCCTCGATAAGCCAGCGGAACTGATCATTTCCCCCCAGCATGGGGTTGGTATCCCCATAGGATGGCCACCCGTCACCATACTGGCGGTGAGAGCCTTTTACCAGCATAATCTGCGGAAATGAATCCGTGGCCAGTGCCTGGCGCTTCACATAGTCAAGCCCGTTCTCCCATGTCCACGGCAGTCGGCCCCAGTAATTTAACAGGATATTGACCGCTATGGTCTGCCGTCCCAGATTTTCTCCAATCATGGGATCCATGATCTTCCGGTAAGCGACGGCGCCGTCCTGCCAGTTTACCACACCGTCTCCGTTGCAGTCGTCTGTAATGGTGATTTTACACCAGGGCAGATTCGTGACAGAACCGTCCGGGCCGCGGTACATGAAATCAATGTTGGAAACCGATGTCTCCTTCACCCCATCCAGATCCCTGGTCTGCAGATAATTATACTGGCAGGTCATATCGGATTCCAGCGTTGCCGCCAGCTCCTCCGTGTTAAAAAACACGTGTCCTACCTTTTTCCTCGATGCATCCGCCGGTTTTTCCGACGCCTTATAAAAATGGTCTCCATTGACGAAATTGTCATTATAGACTACCTCTCCCCCCGCCTGATCGCCGCGGACCGAGAGCAGCCCCTGATCCGGGAATTCTAAATACCTGACTTTTTCCTGCGGATCGCTGATTTCCGTCGCTTCCATCGTAAGAACACTACCGTCCAGCGTAAATGCCATGGTTATGGTGACGCCGTCAAGCTCCGTCCCGGAAAAATCCAGTTCATATTCCATGGTCTTTCCGCTCTGATCCGGCCTTCCGGTGACAGCCGGTTCATAGTCGATTCCGTTGATCCTTACCTTCGTCAGTTCTCTCGGCTGTCCGTAGAATACCTTGTCTCCATCGTTCCATTTGTATTCAATCACCCGGGGAAATCCCATATCCATTTCCACATTCATTTTATCCCCGGTTAACGTTACCGTGTCCGCCGCCCGGCTGGCCATCCCCGGCGTTCCGCATGATAATACCATGGCTGCCGCCCCCAAAACCAGCCCTTTCCAATACGTTTTCCTATTCATCTCTTCCTCCTCTTACAATTCGTTCCAGTGTCAGTTCTGCGGTCGACGTAAGCTCCAGATCCGGCCGTACCGTCCGGACCTCCACTCCGATCCCCACCGCGAACATTCTCCCCGCCTTAATTGCTTCGATCCCTGCCTGGGCATCCTCGATTCCCACACACTGTTTTGGCAAAATCCCCAGATGTCCGGCGCATGTAAGAAATATCTCCGGATCAGGCTTTCCCCTCTTTATTTCCTTTGCCCTCGCCACATAGTCAAACCTGTTCCGTATTTCGAGACGCTCCAGCACCGTATCCGCATTCTCACTGGCAGATGCCACCGCCATCTTAATTCCCGCATTCTGAAGCTGATCTAAAAATGCAGCTATTCCCGGCAGGATATCCCGGCGGGTCAAATCTTTCAGAAGTCTTTGATACGCTTCATTCTTCCAGCCGGCCAGAAAGGCCATCCTCTCCGGAGTATACGCTCCTTCCCTTCCATTTTCCCGAAGGATGATTTCCAGAGAATGCATTCGGCTTACGCCTTTCAGCTGTTGGTTCATGGCCCGGTCAAAATACAGGTTTTCCCGCTGTGCCATCTGCTTCCACGCCTCATAGTGGCACGCAGCCGTATCAGTCAGGACCCCATCCAAATCAAAAATTACAGCCTGCGGCCACATGATTTTCTCCTCCTCGTTCCACCGTTATCATATCCTGATTCTCCTCAAGAACCGCTTGTTTTCCTTCTATCCACATGTTCAGTCTGGCACCGGCCGTACTCCGGCTTCCCGGCAGTTTCTTCCCGCCGCCGTCTGCTTCACCGCCCTCTTCTCCGCATTCTTCTCCAATCCGCTTCACCGTCACCCGGGTTCCGGTAATCTCAATGCGGGCCGTCACACCCCCGAAGGAACCGGCAATCTCCAAACCGCTCCACTGCACCGGCAGATGCGGGTCGATCATCAGAGCGCCATTCTCGAAGCGGACGCCCGCGAACCCGAAGTAAACCGCCTGCCATGTACCTCCAAAATTTGCAAAATGAAGCCCGCTGACCGTATTTAACTGCGTATCCTCGATGTCCAGACATGCCGAACGGCAAAAATACCGGTAAGCCTCGTCTGTCCTTCCAATCTGCGCCGCCAGAATACTGTGGGGCGCATAGCTTAAAGAACTGTCGTGTGCCGTTCTCGGCTCATAGAAATCATAGGCCGTCCGCTTCTGCTTATTCGTAAATCTGGATGGATACATGGCCATCATCAGCACCACATCCGCCTGCTTCGTCACCTGATAGAGCGGCAGCGCCTCATATGGAAGTGTCGAATCAATGATTCTCTTTCCGGTGGGCTTCGCCCGCTTCATATCCAACTCCCGTCGTTTGAAATACGCATCATCCTCTTCATAGAGATCCCGTTCTTTACAGTATGGAAGTTTCAGCCCTTCGGCGATTTTCTTCCACTGCTCCGCCTCTCCCGGCCTGATGGAAAATCGCTTTTCAGCCTCCTCCTCCCGTTCCCTTACCGCCCGGTAAGCAGCCATCAGATTTTCAGCAGCCGATAAATTGGTGTAAGCGTTGTTATTCACATAGACGTCGTACTCATTCGGTCCGCGGACCGCCCGGATCTCATAAACGCCTTCTTCCCCGTTCCAATCGCATCTGCTGGCGAAAAAACGGGCCGTCTCGATCAGAATCTCCATTCCATACCGCTCGTAGAATTCCCGGTCTCCCGTCACCCGGCCGTACTCCAGAACCGCGTGTGCAATATCTGAAACGATATGAACGGCATAAAACGCCCCCACGTTGTATGGAGTCTGCTCCACACCATCCTCACTGGCCTGCCAGGGATACATGGCCCCGTCAAACCAGTTGCGCCCTGCATGGCGCCTGGCCGCGTCAAGCGTATGATAGCGGAACTTAAGCAGCCCCGCCGCCGCTCCCGGATTGGTATAGATAAAAAACGGAAGCTTGAAGATCTCATTATCCCAGAAGACACAGCCCTCATACATCTCTCCGCTTAAGCCGCGCGCTCCGATGCTTAAACGGTCCGTATGTTCCGGACAGACAGCCATCAGCTGGAACAGATTATAGCGAAGAACCGCCTGGTCCTTTAAGGCATCGGGATTCTCCGCCTGGCCAACCCTTATGTCTGACAGAATCCATTTCTTCGCCCACGCCTCTCTGTGAGCCTCCTCCGCCTCATGATAACCGGGCAGTTCGGCCTGCGGGCAGCTCTCCTTCCCCGTCGTCACACGAATCATTTTTTCCAGACGGAAGCTCTCCCCCTTTTCCAGGCGGCATCGAAACAGGATTCCCGCCTCCGCCTCCCCGTTGGTAAGACTTCCCGTAAGCTCTCTCCCGGCCGCAAACGCCCTGGCCCTCTGACATATATGGATTTCCGTCTCTTTATAATCCAGCATGACATGCAGGCTCTGTTCCCCGGTCTTCCATCTTGTGATGTGATTTCTCCCCGGCTGGACCGGCAACGGCTCACAGCTTTCCAGATTTAAATTTGTCACCCGCCCGTCGATCGCAGCTTCCACCTCCAGCTCCAGCCCATCTTCCTCCGCCCGGATCTCGATTTCCTGGCCAATCACGTTTTTCCATCGTTCATCCATGACTGCGAAGCGCCGGAAGGCGAGGGCAGCTTTTGCACCTTCCTCCGTGTAAGGATACCTTCTCTCATAAATCCCCTGCTTCATATCGAGTTTCTGAAAGAAGCCCGCCTCCCCGCTTTCCTGCAGACCGTTTTCCCCCGGCCCCTCTGCCGGCCGGCCGTTTATCTTAATCCTGGCCCGCAGTACATTGGGCAGATTACACAGCTCCCGGCTGTCCCCTTCCCAGGCCGCATAGCTTCCTTTCCCAAAGACTCCCGCCGAATAGATTCCTCCCAGGGCAGAGATCCCCCTGCCATCCTCTTCAAAAAATCCACGGATACCAAAGTACCCGTTGCCAATGGTAAACAGCGCATCCCGGCTCTGCCGCTTTGCCTGATCCATTTCCTCATTCACAATCGACCATGCTTCGTATCTCATCGTTCACCTATCCCTTAATTCCGTCTGAAGCGATCCCCTGAATAAACTGCTTCTGCAGAACGAGAAACAGGATCAGCACGGGAAGTGAGATCACCACAACCCCCGCCATGGTCAGATTCAAACGGTTGAAAAATGTGTCCTTTAATGTATTGAGCCCTACGACCAGCGTATACTTCTCCTGACTGCTGACAAACGTGGACGGCACTAAGTACGCGTTCCAGGACTGTGTAAAGTTAAATATGGTGATCGTCGTGATCACCGGTTTGGAAAGCGGAAGCCCAATCGAAAAGAAGATTCTCCCGTGTCCCAGCCCGTCAATTCTGGCCGCCTCTATCAAGTCGTCGGGCAGTGTAACGAAAAACTGCCTTGCCATAAATACATAGAGCGAATTGAGCATAAAGGGAATAATCAGGCCGATCAGCCTGTCATGCCATCCCAGCTTTGCCACCATAATATAAAGCGGAGTAAGCAGCACCTGAAACGGAATCATCAGCGTTACCAGCACACAGTTAAACGCGATTCCTCTTCCCGGAAAACGCAGCTTCGCCAAAGCGTATCCCGCCAGGAGCGCCGTCGTAAGCTGGCTCAAAAGGGTCACACCTGCCACCACGAGAGTATTGATAAACCATGTAAAAATGGGGCGGTTGACGAAAAGCTCCACGTAATTATCCAGAGTGAACTCCGAAGGCGGCACCAGCGTATTGACCTTATCCAGAGGCAGCAGGGAATTATAGAGCGCATACATCAGGGGACAGATAAAAACCAGCGCCAGAAGAACCAGCAGAATGTAAAAGGCAGCTTTCTTTAAATATTTCACCAAATCTCCCCCCTATTCCATGGCATCGCCGCCGGTCAGCTTCTTCTGAACCAGCGATACCATTAAAATTAACAGAAACAGTACGACCGCGATGGCGCTTCCGTATCCAACCTTATAGTACTTAAAAGAATTGAGATAGAAGTACGTTAAAAGTGTATTGGTCGCTCCCGCCGGAGACCCCAGACCGCCGCTTGCGCTGGTCACCGCTGAGATCTGGTCGAAAATCTGGAACGCCTGAATGATACTGTATGTAACGACCAGATACGTCGTCGGCTTCAGCAGGGGAAAGGTAACGTAGCGGAACTGCTTCCAGCCATCCGCGCCGTCAATGGCCGCCGCCTCATACACCTGATTCGATATGGTCTGAAGGCCGGACAGGTAATAGATCATATAAAATCCCACCTGCTGCCAGATAAACATGGTTCCGATAAAAGGCATGGCGTATTTGACATCCGCATACCAGGTCGTATTTTTAAACCCCAGCCCGGCGAGCGCAGAGGTCACCGCTCCGTCCTTCACAAAAAGGTACATAAAGACGGTCGCCACTGCCACGGGAGCCAGCGTGTAGGGGACAAAATAAATCGTCCGAAACGCTCCTCTCGCCCGAAATTTCTGATTTAAGATCACGGCCAGAAGCAGCGAAAACACAGTCATAACCGGCACCGTGACAGCCACGAACAAAATCGTATTTTTCAAAGATAAAAAGAACTTGGGGTCCTGAAACATCTGCAGGTAGTTTTGAATGCCGATAAATGCCTTTTCGTCGGGTTTCGTATATGAATAATCAAAAAAGCTGATATACACGGACTGTACAAACGGAACTACAAACCAGAGAATCCAGCACACCGCCGCCGGCAGCATGAACAGCCAGCCGGTAATCATTTCATTCCGGGGGATTTTTTCCCTCCGTTTTTCTGTTTTCTTACTCACAATCGCGCCTCTTTTCCTAAAAAAGGGTATAAATATAGAGTACCGCACGGTTTCACCGCACACCATGCAGTACTCTCATCCTGTTTTTACTGATTTCCGTATTTTTCAGCCAGCGTATCTAAAATCTCCTGGGCCGTGGTCGGATCTCCCGCGTACACATGAGACTCTAACGCAGTAGAAAAATCGGTTTTGAATTCCTGATCCGCCGGATACCCGAAACCGGTTGCCTGGCCGATATACTCATCAATAACGGCAAGAGCCGGGTTCTTCTCACGGAAGGAGACAAGGGCGGATTCGATGGAGGGACGGTCTCCCGTAATCTCCGCTCTGGCGATCTGCGCTTCCTCTCTGGATAGGTAGTAAGCGGCTTTCGCAGCCAGCTCCGCGTTCTCGGCATCCTTCACCACGGCAATGCCGTAGGAGTGAAGCGTTACGCCGGAATTTCCATTGCCGCCGGGCATCGGAATGAAGGAATAGTTCACATCCGGAGCGGATTCCGCCATCATTCCCACATACCATGGACCGCCTGTGGACATGGCGCACTTCTCGCCGGCAAACACCTCGCCATCCCATGTCATTCCCGCATCCTTGGCGGTTACGGCCAGGCCTTCATCAAACATTTTAAAGATATATTCCAGGGCTGCCACATTCTCGGAAGAGTTGATGGCTTTTCCGTCCTTCCAGCCGCCGCCGAAGGAATTCATGTACTGTGTCGGATGGAAGATATTTCCGATATCGAGGCAGAGTCCGGTCACACCGTCCTTTGTCAGGACTTTGGCCGCGTCATACACCTCTTCCCATGTCTCAGGATATTCCTCAAGCCCCGCTGCCTTCCACAGATCGTCATTCACCGCAAATGTCGCAGCCGTAGAGGTAATCGGGATGGCATACTGCTTATCCTCGTAGCTCCATGCCTCCACCGCGTTCTGGGCATAGCTGCTCAAGTCAAATCCGTACTGATCCAGCGGAAGCAGCAGCCCGTCCACGATAAGCTTCAGATGCTGTTCATTGGTGGCGATAATCAGATCCGGCGCCGTGCCTGCCGCAATCTGTCCCGGCAGCTTCTGATAAAAATCATCGGCGCCCGGATACTGCTCCATCTTAATTTCCGCAACTCCGGGAACCGCCTCCTTAATTCCCTCCGCCGCAGCCTGTACCGCCTTGTCCTCTCCTGATGATCCCCAGAATCCGACTGTCAGCGTAATTCCTTTGCCGTCTTCACTGCCGGACTCTGCCTGGCTGCTTTCACCCGCCGATGTTGTATCCTCTGCCTTTGCTGCCTCTGTCTTTACCGCTTCCTCATTACCGGCTTTGGAACATCCGCTCATGGCTGACGCCGCAAGCATGACTGACAGTCCCACACCAACAGCCGTCTTAAAACCTCTTCTATTCATCTGAATCTTCCTCCTTGCATTTGATACGCTTATTTTACCTCACCGGAGCCTGATTCTCATTACTGGATCTTGTCGATTCTTAAGCTTGCTTTACCACTTTTTCTTCTGATGCTTCCGCCATTTTTAAGGCCTGCTCCGGATTTTTACATATCTTAAACTTTCTTTACCTCACGGTCGTTCCGAAACTGGTTGGGCGTCATGCCGCAGACCTTTTTGAACATATTATTGAAATGGACCGGGGAATGAAAGCCGCACATCTCCGCAATCTCGTAAAACTTCAAATTAGTCGTAAGAATCAGATTCTTCGCCTTCTCGATTCTTTTCCCGATAATATAGGAAGAGAAGGTCTGGTTCATCTCCTTCGAAAACACTCGGCTGAAATAACTGGGACTGACGCCCAGCTTCTCCGCCACCCCCTCCAGCATGATCTCCCTGGATAAGTTCTCCGTTACCAGATCGATGGCCTGATGAATCAGATGGCTGTGGGAGCCGGCGTTTTTTGCCGTCTCAATCTCCCCATCCAGCTCCTCCAGCTTGTTATACACCATTGCAATGGATTCACACTCTTCAAAATGGAACCGGGAGTCCAGTTTATATTCCCGCTCCCGAATGCTGACCGCGCTGCTTAACAGATAACCAAAACGCTCCCTGTCTATTAACAGCCGTTCCTTCCTGCAGGACACCACATACTCTTTCACAACAGAGAGTAAATCTCCCTCCCCTCCGGCAGCTTCCAGGCGGGCCTCCAGCTCACACGCCTCCGCCGTCTTCCACTGATCCTGAAACCAGAACTGGCTCTTATCCGGCTGAAAAAATGACTGGCTTAATATCAGCTGTGTCTCCTCAAACAGACGGTTAATCTCGCTGATATCCCCATGCCCCCGGTTCACCGCCACCGCCAGGTCCAGATCCAGGAAGTTCTCCATCTGAAAACAGATCCGGTTTACGATTCCCCGCACCTCATTCTCTGTCTTCATCTGGCTCGGTTCATGGGAAAATGTGAGAAGAACCACGTAAGAATCCCCGATCCAGAAGTTTTCATGCTCCGGATATCCTTTTAAGCTTTCCCCCACCAGATTATCCACACTGTTAAGCAGAATCCGGGAATCCTGATTCTGGTAGCGCATCTTCACCGCTTCAAATCGTTTGATCTCAAACAGAATCATGTAGATTCCATCACACTTGATCCGGATTCCGTAACGCTTATGTACCTGAAGAAACTGGCTTTTATCGATCCCGCCGATTTTCAAAAGATTATTCAGAAAATTCAGTTTGAAAAATGCCTGTTCCTTTGCATTTTCCAGCGCCTCCTCGAAATCGGCTCCCTCATGCTTCCGTTCCCTCGGTATTTTTTCCAGATATTCAAGCATCCGCTCTCCGGTCATCTCATTCTTAAGCACATAATCATCCGCCCCGATTCGCATGGCCTTCTGAATCAGCCGGAAATCCTCATGACAGGTCAGCATGGCGATATACCCGCGGTATCCCTCCTGCCTTGCCTCTGAAAGCGTATCCAGTCCGTTTTTTTCCGGCATGGTAATATCCAGAAAGACAATATCCGGATTCAGGCTCCTGATCTTTTCCAGCGCCTCGATCCCATTTTCAGCCTCTCCGGCCACCACATATCCGTACTTCTCCCAGTCCAGAGACGATCGGATCCCCATCCGGACAAAATGCTCATCATCTACAATCAGTATACTGGTCATTGTCTTTCCCCCTGTTTTCTTCCTGATACACTTCCCTCGGAATCTCAATCTTAACCAGCGTATACGTTCCATATTCGCTCTCGATGGAAATCCCGTATTCCTCTCCGAAAATCAGCTTGATCCTTCTGTCAATATTGTAAATCCCGATATGATTGACTCCGCTCTCCGCCTTCTTCTCCCCCTGAAGCACGGCCCTTATGCGTTCCGCCGTCATGCCCTTTCCGTTATCCCAAATCTCATAGATCACCCTGCCGCCGCTCTCATATATCTTCACACGGATGAGTCCCTGCCCCTCCATCTCGTCAAACCCATGAAACACGCTGTTTTCCACAATCGTCTGAAGCATATATTTCAGCGTGCAGTTATTGTAGAGCCCCTCGTCCACCTCATACTCAATATCGAATTTGTTGCAGTAACGCAGGGTCAGAATCTGGATATAGGACTCCATCTGCCGCAGTTCCAGGGAAATGGGAATCTTCTCTCTCCGCTCCCGTACGGCAAATGTCAGAATATTGGCCAGACAGTCCAGCGCTTTTTCTATGGAGCGGTTTCCCTGAAGGCAGGCCAGCCACTTGATGGTATTGAGGGTGTTGAGGGTAAAATGAGGAGAAATCTGTGCCTGGAGCGCCTGATACTCCATCTCCCGCTTTTCCGCCTGCTCCCGGTATATCTTGTCAATCAGCTCCTTTGTCGTCTTCACCATACTGTTAAAGGATCCGCAGATTTCCTCAAAGTCTCCGGCGCCCTCCACGGTGGACCGTACCTCCAGATTCCCGCCGCGCACTTCCTTCATCAGCCCGTTCAGCTCGGCAATGGGCTTCATAATGCCTTTCGTGAGAACATTGGCAGCGATAAATGCCAGCGCTATGCAAAAAAGTCCTGCCATGACAATCAGGAAAATGGTCCGGTAGGCATCCGCATAAATAATATGCTCCGGGACCATAGTGATCATGGTAACCCCATATTTGGACGACTGCGTGCGGATAGCCAGCCGCTTTTCACGATCCAGTGTGACGGTCCCCACCATGCTTTCCCCGCCGCGGGCGGAGAGTTCTCCGTCTTTATACTCCTGCTTCGCCAGCTTTTCCGCCGGAAGAGAGCTGTAAAGCAGCCGGTCATTTTCGTCAAGAACGATGAATTCGCTTTCCTTTGCAAAATTCTTCCGGTTCCAGATTTTCTCCAAATCCTTCACCGCTATGTCGATCCGCAGCACTCCCAGCCCCTGATCCGTGATGTGATTGATCAACAGCCGCCCCACAGAGATAATCGGCTCTTCCCCCAGGTAAAGGTCATCCTTCATCTGAGGCAGCAGCACCGGCTCTTTGCCATTGGTGTGAATAAGGGTCTGAAACCAGTCTCTCCCGCTGGCATCATCGTAGCGGGCCGTCTTGCAGAAACGCTGTTTGGAATAGACGACATCGGTATTAAAAGGGATCAGCGTAACGGAATACACATACTCGTTCCTGTAGAACATCTCCGCATACAGTTTTCCATCGATCGTATCCATATCGCGGTAGAGGTAAAACCGCCTCACCTTGTCCTCATAGTCCTTCTCGTAATCCTTATTGAGAATCTCATAGATTTCGCGGTCCATGAGAGGAAGCTGTGACATGGTGCCGAAGGAATCCAGAAGATTGTCGAAGGTAATCAGGGTCTGCTGATTGACTGACTGGATAGACTGGACTGCATTTTCCTTCAGAGACCCCGATATATACGCGGTAATGATTCCGGTGTTCAAGACCACCACCAGAGCTACCAGAAAAAATACGGTCAGCTTCACTCTTGTCTTCAGTTTCATACCTTCCCCCTGTCCGCGCAGCGGCCTTCTGTGGCAGAAAGCCCTTTCCCGCCTGTAATTATTATTAAGTATATCCGGCTTTCCGCGGCCGGACATTAAAATATCTTATTAATTCTTAAAGTATTTTTACCTCCTTCCATCTTACCACCTGCCCCCGGAAAACGCAAAGCTGTTCCTCAACTGATAAGAGTATTCTCCTGTTTCACCAAAAAAGAGAGCAAACGGCTGGCCATTTACTGGATAGCCATCCGTTTGCTCTCTCTTAATCCGTAAACCGCATCTCTGACGGTTTACCAGTCTTTCCTTATCTCTTCACTTCACCAAAATCCGGATTCCCGAACATATCTCCAAATCCGTCTCCTGCGTCTTTCGTTTCTTCCGAAACGGCAGATACCTCACCGGCCGCCGGATTCTCCAGGGTACCGGAATTCCCCGTACCGCCGTCATTCCCCGGGCTTCCTGCGTCTCCGCCGTTCTTATCTCCGAACGTATCCTTATGGCTTACCACGTCATCCATCTTATCGGCGTCGGATTTCTCCTTCTCCTCCGGCTCCGGAATCCCCTTCATCTCTCTGAAAATCTTCATGAATTCTTTGCCGGTGATGGTTTCCTTCTCGATCAGGAACTCGGCGATCTTATCCATCACATCACGGTTCTCTGACAGCAGGGACTTGGCTTCCTCATAAGCTTCCTTTAACATCTTCATGACTTCGGCATCGACCTCGGCAGCCGTGGCGTCGCCGCAGTTCATAACAGTACGGCCGGTTAAATACTGATCCTCCTGAGTGGCTAAGCCCATCAGGCCGAACTTATCGGACATACCGTACTGAGTAATCATGGCGCGGGCCACTCTGGTGGCCTGTTCAATATCGTTGGCAGCGCCTGTGGTCACAGTATCAAATACCAGCTCCTCCGCCGCACGGCCGGCCAGGGCTCCAACCAGCATGGCGTGAAGCTCTTTTTTCGTATTTAAATATTTCTCTTCTTCCGGCACATGCATTACATAGCCGAGAGCACCCATGGTTCTCGGAACGATGGTGATCTTCTGAACCGGCTCCGCATCCTTTTGAAGGGCGCTTACAAGAGCATGGCCAACCTCGTGGTAAGACACGATGCGGCGCTCTTCCTTATTCATGATTCTGTCTTTCTTCTCTTTCCCCACAAGCACGACTTCGACCGCTTCAAACAAGTCTTTCTGGGCAACGGCCTGCCTGCCGCTCTTAACCGCCAGAATCGCCGCCTCATTGATCATGTTGGCAAGGTCAGAACCAACCGCGCCTGAAGTGGCCAGCGCAATCGCGTCGAGATCGACGCTCTCATCCATCAGTACATCTCTGGAATGAACCTTTAAGATATCCACACGGCCTTTTAAATCCGGCTTATCCACGATAATACGGCGGTCAAAACGGCCTGGACGCAGCAGCGCCGGGTCTAAGATCTCCGGGCGGTTTGTCGCGGCCAGAACCAGAAGTCCCTTGGAGGAATCAAATCCATCCATCTCGGACAGCAGCTGGTTTAATGTCTGTTCCCGCTCATCGTTGCCGCCTCCGAATCTGGAATCACGGCTCTTACCGATGGCATCCACCTCGTCAATGAAAATGATACACGGCGCGGATTCCTGTGCCTGTTTAAATAAGTCACGCACACGGGAGGCGCCGACACCGACGAACATCTCAACGAAATCGGAGCCGGATAACGAATAGAACGGAACCTTGGCCTCACCGGCCACTGCCTTGGCCAGCAGCGTCTTACCTGTACCGGGAGGGCCCACAAGCAGGGCTCCCTTCGGCAGCTTGGCGCCGATCTTCGTATATTTGCCGGGATTATGGAGGAAGTCGACGATCTCCGTCAGCGACTCCTTTGCCTCGTCTTCACCGGCTACATCGCGGAACGTAACTCCGGTCTCTTTCTGCACGTATACCTTGGCGTTGCTCTTTCCCACGCCCATGATACCGCCGCCTCCGCCGACACGGCGCATCATAAAGTTAAGTAAAATTCCCATCAGGCCAAACAGCAGCAGATAGCTGACAATGGTCTGGATAATAAAGTTTCCGTCTTTCCGGATCCTGTGCGTATCAACGCCGGCTGCCCGGAGTCTCTCCGCCAGAGTCAGGTCATTATCCATTCGCACGGTATAATATGTCTTCCCGGGCATGTAGCCTTCCCAGGTCTTCTTCGGCTCAATTGTAATTCTGGAATCCTCCACGCTTACAGCCTCTACCTGCTTCTCATCCACCATGTTCATAAATGTATCATAGCTGAGCTCTTCCGTAGTTCTGGCGGAGAGTGCGTTGTGCAAATAGGACAGCCCTGCCACCGCAATTAAAAAAGTAATCACCCATGCAATAATCACCTGTGCGTTCTTTGGCATCTTACTGTTATTATTCTGATTGTTGTTGTTATCCATATGTGTAAATTCTCCAATCCGGATATTCTATACCCATTCTATATCATTATAGTGTCAGTCTCTCCATAAATCAAGAAAAGAATTATAAAATCCTTATAAAGAGATCTGCATTCCATGCCATTTTAAGACAAATTTTACACTTAATAATCGAAAGTTTTTTCATGAAACGGTGGATTTCTGAAATAATTAGTTGTATAATATCGTTTTTATTGAATGACACATCCCCAAAAACACTCAAGGAGGTACCATTTTTATGCCAGTGAAATACGTATTTGTCACCGGTGGCGTCGTGTCCGGTCTTGGCAAAGGCATCACCGCAGCATCCCTTGGCCGCCTGTTAAAAGCACGCGGCTATCACGTCACCATGCAGAAATTCGATCCCTACATCAACATCGACCCCGGCACGATGAATCCGGTCCAGCACGGTGAGGTGTTTGTCACGGAGGATGGCGTGGAAACGGACCTGGATTTAGGTCACTATGAACGGTTTATCGATGAAAATCTGACAAAAAATTCCAATGTCACCACCGGAAAGGTATACTGGACCGTTCTGACAAAGGAACGCCGCGGAGACTTCGGCGGAGGCACGGTTCAGGTGATCCCCCACATCACCGACGAAATCAAGAGCCGCTTTCACCGCAGCGGAGAACGGACTCTTCCGGATGGCGAACCGGCCTCATGGGGCGTGGGACAGAACGGCTCCGGCAAGGAGGGCTCCCAGGAATCGGATGACATGGAGATCGCCATCATCGAGGTCGGCGGCACCGTCGGTGACATCGAGAGCCAGCCGTTTTTGGAGGCAATCCGTCAGTTCCAGCACGATGTAGGCCGTGAAAACGCCATTTTGATCCACGTGACATTAGTCCCTTATTTAAAAGTATCCGAAGAATTAAAGACAAAACCCACCCAGGCCAGCGTCAAGGATTTGCAGGGTATGGGAATCCAGCCGGACATCATCGTCTGCCGTTCCGAGCTTCCCCTCGACGACGGAATCCGCAGCAAGATCGCCCAGTTCTGCAACGTTCCGAAAAATCACGTACTCCAGAATCTGGATGTAGAGGTGCTCTATGAGCTCCCATTAGTAATGGAACAGGAGCATCTGGCCGAGGTTGCCTGTGAAAGCCTTCGGATTCCATGTCCCGAACCAGATTTAACCGAATGGAGCTCCATGATTGAAAGCTGGAAACACCCGCAAAAGCAGGTAACGGTCGCTCTTGTCGGCAAGTACATCTCCTTGCATGACGCCTACATCTCCGTTGTGGAAGCGCTGAAGCACGGCGGGGTGGCAAACCATGCCAGCGTATCGATCCGCTGGGTTGACTCTGAGACGGTAAACGACAGGAACGCCGCCGAAATCTTCGACGGTGTCAACGGCATCCTCGTCCCCGGCGGCTTTGGAAGCAGAGGGATTGAAGGGAAAATCTCCGCAATCCGCTGGGCTCGCACCCATGGAATCCCGTTCCTCGGCCTGTGTCTCGGAATGCAGATGGCCATTGTGGAATTTGCCCGCGATGTCGTTGGTTACCGTGACGCCCACACCGCGGAACTGGATCCTGACACCAGCCACCCGGTCATCCATCTGATGCCGGACCAGAACGGCGTCGAGGATATCGGCGGAACCCTGCGTCTCGGTTCTTATCCCTGCATCCTGGACAAAACCTCCAAAGCCTATGAGCTGTACGGACAGGAAACGATTCACGAACGTCACCGCCACCGCTATGAGGTCAACAACGATTACCGCCAGGCCTTGACGGAACACGGTATGAAGCTGTCCGGCATCTCCCCGGACGGACGGATCGTCGAGATGGTTGAGATTCCGGATCATCCCTGGTTCGTCGCCACACAGGCCCACCCGGAATTTAAATCCAGGCCAAACCGCCCGCATCCGTTATTTTCAGGATTCATCGAAGCTGCTTTGAAAAATCAGGAAAAATAAATTTTTCAGTGATCCTGCCGCCCGCATAAAATACGAATATTGGTTATACTATCAATATGATTAATTATGGGGGCAGACGGAATCGTGACTACAGATCAAGCAGTGATTCTTTTAAGGGCATACGCCGCCTGTATGCTAAGTGAAAATTGCTCTGACTGTCCATATCAGGGAAAGTGTTCCGGCTGGACAGAGGAGCAGTTGCTCCAGGCATTGCATCATTTAAATACAGAATCCGCAGAAGAGTAAAAAATTCAAAATAACGGACAGGAAAAGCTGATACCCAGTTTTTCCTGTCCGTTTTCTGCCCGATTTATGGAAGCCTCCTCCAGCCATGGCCACGTCTCCTCTGCGTCCTCTCCTGCTACGGGATCACTCTCCGTATGGTCACCGGCTGCCTGTAATTCCAGGCTGATATCTTAATGCCGCTTCTCCGGTTGGCCGCATGGACGATTTTTCCGCCTCCGATGTACATGGCGACATGATCGATGGTGCTGCCGCTGGCATAAAACAGTAAATCACCCGGCTGCATGGCTTTGGAAGAGACTGCCATCCCCTCCGCCGACTGTTCCCTGGAGGTTCTGTCTAAATGAATGCCGGCGGCGTGTTCCATGACATACTGCACGAAACCGGAACAGTCAGCTCCCGTATTGGGGTTTGTCCCTCCCCACCGGTAAGGATTGCCGACGAATCGCACGGCGTAGTTCACCACCTGCCGGCGAAGGGAATTCTCTGTTTTTTCCGCCTCCGGTATGGTATAGGCCACCACCGCATTGCCCGGCACACAGGCGTAACCCTCCTGTTCCCCGTAGCGGATCTTAATCCAGCCGCCTCCCGCTCTGGAGAGGTAATCATACGTCTCTCCCTCGTGAATCCGTCCCAGAATCTCAGAATCCGTATCCGGAGCGCTCCGGACCCTCAGGGTATCCGTATTTACACGGAGCATGAGCTTCATATCGCAATAGGCCGATGCTCTGGCAGCCTGTCCCACGGCGAGATACTTACCCGAGACGTAACCGGTCACCTGGCCCGATCTTATCTTATACCAGCCATGTTCCATCCCCAGCACGCTGCATCCGGCATGGCTTTCCATCTTTCCAACAATCTCCGCGTCATTCTTTGGTTCTTTTCTGATGTTTAAGGAATCCTCCACCATGGCTACGCCAAGGTTCTTAAAAATATCACGAAAGGTTCCAAACACCACTTTTTCCTGCGTAAGAGCGGCAGGCGCCGCCTGACTTCCCTTTTCCTCCACAGACTTAAGATGCCTGTCCATGGCCGTCCCGAATCCCGCAACTGAGGTTCCGGACGTGTAGGAAGGTTCCGGCTTCGCCGCCTGTACATCTGCTGTCCCCAGGACCACGGCACTGCCGCAGGCCAGGCAAAAGCCCAGCATTTTCCATGCTTTGTCAGTCATTATGCACATTCCTTCGCAAGTTATTATTCTGTTTTGCTGTATCTGTTTATGATAAATGAGTAATCTGCTGATCCGACAGGTTCTTCAAATACGCCAGAGCGTAATCCCTGTCTCTTCCTATCTGCGCCTTCAGCTGCTCAAGTCCGTCGAATTTCTTCTCCGGGCGTATAAAGCTAAGCAGCTGTACCTCTATATTCTTCCCATAAATATCCTGGTCTATACCATACAGAAACGTCTCCGCTCCCACAGGGGATTCTCCGCTCACCGTCGGCTTCCTTCCGATGTTCGTCACTCCCCCGTAATAAGTACCCTCTACATAGACCTTTGACACGTATACGCCAAACGCCGGCAGATGCTTTTCAGGCGGCGGCAGAATATTGGCAGTCGGAAATCCCAGGACGCTTCCCCCGATATGATTTCCATGCACTACCATTCCGTGGATGGCATACGGCTCTCCGAGAAGCTCGTTCGCCTTCACGATATTTCCGGCATCCAGCTCTTCCCTCACATAGGTACTGCTGATATCCCGGTTGTCGTCCCGTTCCTTGCGGATGACGATCAGCTCATACCCGTACTTCGCCTTCCACGCCTCGAGACAGTCTGCATTGCCCGCCCCCTTATAGCCAAAAGAGCAGTCCGTTCCGACGACAATGACCCTGGCGTGCATACGCGAAACCAGGATGTCCCGCACAAAGTCCTCCGGCGCCATATGGGCCGTCTCCTCCGTAAACGGATACTCCACTAAATAGTCTATGCCGATTTTTTCCAGATTATTCCGTCTTTCTAAATTGGTGGTGATGACTGTCTGCTGTTTTCCCGCCACCAGGCTTCCCGGCGTCATGTCGAAGGTAAATACGGCCGTCTTGAGACCGCGCTCCGCCTTCACCTCCAGCATCTGCTTTAACAGCTTCTGATGCCCTCTGTGGCGTCCGTCAAACTTTCCGATGGTCACGACTGAGGGCTCCTGAATCTGAAAATCCGTTGTTTCGGTTATATATTCCATCATTTGTTTCCTCCCAGAAAAACCTTCTGAGGCTTCAGTACATGTTTCTCTCTGTCCATGGCATAGATCCCGATAAATCGCCCCTGACTGTCGTAGACCCTGACCGGGCTGCCCTGCACAGGGAAGTCCCCTACCGCCTGACTGCGGCGGAACGCATTGCCGTTATGGACCAGCCTGTCAAACTCTTCTTTCATCGTGAGAGCCGGATAATCCTGAAACACTGCGTCGACAGAAAGAATGTGATCCGCAAGTCCGCCGCTGTCTCTCTGCCTTTCAATCTCGGAAAGCGTCAGGCTGTCCTTCAATTCAAACTGTCCGACTCTCGTCCTTAAGAGAGATTCCATACAGCCGCCGCAGCCCAGCTTTCGTCCGATATCATAACAGAGTGTGCGGATATAGGTTCCCTTCGTGCAGGACACCGTCATGGTTACACGGGGCAGGGCGGTCTCCTCCACGCAGATATCCAGGATCTTCACCGGCCTCGCCTTCCGTTCCACTTCTTTCCCGGCGCGGGCCAGCTCATAGAGCTTCTTCCCGTCCACCTTCAACGCGGAGTACATGGGCGGTACCTGTTCGTAATCGCCCTGAAAGCTTAAGACTGCCGCTCTCACCTCTTCCTCCGTCACGCTTACCGGATACTCAGCGAGCGTCACCCCTGTCGTGTCCTGTGTATCGGTCTCAAGACCCAGCAGCAGCACGGCGCGGTACGTCTTCGTCCGGTCAGCCAGCATATCGCAGAGCTTTGTGCCGTTTCCAAGACAGACCGGGAGCACACCCTCCGCATTGGGGTCCAGCGTACCGGTATGTCCGATTTTTTTCTGTTTTAAAATACCTCTCATTTTCGCAACAACGTCATGAGAGGTATAGCCTTTTTCCTTGTATACATTGATGATACCGTCTGCCATCTTTAAGTATCTCCATTTATTTGTGCTGAAATCCGTGCGGATAAGTTGTTGACGACATCGTGAACACTTCCGGCCATCGTACAGCCCGCCGCCTTCACATGGCCGCCGCCGCCGAAATACACGGCGATCTTACTCACATCCAGATCGTTGGTGGAACGCAGACTCACCTTGTATTCACGGCAGGCCGTCTCGTACATGAAAATCGCGCACTCCACACCCTCCGTAATCCTCAGCTGATCGATAATTCCATCCATATCGGCGCTGGTCACGCCGTAGAACTC
Source organism: Hungatella sp. SL.1.14 (assembly GCF_024460495.1). Classification (NCBI taxonomy): domain Bacteria; kingdom Bacillati; phylum Bacillota; class Clostridia; order Lachnospirales; family Lachnospiraceae; genus Hungatella; species Hungatella sp. SL.1.14. Next base: position 138,010 of record NZ_JANFYJ010000008.1, on the reverse strand, counting down.
CATGTCCCTCTTGTGAATGACGCTGAAGATACAGCGGCCATCCAGGAACGTAATACTCTCCAAAAGCGCACGCCCCAGAATCTGATTCTGGATGTACGTTTTCCGGTAAAAGCTATTGTCGATGATATGGGGGAAATCGATTCCCTTCGCCATCATCTTTCCTGCTATTTCCATGGTCTTTGCAGAGGTACAGTCGTATTTAAACACACCGGTGTCATGGATGATACCTGTGTAAATACACTCCGCCACCGCCTTGCTTATCTTCTCTTCATCCAGCAGACCGAAGAGAACCTCGCAGGTGGAGCTGGCCCCTGCCTCCACGATATTCTGTCCCGCAAACCCTGTATTGGTCACATGATGGTCCACGCAGACACTCTTTTTGGCGCTGTTTAAGTACCGCACCGCCTCACCGAAGCGGAGCACATCGCTGCAGTCTAAGCAGAGGCAGAGATCAAACTCCGCCTCCACTGAAAAGTCACTGCAGATACGGCCGATATTCTTTAAATAACCGAATTTTATGGAGGGTTCCTCTAAAAAGACGGTCACTCGGACATCAGGATAATGTTCTTCCAGGTAATTGTACGCTGCCAGACAGGATCCGATACAGTCCCCGTCGGGGCGAATATGGCCCATGATGGCCATCGTCTCAACACCTTCAAGCATGGTATCAAAAAAGCTCATGGAAACACCTCCTACTCTTTGATATCTTTCGTTACCTCGTCAATCAGCTTCGACATATTTACCCCATATTCGATGGACTGGTCCAGAATAAATTTGATCTCCGGAGTATTCCGTAAATTTACTCTTCTGGCCAGCTCGCGGCGGATATAGCCCTCCGCGCTCTTTAATCCCTCGATGGTCGCCTTGCCGGCCTCCTCGTCGCCTAAAATACTGATATATGCCTTGCAGAATTTTAAGTCCGGAGTCACCGAGACGGCAACCACCGTCGTCATGGGGTGAATTCTGGGGTCCTTGATCTCCAGGCGGATAATCTCGCTCAGTTCTCTCTGAACCTCCATATTGATTCTTGTATTCTTTATACTGTTTTTACGCATGTTATTCCTTTCGTTTTGCCGCTCCGCCATCCGGCGGGATTCCCCGGCTTCCGCTTAAGACCTAGCGGGGAACCTCTACCATTGCGTATGCTTCAATCATGTCGTCTTCCTGGATGTCGTTAAACTTCTCAAATACAAGACCACACTCATAACCTGTCGCCACTTCCTTCACGTCATCCTTAAATCTCTTTAAGGAAGCCAGAGGTCCATCGTAAATCTGCGCTCCGGCACGTGTAATACGTACGCTGCAGCCCCTCTGGAACTTACCATCCATGACATAGGAACCTGCGATCGTACCAACGCCGGAAGCCTTGAAGGTCTGACGCACAATGGCGTGGCCGATCACCTGCTCTTCAAAGATCGGATCCAGCATGCCCTTCATGGCCGCTTCCACATCCTCAATTGCCTGATAGATTACCTTGTAAAGTCTCATATCCACTTTCTCGCGCTCCGCTATGGACTTCGCCGTCACATCCGGTCTTACGTTAAAGCCGATGATGATGGCGTTGGAAGCGGAAGCCAGAGATACGTCGGATTCGTTGATGGCGCCGACACCGCCGTGGATTACTTTTACCATAACCTCTTCATTGGACAGCTTCACAAGACTCTGCTTCACTGCTTCCACAGAACCCTGTACGTCAGCTTTGACGATGATCGGCAGTTCCTTAATGTTGCCGGCCTTGATCTGGCTGAATAAGTCATCCAGTGATAACTTAGCTTTTGTATCTTCCAGTAATTTATTCTTGCCTTCAGAGATAAATGTCTCTGCGAAGTTTCTCGCTTCCTTCTCGTTCACAGTACCTACCAGAACTTCGCCTGCGTTTGGAACATCGTTAAGTCCAAGAATTTCTACCGGTGTGGATGGACCGGCCTCTTTGACTCTGCGGCCCTTGTCATCCATCATGGCGCGGACTTTTCCGTAGCAGGAACCGGCAGCGACGGTATCTCCCACGTGGAGAACGCCCTTCTGTACCAGAACGGTGGCAACCGGGCCTTTTCCCTTGTCAAGCTCTGCCTCGATGATCAAACCTCTGGCATTTCTGTTCGGATTGGCTTTCAGTTCCTTCACCTCTGCGGTTAAAAGGATCATTTCCAGAAGCTCCGGAATTCCTTCCTTCGTATGCGCGGATACCGGTACGAATACCGTGCTGCCGCCCCAGTCCTCCGGAATCAGTTCATATTCGGATAATTCCTGTTTTACTCTGTCGATGTTGGCACTTGGCTTATCGATCTTATTGATTGCCACAATAATCTCTACGCCTGCCGCCTTCGCATGGTTGATCGCCTCTACGGTCTGCGGCATCACGCCGTCGTCCGCCGCAACTACCAGGATTGCGATATCAGTAGACTGTGCCCCCCTCATACGCATGGCCGTAAATGCCTCATGGCCCGGGGTGTCTAAGAAGGTGATCTTCTGTCCATTGATTTCCACCATGTAGGCACCGATATGCTGAGTGATGCCGCCGGCTTCTCTGGATGTCACATTGGTCTGACGAATCGCATCAAGAAGAGAGGTTTTACCATGGTCTACGTGACCCATTACGCAGACTACCGGAGGTCTGGCGACCATATCGGCCTCGTTCTCCTCTTCCTCTTTTAAGAGTTCTTCAATAACGTCTATCTTCACTTCTTTTTCGCAGAGAACTTCGTATTCCATGGCGATCTCTTCGGCCTGATCAAAATCAATCTCCTGATTCAGGGTTACGATCTTTCCCTGCAGGAACAGCTTCTTAACGATTGCTGAAGGCTGAAGCTTCATCTTCTCCGCTAATTCCTTGATTGTTAAAATCTCAGGAAGGACGATTGTCTTAACGACCTCTACCTTGGGTTCCTCGTGTACCGGCGGCTGGATCGGCGCTTTAAACTTGCCGCCCTTACCCAGCTGCTTCTTTGCATCGTCATCCTTGTCTCTCTTATCAAATCTGTCGTTTTTATATGCGTTTTTATTGCCTCTGTTGCTCGTTGGCTTTGCCTGAATCGGCGTGTCAAAGGATTTTGCTCCGCCGTCTCTTCCTGCTCCCGGACGTCCTCCCGGTCCCTGCGGTCTGCCTCCGCGATTATCGCGGTTTCCCTGATAACCGCCCTGGCCCTGCGGCCTTCCGTCGCGGTTTCCCTGATAGCCTCCCTGGCCCTGCGGTCTTCCGTCACGGTTTCCCTGGTAGCCTCCCTGGCCCTGCGGTCTTCCATCGCGGTTTCCCTGGTAGCCCTGGCCCTGCGGTCTTCCGTCGCGGTTTCCCTGATAGCCTCCCTGGCCCTGCGGTCTTCCGTCACGGTTTCCCTGATAGCCCTGGCCCTGCGGCCTTCCGTCGCGGTTTCCCTGGTAACCCTGGCCCTGCGGTCTTCCGTCACGGTTTCCCTGGTAACCCTGGCCCTGCGGTCTTCCGTCGCGGTTTCCCTGGTAACCCTGGCCCTGCGGTCTTCCGTCGCGGTTTCCCTGGTAGCCCTGGCCCTGCGGTCTTCCGTCGCGGTTTCCCTGGTAGCCCTGGCCCTGCGGTCTTCCGTCGCGGTTTCCCTGGTAACCCTGGCCCTGCGGTCTTCCGTCACGGTTTCCCTGATAGCCCTGGCCCTGCGGTCTTCCGTCGCGGTTTCCCTGGTAGCCCTGGCCCTGCGGTCTTCCGTCGCGGTTCCCCTGGTAACCCTGGCCCTGCGGTCTTCCGTCGCGGTTTCCCTGATAGCCCTGGCCCTGCGGTCTTCCGTCACGGTTTCCCTGGTAGCCCTGGCTCTGCGGTCTTGCAGATGAATCCTGGCCGGTACGTGCGTCTGTCTGCGGAGGCTGAGCCTGCGGTGACGGACTAGCAGAAGCCGGCGCCTGAGGAGTCTGGCCCTGGCCCGGTAAAACCGGTGTCGTCTGGCTCTGCGCTGCCTGTGTCTGCTGCGGTTTTACCGCGTTGTCTGCTGCCTCACGCGGCTGGACACTCTGACCGGATACGGTGGTGTTTCCCGCGGTTCTCTGCTCATTGATGCCGCTCTGATTCTGCGGTCTTCCGTCACGGTTTCCCTGACTCTGCGGTCTTCCGTCGCGGCTTCCCTGGCCCTGTGGCCTTCCGTCGCGGCTTCCCTGACCCTGCGGTCTTCCATCGCGGTTTCCCTGACCCTGTGGACGCTGCGGCTTCATCTGCGCGTTCTGGGGACGGAAAACTGCTGCTATTTTCTTCTTGTGCGGCTCTGCCGAACCTTCTGTTTTAGCTGAATCTTCACCTGCCGGTTTTGCCGGGGCCGGTGCGTTCTGCCTTCCCTCGCTGCTTTTTGCAGCGCCGCCCATCGCTTTTCTGACGATAGACGCCTGGTCATCCGTTATATTGGATGAACTTTTTAAATTTATATCGTGCTTTTCCAGGATATCCAGTATCTCTTTACTGCTGTCTTTTCCCAGTTCTTTTGCCAGATCATATACTCTCATACTTACTACCTCCATTTGTATTCAATAGTTTCACGACTGCTTTTGCGAACCCCGCGTCCATCATGACAAGGGAAGCTCTCATTTCCTTTCCCATCGCATGGCCGAGCTCGCTCTTTTTTCCGAAAAAGTAGATTGGAACTTTATAGTAAGTACACATATTGGTGAACATCTTTCTGGTATTGTCAGAAGCCTCCTCCGACACGATCACCAGAAATGCCTTTCCACTCTTCACGGATTTCTCCGTCATGAATTCTCCGCTTGCAGTCTTCCCGGCCTTTGTAGCCAGACCAATCAGATTAAGAACTTTCTGTCTGTCATCCAAGCTGTTCCATCTCCTTTTCCAACGTTTCGTATACTTCCTTTGGAATCGCCGTCTTAAAGGAGCGTTCCAGACCCTTGTTCTTAACTGCCTTCTTAAAACAGTCCATGGAGGGACATAAATATGCTCCGCGCCCGTTCTTTCGTCCGGTTGCGTCCAGTACAATCTCGTCCTCCGACGTCTTAAGCACACGAATCATCTCTTTTTTACTTTTCATCTCACCACAGCCGATACACTGTCTGAGCGGTATCTTCTTTGTACTCACGTTTCAATCACTTCCCGTTCTATTTTTCCTGGCTGTCAGCCTCTAAGCCGTCGTCCTGGTAATCCTCCTGGTAGTCGTCCTGGTAGTCCTCCTGGTACTCTGCCTCGCCGTCTTCCTGATAATCGCTTTCGTAATCGTCATAACCTCCGTCTTCCTGATAATCGAGACCCAGTTCTTCAAATAATCCCATCTCTCTGGCCTGTGTCTCACTCTTGATATCAATCTTATAACCTGTCAGCCTTGCCGCCAGCCTTGCATTCTGGCCTTCCTTGCCGATTGCCAGAGAAAGCTGGTAATCCGGTACGATAACCTGTGCTTCTCTGGATTCCTCGTCAGCCACTACGCAGATTACCTTTGCAGGGCTTAACGCATTTTCAATTAAGTATGCCGGATTGTCATCCCAGTTGATGATATCGATCTTCTCGCCGCGAAGCTCGTTCACAATGGAGTTCACCCTCGCGCCGTTGAGACCTACACATGCACCTACCGGATCCACATTCTGGTCGTTGGATTTCACGGCGATCTTCGTTCTGGACCCCGCTTCTCTGGCGATGGCCTTGATCTCTACCGTACCGTCCTTTACCTCTGCCACTTCCGATTCAAATAAACGCTTCACCAGATCCGGATGAGTTCTCGATACGGAAATTCTCGGTCCCTTCGGTGTATCCTTTACTTCCAGGACGTAAACCTTGATTCTCTCCGTGGCCTTGAACACCTCGCCCTTAACCATCTCTGTCTCATTTAAAATGGCATCGACTTTACCTAAGTTAATGCTGACATTCTTCCCTAAATATCTCTGTACAATACCGGTAACCACTTCCTTCTCCTGGCAGTACCAGTCATTATACAGGGCTTTTCTTCCCTCTTCCCGAATCTTCTGAAGGATTACATTTTTCGCATTCTGTGTGGCAATACGTCCAAACTTCTTGGAATCGATCGGACACTGTACAATATCTCCAATATCATATTTGGGATCCGTCATCTTGGCTTCCGCCAGGCTGATCTGAAGCAGCGGGTCTTCCACTTCCTCCACCACTTCCTTCTCTGCGTAAACGGAAAAATCGCAGGTCTCGTGGTTCATACTCACCTTGACGTTGTCTGCCTTGCCAAAATGATTCTTGCACGCTGTAAGAAGAGAATTCTCGATCGCCTCCAGTAGGGTATCTTTGCTGATATTATTCTCTTTTTCCAGAATATTCAGTGCTTCTAACAGTTCCTTATTCATTTTTTTATCCTCCTACTCTCATCCATCATACTGTTTAGAAATCAAATGCCAGCCGGATTAATGCGATCTCCGGGCGGTTCAACACAAGCTCGGTCCCGTCTTCCACCGTGACTGTCACGGTATCTTTATCATATGCTTTTAAAGTACCCGTATAATCCTTCTGTTTATTCATCGGTTTGTACAATTTAATATCCACATCTTTTCCAATGCTTCTGTCGAAGTCCTTATCTTTCTTAAGCGGCCTTCCCAGCCCCGGTGAACTCACTTCCAGAATATAGCTGTCCTCGATAAAATCCTTCTCGTCCAGCCAGTCTCCCAGTCTTCTGCTGACGACCTCACAGTCGTCGACCGTAATTCCGCCTTCCTTATCTATATAAGCACGCAGATACCAGTTTCCCGCTTCTTTTACATATTCCACATCAACCAGTTCAAAATGATATTCTTCCATCAATGGAAGCAGGTAGTCTTCCGTTTTCTTTTCGTAGGTCTCTCTTTTTGTCATGTTCTTCCCACCTTTCTGCACAAAATTGAAAGAGTGGACTCTCGCCCACTCTTTATCAGTCTTCTATCATGTTATCGCTACGATTATAGCACTGTTTTCCAGTCAATGCAAGGTATTTTTAACTTTTCCCCATAAAACCGTCGTATTTACGCCATTTCCGTCTCATATCCCCTTCACTGTGTGCAACTTTTCCTGGATTTCTACTCACTCCGAAGCGCATCAATGGGATTTAAGCTCGCCGCCCGTCTCGCCGGCATATATCCAAAAACCAGACCGATTGCCGCAGAAACGCCAAACGACACAAGAATTGCAGGCAGCGTGGCCGCAGCCTTCATCTGCATCAGGCTCCCCGCAGCCGGAGTGATCACACAGCCCAGTACGATGCCCACCAGTCCTCCGATCGAGCTGGTAACCGCCGCCTCAATGACAAACTGCTGGAGAATCACGGATTTTTTCGCCCCCAGGGACTTTCTGATCCCGATTTCCCGAGTCCTCTCCGTCACGGACACCAGCATGATGTTCATCACGCCGACGCCTGCCACCAGCAGAGAAATCCCGGCAATTCCTCCAAGGGCGGCCGACATCATGGACATAGTAGACTCCATGGACTTTAACATCTCGCTCATGGAACTGATATAGAAATAGTCCGGCGACTTATACCGGCCCTGGAGAAACACGGTCAGAAGGATTCTGGCCGCGGCAATCTCCTCCACCTTATCCACCGTTATGATATAATCGGAAACATCGGCGTTCTGATTCATTAAGAGTGCCGTGGTATACGGCAGCAGGGCGCGGTCATCCGGTCCTCCCTGCTTTAACTCATCTTTATCCCGGCGCTTAAGCACTCCAACCACCTTGACCACATTTCCGTCAAACCGCACGCTCTCCCCCACCGCCGCTTCCGCACTCCCAAACAGGCGCGTGGCGGTAAAGTATCCAAGCACACAGACTGACTGTCTGGATGCGATATCCGAATACTGGATATACCGACCTGCTTCCAGCTTTTTCGCATCAATGCCGTAAAACTGCTCACTGACGCCGGAAATTCTGGTTCTGGTCAGCTTATCGGTCTTATGCTTGATCGTCGCCTTCACAGAAACCTGCGGAGACATTTCCTTAAAGTATGCTCTGTTCTTATCGTAAAACGCATATAAATCCTGAGGGGAGACCGATCTGGTTGGAGTATTGGTCAGCTGCACCTGCAGCTGGTTGGTTCCCATATCTGAGAAGCTGGCTCTTATGTAGTTCATCTGCCCTTCCACCAGCCCCACCAGAATAATGACCGAAGCAACCCCGATGATGATTCCCAGCATGGTCAGGAAAGAACGCATCTTGTTGCTCATAATATTTTTGATTGCCATCTTAAATGACTGCCGCATAGTCGCTCACATCCCCGTCAAAATTAATCTTGCCATCATGGATCCGGATTACCCGCTTTGCCTCCAGGGCAATGGAGTTATCGTGGGTGATCATCACGATGGTGTTTCCTTCTTCGTTCAGCTGCTTTAAAAAATCCAGAACCTCCCGGCTCGTTCTGGAATCCAGGGCTCCTGTCGGCTCATCGGCCAGGATCAGGGAAGGGCTGCCTGCCAGAGCCCTGGCGATAGAGACACGCTGCTGCTGGCCTCCGGACAGCTGGCCCGGCAGATTTTTATACTTATCCGCCAGACCCACCCGTTTCAGTGACGCCATTGCGCGTTCCCTCCGTTCTTCCCCGTCAATTCCGGCGTAAATAAGCGGCAGCTCCACATTTTCCAGAAGCGTACTGCGCGTCAGCAGATTGTACTGCTGAAAGATGAATCCGATCAGCCGGTTGCGGATATCCGCCAGCTGGTTGTCTGTCATCTCCCCCACGTTCTCGCCTTCCAGATGGTACGTCCCGCTGGTAGGCACATCCAGCGCACCGATAATGTTCATCAGCGTGGATTTTCCGCTTCCCGACTTTCCCACAATGGCTGTCATCTCGCCCCTTTCAATCGAGAGGGATATGCCGTCGTTGGCCCGTACCTCCTCATCTCCCATTTCGTATATTTTATAGATGTTCTGCAAATCAATCAAAGAGCCCATAGCCGCTCCTCCTTTCCTGTTATAGGTCCATCGTCATTCCTTCTCCCATATTTTCGCTTCCCGCAGTACTTTCGGCACCCGGAACCAGATAGACCTCATCGCCTTCCGCCAGGCCTGATGTGACCTCCACCTGCTCATCGTTCATGATTCCTGTTTCCACCGTTACCTCTCTGAATCCGGCGGGTACCTCCCCCTGCGCCGCTTTCACCGAGGGATCCTTTACATACACTACATTTCCTCTCATCAGGCTGGCAGCCGGGATGACCAGCGCGTTCTTCGATTCCTCCAGAAGGATTTTCCCGTTGACGTTCATTCCCGGCAGAAGTCCCTTCGGATCTTTTACTGTCACAGAGACAGGATACGTGGTAATTCCGTTATTATTGGCGCTTTCCAGGCTTACATTTTCCACAATCCCCCGGAATGACGCATCACCGGCCGCTTCCGCCGTAATCTGTACTGTCTGCCCCGTTTTCACCTTCGATATGTCCAGCTCGTCTATTGACATGGAAAACGTGATGGATGAAAGGTCGTAGATCACCGCCATCACCCCGTCTCCGCTTCCTTTGCTCGTAATTTTGTCACCAGCCTTCATGTTTTTGCGGATGACGGTTCCTGATATCGGTGCTGTAATCGTGTAGTTATTCATACTGCTTTTCGTACTCTCGATCTTACTGTTGGCGGAGTCCATGGCATCCTTCGCACTGTCCAGCTTCTCCCGGAAGCTTCTCATCAGCTTATCTGCCGATTCCCGGTCGAACCGGAAAATGGGCGCTCCTTTTGCAGCGTAGTCACCTTCTGAGACAAGAAGCTGTTCTACGGTCACACTATCCGGTAAATCTGCACTTAATATCGTCTCGACTACCGGGCTGAAGGTTCCTTCCAGGCTGCTGCTGTAATCGCCAACCGACGCGGCCGCTGACTGTTCCGTGGTCAGACCACCCGGATTGGCCGCCTCTATGGTCACATAGCGCACAATCCGGCCTCCTGTCAGCGTCTCGTCCTTTGAACTGACCGCTGTCACGGTACCCGGTATCTGTTCTCCCGTGGATGAAAGGGTAACAAGGGCCGTACTTCCCGTTCCGATGGCTGCCGCTTCCGCAGAAAGGAAAGGAACCTTCAGCCGCATGATGGAATCATCCTCGATATCAGCGATCTTCGTTCCGCTGGACACCGTCTCGCCTGCTTTTATGTAGATCTTTTTGATATATCCGCTGTCACCGGAGCGGAAAATACCGTCGTTAAACCAGCCCTGGGCTCTGGAATAGTCCTTCTGGGCCTCTTCTAAGTTTCTCGCCGCCCGTTCCGCGGAATTCTGCGCAGCCTTCATCTCCTCTTCCATGCTGCTCACATCGATCCGGTAAAGCACCTGGCCCTTTTCCACCTGGTCCCCCACCTCGAAATCGGCACTGGTGATCTCGCCCTCTGCCAGAGAGGATACATGATAGGAATTCCTTGGCTTCAGCACTCCCGAGGAGGAGAGTCTGGAACTGATATCCTGCCGCGTCACCGGCGCAGTCATCACCGCTGTCCCCTTGCCCGTTCCTGCACTTCGCCCGCTGCTCCTTAAGGCCGCGGTTCCTGCGGCCGCCAAAAGCACAAATGCCGCTGCCGCGATGATTACCGTTTTCTTCTTTTTCCTGTTTTTCATGGCCGTTCTCCTGTCAGTCTTCTAAATAATCCAATACCGTATACGTTTCTGTTCCGTCCTCTTTCACGGTCTTTTCATAGACCAGCGTGACCGTGTCCCCGACTCTGACATTCCCGTACATGGAGAACGCAAACTGCATCTCCGAACTGGCAAGCTGATACTGATCTCCGCTTTCCTCCAGCGTTACGGCGCTGGGTGACATCACGTCCACGGAGGTATAATAGATGTTGGAAACCGTCCCCCGGACGATTCCGCGCCTGCTGTCCGATGAATCCTCCGTGTAAGCCCAGATACTCTTTGATCCGGGATGATAATAGAGCAGCACCGCACCGCCGCTCTCCACCGCGTCTTTCAGTGTCGAAACCGTGGAGGACTCCCCGTTGATAAACACATTGGCCTTATCCAGCTTAAACGGAATATAGCTGGATAAACTTCTCTTGCTTCGAACCAGCCTGGGACCCTTCAAACCGTTGTCCGCCATTTTCAGGGGATTGATCTCTCCGTCAGAGGTCAGCTCACAGCCAAACAGTTTGCCGTAGATATCACCGCCGTCTTTCTGCTTCGTCTTTAACAGATTATAAAACAGATTGATACAATCCCCTCTCGACAGGAGCTCCGCCGCTTCCCGGTTCACATTCCTGTCAAGCTTCAAAAAACGGTACTGGGATATCCTTCCTCCCGCCTGGCTGCCTGCAAAATCTTCATCCTTATATCCCAGCAGTGCCAGAATGCCTCTGACTGCCTCCTGGAGTGTGACGTTCTGGTCCGGTTTAAACACACCGCCCAGATAACCCGTCATATATCCCTTTTCCACTGCCGTTTTAATGTAGGATGCACAGGCGTGATCTCTTCCGACATCCGCGAAGACGGAACTGCTGCCTTCCGGCGGCACCGAACTGCCGTAGGGGGAGGCCAGCACCACCATCCTGGCATATTCTGCCCTGGTAACATTTTTTTCCGTGTTGGTCACGTTCATGATCCCGGCCATGCCGACTACTTTCTTTTTCAAATCCATATTAACGGCAGCCAGGGAGGTCGTCGGATATACCGCTGCAACCATGATGCAGGCCGCTGTCGAAGCTGCAAATAATCGTCTGTTCATCAATTAAAATCCCTCATTTCTCATCATAAATTCATCCGCATTATAACGTGTAAGGCGGCGTTTTTCCATAAATCCGGCCTCTTATTCAGTTTTCTTCAGAATTTAAAATACGCCGGCTGAAATGACTTTTCAGCCATTTCAGCCGGCGTTTCTCTTCCTTTAGCGCGCCGTTCCCGGCAGGAACAGCGTCGCGGTAAATCTGTCTTCATCTTCTGTCGTCTCAAAAGAGCCTTCGTGTTCCTCCATGATCTTCCTGCACGTCTTAAGACCGATTCCGGAGCTCTCCACCAGGGCCCCATCCGTCCTTTTCCGGTTGCGGATCGTTATCCGGGCTCCTTCCTTCGTCTGTACACAGGTAATTACAATAGGAAATTCTCTGGCGGCGTACTTCGCCAAGTTGGAAAAAAGGTTATCCACTACCCTGCGGAATAAATCCACGGAAACGTAGTAAATCCCTTTCATCTCCTCCATTTGAAAATCCACCGTAAATCCCAGGCCTTCCAGTGCAAAAGCGCTCTCTCCCACCGTCTGCTGGAACAGAGCTGCCCCATCCACCGGCTCCATGGCCGGTTTTTCCTCTCTACCGTACACAAGAAAATATTCAAACAGACGGTCTGACATCTCCTTGATCTGCATGGCCTTCTTCCTGCTGGTAGCGATAAAATGCTTCTGCTGGGCAGCATCCTCCGTCTCCCCCTCGTCCAGGAATTCCAGATATCCCAGCAAAGACGTGAGAGGGGAACGCAGGTCGTGAGACATGGCAGTTACCAGTTCCTGATTGGCCTGTCTGGCCTCTGCCTCCTTCTGTTCCCGCTCCAGGATAGAAATCCGCATCCGGTTGATCCCCTCTGCCAGTTCCCCCAGTTCATCGCTTCCCTTAACGGAAACAGCGTACTCCATCTGGCCGCCCTCCAAGATCTGAAGCTCTTTTTTTAAGAGTTCGATATAAGAAGTCTTTTTCTGTATTAAGTGCAGAAATACAGTAATAAAGAGCAAAAATCCACAGATCACAGAAATACGGTCTGCCCACTGGTAATAGCGGTATTCATAGAACGGCATCAAAAGTACTGACGCCGTTCCGTCTGCAAATGTAAATGTATACGTGCTGTCGTCTGACACCGGCATGACCTCAGTCTCAGCCGCTTCCTCTTCTGAAATAGTTACATTTTCCACATCATAGGGATATGAGGAATAGATTACACGCCCGGAGCGGTAAATGACCATTGCCACATATGCTTCCCTGTCGACCCACTCGTCCAATGGGCTCAAATCAGAGAGTGCGATGTCCTTATCCCTGATATACTGCCGCAGCAATTCTTCCGACCGCGTCAGCTGCCGCGCATAGGCTTCCTGGGTACTCTGTGTCCTGTCTATCCAGTCATAGGCAGCCGTATGAATTCCCATATAGAGACAAAATGCCGCCGCCATGGCGATTGCCACCGAGGCCATTAACTCTGCCCAAAGTCTGTTTCTCCATGATAATTTCTGTTTTCCGACAGGCAGCTTAATCAATTCGGTACCCCTTTCCCCACACATTCCGGATGCAGCGCGGATTCTGGGGATCAGCCTCCAGTTTTTTTCTCAGATTCCGGATATGGACCATCACGGTATTGTTCGATGAAAATAAAAACGGCTCATTCCAGACCGCCTCATAAATGTCCTGTGTAGTATACGTCTTCTTACGGTTCTCCGCCAAAAGAAGCAGGATCCGGTACTCAATATCAGTCAGAAGAACCCGTTCCCCATTCTTGATCACTTCCTCCGTATCTGCAAAGATTTCCAGGCCAGGAAGGCTGATTACCTCCCTCTCTGTCCCCTTCTTGCCTTTATATACACAGTAGCGGCGAAGCATGGCATTGACTCTGGCCTTTAACTCCACACTGGAAAATGGTTTCACCAGATAGTCGTCTCCACCCGCCGCAAATCCTTCTTCCTTGTCCCGATCCCTGGATTTGGCCGTCAAAAACAGAATGGGAGCCGATGATTTCTTTCTGATCTCCCCGCACGCCTCCACACCGGAACACCCCGGCATCATCACATCCAAGATGATCAAATCAATCGTGTGGTCTGCCTTTTCAACCGCCTCGATTCCATTGACGGCCTCCACCACCTCATAGCCGTCTCTCGCCAGTAATATTCTTACAACCTCTCTTATCTCGGGATCGTCGTCTGCAAATAGTATTTTCTTCATTCCGGCACCTCCGATGTCATTATAACCCGGACGTCTTTTATTTTCCATCACTCGGACGTATCCTTAAGCATTCTTAAGAAAGCAGTATATAATCAGGCTCCGATTCCAAACTTCCATCCCGTACTTGCAACTTCCCGGACTTTGTACATATCATAACACTATATCAGATAAATCTGTTATACAAGGAGGACCCATGAAGCCAAAACTGGAAGTTTGTGGGGTCAGCTACTCCTATCATTCCCTCGAGGGTGAGACTCTGGCCCTTTCCAATATATCATTTACGGTAGATAACGGGGAATTCATTGCCATCGTCGGACCTTCCGGCTGTGGAAAATCCACCCTGCTGTCCTTATTGTCCGGTCTGATCGAACCGGATGAAGGAGAGATTATCATAGACGGAGTCCCGCGTACACATTCCGGTGCGGGCATCGGATACATGCTGCAGCGGGACCATTTATTCGAGTGGCGCACCATCCTGGGCAACGCCGAATTAGGACTGGAAATTCAGAAAAAACTGAACGACGGTTCCAAAAAGAAATTACATGAGATGTTGAATACTTACGGACTTGAGGCATTTAAAAACTCCCGTCCGTCAGAGCTGTCCGGAGGTATGAGGCAGCGTGCGGCTCTCGTCCGTACACTGGCCCTGGAACCGGACCTTCTTTTATTAGACGAACCCTTTTCCGCTCTGGATTACCAGACAAGACTTGCAGTCTGCGATGATATCAGTTCTATCATAAAAAGTACCCATAAGACAGCGATTCTGATCACCCACGATCTATCGGAGGCCATCAGCGTCGCCGACAGGGTTATCATTCTGACAAGCAGGCCGGGAAGAATGAAGGGTATCGTCCCTGTTTCCTTCGGAGATGGCTATGTAAGGCCACTGGAACGCCGGAATACTCCGGAATTCTCCGCTTATTTTAATCAGGTATGGAAGGAGCTGCAGAACCATGATTGAGACACATCCAACTCTGGCACAACAGGAATTCATTGCCAAAGAAATGCTTCACCGCCGGAATGTCCGGATTCTGCGCATCATGCTGCTGGTGCTCTTTCTCGCTCTGTGGGAACTGTGCGCAAGACTGGGCATCATCAATGATTTCATCTTCAGTTCTCCCTCCAGAATGACCATATGCTTCATAAGCATGGTGAAGGACGGTACGATCTTTCTCCACACTGGTGTTACAGTTATGGAAACACTGGTAAGTTTTGCTCTCGTCGTCGTGGTCGGTCTTGCGACCGCGATCCTGTTATGGTCCAGCCGCAGCGTTTCCGAGGTTTTAGAGCCTTATCTCGTCATGCTCAACAGTCTTCCGAAATCGGCTTTGGCCCCGATCCTGATCGTATGGCTGGGCAACAACATAAAGACTATCATTGTGGCCGCTATCTCTGTGGCCGTCTTTGGCTGTATCATGACGCTTCACACCGGCTTCATGCAGACAGATCCGGATAAAATCAAACTCATCTATTCCCTCGGCGGAACGAAAAAAGATGTGCTCACTAAGGTCCTGCTGCCCGGCTCCGTACCGCTGATTATCAGCAATATGAAGGTAAACATCGGACTCTGCCTTGTTGGTGTTATTATTGGAGAGTTTTTGGCGGCGAATAAGGGACTTGGATATTTGATCATTTATGGAAGTCAGGTCTTTAAGATGGATTTAGTCGTCATGTCGATCGTTATTCTTTGTATTGTTTCAGCAATTTTATATCAGGGGATTACGATTCTGGAAAAGAAAATGAAATAAACAAAAGAAGCGCCATTATTCTATAAGATTGATGGCGCTTCTTTTGACTGTACTATCCGATGTAGAATCAAGCTCTGCCTGAATCCTTCTTCCAATAATCTCTACACAACTGTCGTCATCGTCCCCGCTCTCGCAAAGTCGATCTCGCAGTCCAGATTTTCCCCGTTCAGGAACCGTTCCATGTCATCAAGCACATAGCTGGTAACTGCGTACCTTCTGTCTGCCGTAGGCCCCGCTGCGTGAGGCATCAAAAGGACTCTCTCGCAATCCCGAAGCGGAGAATCCATGGGAAGCGGCTCTGTTTCATATACGTCAAGCGCCGCCCATACCGGTCTCTCTCTCAGCACAGAGACCAGCGCCTCCTCATCGATCAGCGCACCGCGCGCCGTATTGACCAGCAGCGCGCCGTCTTTCATGCTGTTTAACAGCTCTGCCCCTATGCTGTGCTTCATCCTCATTGTCAGACTGTTGTGGAGCGAGATGATATCACAGGTTCGGAAGATTTCTTCCGCTGACGCCGCCTCAATTCCCGCTTCCGCAAGTTCTTCCTCAGAAATATGACGGGATGAAATCAGGATCCTGCATCCGAAGGGCTTTAGAAACTTCACGAGATACTCCGCGATCATCCCATATCCCACCAGACCCACGCTGCGGCCCAAAAGTCCTCTCGTTCCGATGAGGGAAGGCCATTCACCGGCCGCCATGCGGGCCTCATACTCTCCAATTTTCCTCAGGGAACAGAGCATATAAGTGAGAACGCCTTCTGCCACACTCTCCGCGAAGACCCGGTTGCCGCTGCAGACCCGGATCCCCCTCTCAAATGCCGCGTCTCCCACCATGGGACGCACGGATCCGCCGATATGGGCGATCAGCTTCAGTTTGTCCGCATATTTCAATGTCTTCTCATAAAAAGGCGTATTTCCCCAGCCGCTGATACAGATATCGACTCCGCTCAGGTTTTCTGCCAGTTCTTCTTCGCTGAACTGCTCCGTATTCGTATTCCACTCCACACAGCCCAATTGCTCCAGACGTGCACTCAGCGCCTCCGAAAAAAAGCTGTCCCGCATCTCTCCGGCCGGTATAGAGACCAGGATTTTTATTGGTTTTAATTTGTCTATCACGGCGTCTCTCTCCTTTCTATCCGAAACCGGTACCGCAGGCTGTTCTCCCCACCTGCAATTTCTATCTTACCATCTCCGTCCCGCCGTATCACCACTTTTCTCATTCCCTCATTTTCATACCGAAAAGAAGTAAAGTCGTCTTCATACAGGGTATACTCCCCCTCTTTCCGTCCATAGGAACGAATCGTCATCTCAAACACCGTATCTTCTCTGACGCAGAGAACCGGTTCTGCCGTGGGAACTATGGCGCCATCTCTCACAAATACAGGAATCTCCTCCTCCTTTGCCTGTACGGTAAATCTCCGGCCGCCCTCATAGGGCTGACCATCAAAAAAGCCATACCACAGCCCGCCAGGCAGATATACCTCTCTCGAATCTCCATCTTCCAGAGTCAGCGGACACACCAGAAGGTCCTTTCCAAAGAAATACTGATCATCGATGTTATGTGCCTCATAATCCTCCGGGTCCTCAATCGCCATGGCCCGGACAGGCGGTATTCCAAGCTCGTGATATTCCGCAAAAGCGCTGTATAAGTACGGAAGCAGTGACATTCGCAGCTCGAACAGTTTCCGGCAGGCAGCCATGTAAAACCCCCGTTCTTCCATCGCCTCATTTTGCAGATTCTTCTCTATACAGACCTGTTCCCACGGCGGATTCGGGATTCTCCAGCAGTTTAATAACGCCTGGGGAGAAAATACGATCGTCTCGATTCTTCTTAACAGATCTTTTCCATTTGCACAGTCCCTCACCTCGGGCGCCCACAGCATCCCTGAAAAAGAGGCAGTAACCATTCCTCTGATAAATTCCCGGTGTCCGTATAAATCAGAATACAGGACAAACGGAAGCGGTGCCGCGAGCGCCCCGGAAGAGCGGACGGAAGACAGTGTCCGGATGCCTCTGTTCTTAAACGCCCGGAAAATCAGTTCCTGATACAGCACCCCTACCGCATTGTGCATCTGTTCCCCATCCATGCCGGAAGGAAATTTTGTGGAATCCGGGAAGGACCAGTTAGAGGGATTAAAATCCGAATTATCACATTCGTCCAGCTTAAATCCGGCTATTCCATTTCGGATAAACTGCTCTTCGTGCCAGCCTGCAAATATATTCTGTGCCTCTTCCGTCGCAAAATCCGGCACCAGACCGTTCCATACCTCATAATTCCCGCTGTAATCCAGCAGCTTCTCATAAAACGGCGCAGCCGGATAGACAAAAATATGTTCCCAGAGATTCACATGATATCCATCCCGGTTTAAGGTGTCCACCATTTCCTGATGATTGGGAAAGAGATATCCCCACTCATACGTGCAGGAATACGAGTGCGAGTGCCAGCCCGGTTCGATTCCAATTACATCCACCGGCATTTGATTCTCTCTGAAGCCCTTCGCCAGCTTCTTCACATGGTTCTCATCGCTGCCTCCGTACACCCGGTACCACATACCGAGCCCCCACATGGGCGGCAGACAGCCGCCTCCCGAAAACAGGTTGTACCGCATCACGGCTTCCTTCACGTTTCCTGCAAAGAAATACAGATCGATACCGCCCGCTGCCGGAATCTCAATGATGACCTTCCGTTCTTCCCTGGCCCGCTTAAACGCGTACAGCGCAGATTCACTGAATTCCTGATGCGGAATATTTACCTCCCGTTTCCCTGCAGATGCCCCTTTTTCCGTATTCGTCCCCATATAAAAGGTGGCGTACCGATATGTATCCACCAACAGCCCGTATCCTGCCGTCGAGACGTAAAACGGAGCCGGTGCATGGCTCTCTCCCGTATCCATCCTGGGATCAGAATTCACCTTAATGTACCGCTTTCTTCCTGCCGCATTGAGACTCAACAGCTGAAGCCCAAACCCATAGATGTCTTCATCCGTCTTCATGGGAAGCGTCACCGTAATCCCGCGCGCTGTCTGTTCAAACTGAATTTCTGTTTCTTCAAACGGCAGAGCTGCGGCACCGTCTTTCCTCCCATTTTCTAACCGTTTAAGCGCGCCGTCCGCCATCTTACTTTTCCTCATGGAAACGGGCGTAAATGGTTCCGGTTTCTGATACGTTATCTTATAAATGCCTTCCGCTATTTTTTCCATCTGCTTTTCCTCTCCTGTTACCACAGAAATACGTCCTGCCCCTTTAGTTTAAGCATTGCCTCTATAAAGAAATAATCTCCGTAAATAATAGGCATTTCATGATCCTTTTCATTATGATAGGAACCGGTGCATTTGGTCAGGAAGCAGTCACTGTCCATGCTGAAATCACAGTGTTCCCGGCATAATGCATGCAGAAGCTTAAGGGCGGCCCTCTCGTACAGCTCTTTTTCTAAGTCTCCCACTTCTTTTGCAATCTCCAGCAGGCCGCAGGCCGCGATCGCAGCGGCCGTATCGTCATACCACAAAGGCGTTGCCGGCTGCCTGAAATCCACCGGAATCAGGGCGTCTTCGGGTATATTGGCGATAAAATAATGGGCAATCCGTTTCGCGGTATCTAAGTATTCCTGCTTTCCGGTATGGCGGTAGCTCATGAGGAAGCCGTACAATCCCCACGTCTGTCCTCTCGTCCAGGAAGATCCCTGGCCATATCCCTGGCCGCCGTAATCCCGCACCATTTCCCCTGTAAACGGATCGAATTCCACAATGTGGCGTACCGAGCCATCCGGTCTCACAAACGTTTCCATAACCGTATCTGCGTGCATTTTGGCTATCTGCTCAAACCTTGGATCCTTCGTTTCTTCACTGGCCCAGTACAGCAGCGGAATATTAAATAAGCAGTCAATAATCGCCCATCCCCTCGTATCATCCTGGCTGCCCGGAATGTCATTCCAGGCACGGATAAATTTCCCCACCGGATTGAAACGGCCTGCCAGGAGATTTGCAGCATGCAGCCCCCGTCTCCTCGAATCCGGGTTTCCTGTCAGACGGTAATCCGCCACTGCGCTCGGCAGGAACATGAAGCCGACGTCATGATGCAGCCCGTAATAATCGCTGAAGCACCGGTCCAGCTTCTCCTCCGAAAGCCGGGCGATTTTTGCATACTTCTCATCTCCCGCCGCATGGTACATCTGCCAGAGCATGCCCGCCCAGAATCCGTTGCACCACCAGTTTATTCCGTCATCCGCCGAAAAGGTCTGATCTTCCCTGCTTCTGTCATCATGAACACCATTTATGGCCGTGTAGGGAATCTTGTTCCTTGACCGCTCACTGACCAGATCCATCTTTTTCATCATTTTTTCTACCGCCTCATCAATCCAGGCGTTATCCTGCAGACTTATCATACTATTCTCTCCTGTTCTCATCCTGTTTTGCGGCTCCGGCCCAAAACCTCCGCCGGGAGTTCACCGCTTTTGTGTAACATTGGGTTCATCATTAAAATAGCAGAAGGAAGAGGAAAATGAAACTGCATTTTTTAACGATTGAGTACACTTTTTATACATTTTTTCCTTCATTCTTCACTGGTTACAGCTCACTGGCAGGCTCTAATGACGACTTTTGTCCTCCTATTGCGTTTTCTATCCTCCTAAAGTAAAATAAGGATATAGGAAGGAAAGGAAAAACCGCCATGACAGAACCAAGTATTGAACAGATCAGAATTTTCAGGCTCCGCTCCCATCATCTGGATGCTGTGTACCCGAAATCGGAGGCAGACAGGCTGGCCGGCGCGTGCGGTATGCAGAATACGCCGCCCGGAGCATGGGAAACCGCCCTCTTTAACCGGGCGCCGGACTGTACCTTATCGGATATGGAACACCTGCTGTATGAACAGAAAACACTCCTGCAGGCATGGAGCTACCGGGGCACGCCGGTCGTGTTTCCGGTTACGGAGAGCGGCACTTTTCTGTCTGCGCTCATACCGGCTGAACCGGAGCCATGGATTTACACGCAGGGAATTGCTCTGGCCCTCGATTTCCTGGAGATGGATTTTGACAGTCTGCTCGAGATGCTGAAACAGGTAATTCCGCAGCTGGACGATCACGTCATTGTCAGCAAGAGTTCCCTCGATCAGACTCTGGCCGGGTGGATGACGCCTCTGATTCCCGTCCAAAAACGGGAGCTGTGGAATCAGCCCTCCATGTACGGCAGCCCCGATGTCCAGACCGTCGGCGGAGCCGTTGTCTCCTTTCTTCTTCGGCCGTGTGCGTTTTGCGGACTCGTCGTATTCGGTAAACGGGACGGGATCAGCCCGACGTTTACCTCATTTAAAAACTGGACAGGCAGCCCTCTCCCCCCGGATCGTGATGCCCAAAAAAAGCTGGTCCGAAAATACTTACATTGCTATGGACCAGCGACCGCCGATATGTTTGCAGGCTGGCTGGGCTGCTCCGGCAAACAGGGGCGGCGTATTTGGAACACCATTTCAGAAGAAATGGAGCCTGTCACAGTCTTCGGAAAAAAGGCATTTATCCTGTCAGAGGACAGGGAACGCCTCTTTGCTCCGGCCTCTTTTACCGGGAATCACCCGGGAGATTTGCAGAGGGATCTCCTGCTGCTCGGAGGGCACGATCCTTACCTGGACCAGCGTGACCGCGCGGTCCTCCAACCCGATAAAGCGCTTCAGAAGCAGATCTGGAAGCTGGTGACCAATCCGGGGGCGGTTGTATACCGCGGAGAGGTGATCGGAATCTGGACAACAAAAAAGAAGGCCAAAGGAATGGATATCAAGATAACCCTGTGGACCGATGCCGCCGGGAAAGCACCGCTTCAGAATCTCGCCGAGAAATATGCGGCGTTCCGGCAGCAGGCGCTGATAAACCTGGAAATCGATCAACAAGCACACGAATCAAACAGTTAACGAATGATACGACCATACCAGGAAACCGTAGTGACACGCTTTATTCCACTGGCTCCATATGAAACAGAACCAGCGATTGAGGCCATCTGTGAAAGCTATTGCCAGACATTGGCCATGGAAGTTATTGACCCTCTCATTCTGATTCCCACTTTTATCTGCGACTTTCTTTGTATCCACCCATTTAATGATGGCAATGGCAGAATGAGCCGGCTGCTCACCTTGCTGCTCTTCTGCCAGAATGGCTATGAAGTGGGCAAGTACATCAGTGTTGAAAAGAAGATTAAGGAAACCAGGGATGCCTATTATGGTGTTCTGGAACGAGTTGATGCAGGATGGCACGAGGAACAGAATGACCCCACGCCGTTTATCAAGTATATGCTTCAGGTGCTTCTTGCCTGCCACACCGAATTTGAAGCTTTTATGTGCGGAAGGACGCTATGGAATCATAGTGTTTCGTCCAATTACGGAGTTTTCGTCCAAATGGAGCAATAAAATAGACGATAATTGAATAAATATGGATGGAAGACTTTTTCTTTCACCTGGTATATAGCCAGTCAGTTGACCAAATTTCAGCCGGCCGGCTATTTTTGTATTCAAAACCAGAGCCAGGCTTAATCCAAATCATAAATTTCTTCCTTCAGACATTTACATCCTTCCACCAGATACTTCGGCCGTTCATCCTCGTGCACCGTGGAAACCATCACCTGCGCCAGAATGAGATTCTTCACATTCCGAATATCCAGATGGGTGGTCCGGCTCCAGTCCGGATAATAGTTTTCACTCACTGCAGCTTCTGTTTTTCCTGTATCCGGCTTTTTCTCCGCCGTATAGTCAGTTTTATTCTCTGTCCTCTGGCCCGTACTATGATCCGTATCATTCTTCGCCATATAGTCCGGTACTTCCGGATATCCCTCCGGGATATCAGCCAGCCGCACTCCTCCGATCGCCGTATAGTCGATATTCTGGAACACCAGATTTTCAATCGGATGATCCTTATTCGCATCCACCCGGATTCCTCCAAATTCCGGTCTCCCCATAACATCGTCCTGGAAACGGTAATGAATCTTTTCCATTTCTTCGTCATCCCTTGCAATCAGCCCGGAAATGGTTACCCGCTTAAGTGTTCCGATTTCCGGCATTTCCTTCAGTTCCACAGAGGAACCTATTTCCTCCATTCGGTTGTTCAGCAGGATGAAGACAGGTCTGCTCACATTGTGCATGGTATTTCCCTGAATGCAGATATCCGAGATATTTCCGCCCTCGGTGCACTCGATCTTAATCCCCTCCCGCCATACATTCTGGAAGGTACAGCCGGAGACCGTCACATTTCTGATATCCCCGATGGATTTGAGGCCGATCCTGATTCCCGCACAGATGGAGGTAAAATGGCAGTCCGAAATATGGACGTTTTCCACGGGGTACTCCCTGCTGCCCGCCTGAAGGCAGAGATTGTCATCCGTACCGGATATCCTGCACCGTGCCACAAAGACATTTCTGCATCCGTCGAAATCGAGGCCGTCTCCATTGTATCTCTTGTCGTTGCAGATCTCCAAATCTTCCACCCAGATGTTTTCACTGTCCAGAAATGCGGTTGTCCATGCCGCGGCCTGATGGAGCTTTATCCCCTTCAGCTTCACATTGCGGCATCTTAAGAAACGAATCATCATGGGGCGGTAAATACTTCCTTCATTCGGAAAACATTCCGCATTTCCGTCGATAGTCCCCTCCCCCATGATTCCGAAATTCTCCGCCTCCTCCGCGTAGATAAAACAGCGGTCCATGTCATGCTCATTGACATAGCGGTTGTAATGAGTGTCCGTCCCATACGCGGCAATGGAACCGCTTGCTGTCAGCTTTGCCGACGCCGTCACAATCAAATAGACGCCCGACTTCATATACAATGTGCCAGAGACGAATTCTCCTTTTTCCAGAAGAACGCATCCGCCGCTCTCCCGGCTGCACCGGTCAATTGCCGCCTGAATCGCTTCCGTGTCCAGACTCTTTCCGTCTCCCGCCGCGCCAAAATCTTTTACTGAATAAAATGTTTCCATATCATCTCTCCTTTGACTGTCTTCTCTCTTTTTACTGTCAATATAAACCCTATCCTGAAAATTTGAGTGCCGCTTTTTTTAGGTTTCCATGCACATTTTTCAGGAGTCTTCCTGTTTCTTTCTGTTACAAAAACTAATCCTGGCAGCCATCCCCTGTTTTTATACTTTCATCCTCCCCAATCTTCTTTTATAATGAAACTGGCAGTACGAACATCATTTTTATGAAAGCGGGGTATCATTATGACTTACTCTTACAAACATTTTTTTCGGCAGTTCTATGAATCCGCCCCTCCCAAATACGCCTGCACCGCGCCGGATGCCCCTTCCTTTTTAATCTGGAAGGCCAAATCCAGAGACCGTCTCCGGGAATTGCTGGGTCTTTCACGTCTGGAACAGTTTGTCGCCGATTCTGCTCCGTACAGCAGGGAACCGGAGCTTTTAAGCACCTTCCAGGAGGACGGATATACCCGGTATAAACTGAGCATCCAGACGCTTCCGGAGGTTTTCATGCCTTTTTACATGCTGGTACCAGACGGACTTTCGAATTCCCGTCCTCACAAGGCCATGATCGCCATTCCTGCCCACGGCGCCAGCAAGGAAAGTGTGGCCGGCGTTTTCACCTCTCCCGGAGTAAGGGAAAAACTGGAGGCTGCTCCCAAAGAGAGTTACGGCCTTCAGCTGGTCAAAAAGGGCTATACTGTATTCTGTCCGGATCCGCCGGGATATGGGGAGCGCTTAGAGCCGGTCTCCATGGAGGATCGTGCCTTCCTCGGTGATGCCCCGCCGAATCCTCTTGGCTCTTCCTGTAAAAATCTGACCATGACCGCGGAAGCCCTGGGACTTACCTTTGCCGGTCTCGTCCTGTGGGATCTGATGAGGCTCGTCGATTATATAGAAACACTTCCCACGATTGATTCAGAGAGTCTGGGCTGCTGTGGTTTTTCCGGGGGCGGTCTCTATACCATGTGGCTTGCCGCCATGGACGACCGAATCCGCCTTGCAGTGATCAGCGGTTACTTACACAGCGCAAAAGAAAGTATACTGGAAACCCATTTATGTCCCTGCAATTTCGTTCCCGGACTGTGGCGTGATTTTGACCTGTGTGACATCGCCTCTCTCATCGCTCCCCGGCCCGCGTTCTATGAAAATGGTCTTCGGGATGTGCTGAACGGACCAAAAGGTATTGATGATCCCGTCAGCCAGTTCCAGAAAATCCAGAGAATCTACTCCCTGTTCGGCAAAGCCGGCCATGTGCGCCACCGCACTTTCGACGGACCGCATATGTGGTATGGACTGGGATATGATTTCACAGACGAATGCCTTTCTTCTTCTCTGCAGTAAAATGGCGGAAGCGTTAAACCGGACAATCACTGATCGTCCCCGTTTCGCTTCCGCCTTTTATCTGTGTTTCCGTTTTGCCCGCGGCTTACTTCCCAATCATCTTATCTGCTTCCGCCTGCATGAATTCCAGGATCTTATCGAGTCCTGCTGCCTTCTGGCTTTCGATATACTTATTGATGGCCGCATCCACATCATTGTTTTCCACAATGCCTGCCAGGAGCAGCTTGCCCTGCTCGTCGTACAACTGGTCTCTCTGTGCCAGCTCTGTCTTGATGCTGCTGGTGTCAGGGTTAAATCCTGTCAGCGGAGATACGACAAGGCTGTCCTTTTCAAGCCATTCATTTTCCATCTCCAGCGCCTTTGGTGTGATCAATCCTGACGGCTTATCAAACTGGCCTCTGACAAACGGCCAGCAGAACCATCCGAGGAATGTAGAATTTGTCGCCTCCTGTCCTTCCGGATACTGGATGGAGCCGTCTTCGCCTTTTACGTATGTTTCACCTTCAATTCCATACATGAATAAATCATATGCAGCCTCATCCGTGTTTAACAGTTCCAGGAGCATCAGAAGACGTTCCGGATTAGCCGCATTCTTGTTGACTGCAAATGCGTTGTTTAACGGAGAATCATAGCGGTACTTTCCGTCCGTATAAAGTTCCGCATACCCTAATTCTGCATTCGGAATGTTAAATACAACTCCCTGCGTGGCAGTCTCATGAAGCCCTACCTTTGCAAATGTCTTGCCGTTCTCAAACATCTTCGTATCGGTCTCAGAAAGTTCATTTTTGGATACGATGCCTTCGTTATACCACTTATTCATCCAGGTGACTGCCTCTTTAAACATTGGCGTCTCCTCCACAGCCTCCAGCACCGGCTTTTCGCTGTTTAAATCAAATGTCAGAGTGTGGTAATTCATGTTGTCCATTTCATATTTTGCATGGAGAATCGCCAGCACATCGCTGTATGTATTGCCTCTCGGAAACCCCGATTCGAATATAGTGATATCCGGAACCTTTGCCTTGGCATCTGTCAGCATGGCGTCCAGATCCTCGATCGTCTCAAGTTTGGAGGTATCGACTCCGTACTGATCCGCCAGGTCCTTCCGATAAAGAAGGATGGCTTTGGAGCTCTTCTTTTTCGTCCACGGCATAGCCACCAGCTGGCCGTCGATGCTGCATGCGGTCATGGAACCATTTTCCTGATACGTCGCATAGAGTGACGGCGCATACTGCTGCATGAAATCATTTAACGGCATCAGACCGCCCTTGTTGGACATCTTATTATAGAGCATCCAGTCAGAAACATACATTCCGTCGAAATCATCTCCGCCTGCAACCAGGGATATCATCTTATCCTCGTAATCGCCAAACGGTACGTAATTGAACTCTATCTTCTCAATATTCAATTTGTCTTTATACGTTTCACAGAATTTTGCCAGCACCTCATCCTGTGCCTGATACTTATCGCTGCAGGACCACAGCTTCAGTGTCACCGGTTTTAACTCCGCAGAAGCGTCTCCCGCCTCTGTCTTTGCTGCGGTGCTTCCCTGTGTCTCCTGTGTTTTGGAACCACATCCCGCAAGTCCCGTCATGCACAGCGCAGCGGCCAGTGCAATCGATAATGCCTTTGTACCTGTTCTTTTTTTCATTGTACCTCTCTCCTTTTGATTATTATATATTTTTTTGTTGCGCATTGCAAAAACATCTGTATCATTTTGCGGTGATGCTCCTGACGGAGGCATCACCCTTTAACAGCCCCTACCATAATACCTTTTACAAAGTACTTCTGTACAAACGGATAGACCAGAATAATGGGACCGATCGTAGCGATACAGGTCGCCATCTTGATTCCCTCCGACGGAATACTCCCCGCCGCCTGTGTAATCGCGTTGACATTGGAGGAAGAACTCAAAAACTGGATATTGGAGGTAATCGTCCGGAGGAGCAGCTGCAGCGGCTGTAAATCCGTATTGTCGATCAGCATGATCCCCAGCCACCAGTCATTCCAATAGTTCAGACTGATAAATAAGCTGATTGTGGCGATAACCGGTTTCGCCAGCGGCAGAATGATCTGGAAGAAAATCCGGTATTCTGACGCTCCGTCGATTTTCGCAGACTCCACCAGCTCAGCAGGAATGCTCCGATAGTAGTTTCTTGTCAGGAAAATATACCAGGCGTTGGCCAGATACGGCAGAATCAGGGCCCATACGGAATCTTTCAAGTGAAGCATATTCCGGCAGACGATAAACCACGGTACCATTCCTCCGTTAAACAGCATGGTAAACAGTACAAAGAAATTAAGAGCCCTGTGATACTTCACGCGATCCTGTGAGATGGGGTATGCCGCCAGTGTAATCACCGCAACACTTAAAACCGTTCCCACCACAGTGACAAAAATTGAAATCTTATATCCATTTAATATTCTTCCCGCGTCCGCCAGTAGGATTTTATATGCCGTAAAATCGATCCGCCTCGGAATCAGGGAATACCCGTATGATATGATATCGGCCTCCGGCGTCAGAGAGCTGACCAGCACCAGCCAGAACGGCACGATACAGATGAGTGCGCTGACCGCCAGCAGGATACTGATGGGAAAATTTTTCCATGACAGCTTTTTTCCTTGTTTCATTATTTTTCCTCCCTTGATATGAGCATTTAGCGCCTGTCTTTTAGGCGCTTACCTGCGATGCATGTCATCTCCACTTGGCGAGGTTTTCCACAAACCTGGCGGAGTGGATCAAAACAACGCTCCGTCAGGATTGTGTTTTCTCGCCAGACGGTTCATAAAAAGCAGGATTGCCGTGGACAGCACCGATTGGTAAAGACCAGCGGCCGATGACATTCCCACGTCTCCGTTAAGCCTTAAATTACGGTAGATAAACGTATCCAGCACATCTGTAGTAGAATAGAGCTGTGCGTTATTTCCGATCATGGAATAAAACATTCCAAAATCTGCATTCATAATCTTACCGCAGTTCAGCAGAAGAAGGGTAATCGCTGTCGGTGCCAGAAGCGGCAGGCTGATACTCTTAATCTGCTGCCATCTCGACGCCCCGTCAATCTTCGCCGCTTCGTAGTAGGTCGTATCAATCCCCCCCAGCGCCGCTATGTACATGATCATGCCGTACCCCGTCATCTTCCATACCCGGAACACCACCAGTATCACGATCCACATCTTCGGATTCTCATACCAGTTAATTGCCTCCATCCCGAATACCTTCAGCAGTGTGTTCAGACTTCCATGCTCGTAATTGAATAAGTTGTAGGAAAACAGCCCTACCACGATCCAGGAAATGAAATAGGGAAGAAAGATCCCAAACTGTACGGCAGATTTAAATTTCTTCATCCTCAGTTCATTAAACATCAGTGCAAATCCCAGTTCAAATACCAGTCCAAATACAATAAACAGCAGATTTAACATGATCGTATTCCATGTGGCCCTTGTCGCCGATCCCGACGAAAACAGATATTCAAAATTTTTCGTCAACGGTGAAATCCAGGGGCTTCCGAATATTCCGTCCGCAAAGTTAAAATCCTTAAACGCCGTTACCATACCAAACATCGGCAGATAATTAAACAGGATTAAAACTGCGGCGGTCGGAAGAAACATGCTGTACAGAGCCCTGTTCTTATAAAGTTCTTTAAAAAATCCCTTTCCTTTCATATCACTTTTTTACTCCTTTCCTGCTCCCTGCATGATTTCACTATACGCTCCCAGGCATGCCTCCGTAAACTGCGAATACTCCGTAACAGCTTTAAAAAGCGGGGTTTTCAGACTTTAAAATCTAACACTTTACTCTCATTTCCAGGGATCCGCCCTCATGGCGATTGATTCTAAGGCCGCTTTTCGCTATACTGAATACAGAGTCCGGTAATCCGGACTCCCGCGTCTAAAAAACACTCTTGGGAAATGGTATGCTCAGAGAACTATTACGATTGGGGTAAAAAGAGATATGATGAAGAAATTGATTGGTGGCCAGAATTATTTCAGAAAGATGCTCAGCACGTGCCTGCTGGTCATCTCCGTCACAATTTTCATCCTGACGGTATTTTTTTATCAGAGATACGCGGATTCTCTCTCTAAAAATCTGTACGACGGTCAGGAAATGAATCTGGAAAAGAGCGCCCGCACCATGAACGATCTGGTCAGTGAGATCTCACAGCTCTACAACACGGTCATCCTGGATTCCAGAGTCGTCGGTTTCAGCTCACTGAAGGAATTCGATCCGGCGGAGAATTACGCTACGTATCTGATTGTAAAAAAATTCTACAACATCAATCCATACGTAAACTCCCTTTATATTTACAACGCCATGGCAGACGACGCCATAACCTGCGGCTCCTACCGTTTCGACCTCGATTACTGCTGGGAGTATTTAAAAGAGGCAAAGAAGGCTTCCATCTTCCCTTCCCCTCTGACTGGAACACCGGAGGAGGTCCTGACCTTCGCCTATCCGGTCTATGCGGATAATTTTGATGAGCTGAGCGGAGGCATCTTTATCAATCTGGATATGGAAAAGCTGTCGGAACACGTGCTGGGAACCGGCTCCCAGGCAGGTATGGTTCTGGGGGATAATGGTATGGTTCTGCTCTCCGACTTGACGGAAGATTTTACCTCAGATCCGGAAGCCTGCGAGGCGTTTCTCGCCTGGCCCGGTCTGACAGAGGGCGAATCCGCCAGCAGCTTAAGAACCTTTCACGGAGACGATTATTTATGCGCCTTTTACAAGGATCCCGCCCGGAATTTTACCTTTTTAAGCGGTGTCCCGTACAGTGAAATCGTCGGCCCCATGAAGGCTCAGAGAAACTTGTCTCTGGCCGTGGCGGCCGCGATCTTCCTGACCGCCATTCTGCTGCAGTATATCATTACCAAACGGCTCTACCGGCCTTTGGAGGCAATTACCGAAGAGTTCCGGGATTCCAAGTACGCCGGCGGCTCGGACATGGATGAATTCACCCTGATCCGCCACGTCTATGAAAATGCCATCGATGAAATCAGGGAGCTGGAGGAGGAACATGCATTCTATCAGCCCCGCATGAAATCGGACTTAATCCGCGGTCTGGTTCTGGGGAACCGCGATATCGCACAGACGAAGGAGCTTCTGGAAAAGAACGGCTGGGAGATTCCCTTTGAAGGGATGTTTTTGGCCTGCTTTTTCATAGAGAACAGTGACAGCAGCGATGTTCTGGCTCCCATTGTACAGACCAGGATCAGCCAGCATCTTCACGAAACCTTAAGCCCCCTCTTCTACACAGAATGCGTTCCCGTCGCCTCTGACCAGGTCATCTGTCTGATTAATACCATAGAAGACATTCCCATCACCTTCGATGAACTGGTACGGCT
The DNA here is from genome assembly GCF_024460495.1 of Hungatella sp. SL.1.14. Classification (NCBI taxonomy): domain Bacteria; kingdom Bacillati; phylum Bacillota; class Clostridia; order Lachnospirales; family Lachnospiraceae; genus Hungatella; species Hungatella sp. SL.1.14. Next base: position 107,853 of record NZ_JANFYJ010000008.1, on the reverse strand, counting down.
TCTGGAGGCGGCTAAGGACGAACTTCTTACAGACAACCATCTGGTTTTAACTATCAGTCTCGATGGCGTAACCAGTGGAATAGAGGATTTAAACCGTGTGTACCGGCGCGTATTGGAGCTTAAGAATTACCGTTTCGTGCTGGGTACCAATCAGATTATCTATCCGGGGCGCGTGATGGAACTGATGCCGGAATACATGACGTATCCCGATAAGCTGGCCGATGAGATTCTTGCCTGCATGCTGCACGGAAAACAGGAGGAATTCACGGAAAATGTTCAGGAGTTTCTTTCTATTTTAAAGCAGTATTCTTATCAGCCTGCCTCCCTGCTGTTTAACCGGCTGTACTTAGACCTCCTGTTCCAGATGCAGAAATTAAACGCCCCCGGCAAGGACTCCTATTTGTCTGCCGAGACGCTTCACACTCCCGCCACTCTGACCGAAGGAGCCGGCGTCCTCTTAACCATCTTTGAATGGTATCAGGAACGGAAGGCCGCAGCCGAACAGTTAAAGGACAACAAGCATTTTGAACGGATTGAGGAAAGCAGAAAGTACATTGAAGCGCACTATAATGATTACAATTTAAGCGCGGGAATGGTAGCCGAGTACTTAGGCTATTCCACCAATTACTTTTCCAGAATTTTTAAGTCCATCACCGGCTTTTATATCAACGACTACATACGCCAGATCCGCATCGTTAAGGCTCAGGAGCTTCTGATGAACAGCGATATGACCATCACCACCATCGCAGAGGCAACCGGATTCTCCAATCCGAACTACTTTTATTCCATATTCAAAAAAGAGACCGGACTGACGCCGGCCGCGTATAGGAATGCGGGGCAGAGGATAGTCTGATGGTTTCCTTCGGAAATAACCGCAGGAGGACATGCAATAGGAATACACTTGAAGTGTTGACATTAGTGCTGGTGATCTTTATCTTTGCCGTGCTTACTTACATCGATAATCGTCAGAAATGAAACCAGCTATCCTCTGCCCGGAGGATAGCTGGTAACCATAAGTCTCCTTTCAAAAATATCTTCTATTATTCCTTCCGAATCAATCTCACTAAAAAATATTTATTATTGTTAAAAATCCTTATTATATGTCAAATTTTGTCGATACAGCAATTAAGGGCTTTATAGATTAAATTCAAATGGGAGTTTGACTTTCATATAAGCATGCAGCTGATATTTTTCATTACCAGAGTGAAAGGCAAAGTCCTCTTATTTTTTATTTTTATGGCAGTTGGACTATCAATTAAGGAGGTGAAATCATGCGAATTACGGAAGAGACAATGCAAAAACGCAGAGAATTGATTATATACAATGCCTTTCAAATGTTCAGCGAACGCGGGATTGAGAAAGTCAAAATCATTGAAATCGCCAGAAAATCCGAAGTAAGTGATAATACTGTTTACCGATATTTTGAAAATAAGGAAAATCTTGTGCGTGAAGCGTTTATCATGCTATGGAGCAATATAATGGACGGCGTAGAAAAAAACGTGGAAAATACCCCAAACTATTCAGAATTATCAGGTTTTGAACAAATAAAGTCATGGATTGAGGGATTCCGTCATCTCTATATGTTTGATAAAGCATTTGTGCTTTTTTCCTATGAAGCAAAGCTGTATCTGCTGCGTCATAAGGTGAAACTGGATAAGTACCAGCAGGATATCCTTATGCGCAGCATACGGGGACCGTGTCTGGCTGCGCTGGAAAAAGGGAAAAGAGATGGTTCTGTTCCGGCACTGGCAGACAGCGAGGATTTATTCTATGCCATTTGGGGTACAATCCGCGGATTTGTAGCTAAAATAGTTATATATGATGGTCTGTATGGCGAGGACAGCCCATGGGAGAAACATTATCAAACTGTAGAAGATGGTGTTTTGAGTGCATTGAGCAATGGGTGGACAATATCAGGAGATTTGCAAAAATCGGTTTAAAATGCATTTCCTCCCTGTTATAAAAAAATGTTAGAGAATCAGGAGAACGTATCTAAGATGAAGAATTTAAAAATTGGCAGAAAATTGTTTGTAACATTTTTTATTATTGTAGCAATGTTCCTGGCTACGGTATTTGTTGCTATATCAGGTTTAAATTACAGCGATGAACGGTTCAGTGATTTTTATGAATACAGCTATCCGGTTTCAACAACAACACTGGATATCCGCAGAGGCCTTCAAACCTCCGTTAAAGCATTGGGATTGAGCATGCTGACAGAAAATCCTGCGGATGTTGACCGTTATATTACAGAAGTAGATGAACAGATGAAAACTGTCGAGAATAATTTCAATTATTTAATACAGACTTATCGCGGAGATACCAGCCGGCTTCAGGAGGCGCTCTCCAAACTGTCAGATGCAAAGAAGTACCGTATAGAAATCGAGGAATTATCGGCTGCCAACAAAAATAAAGAAGCAACCGCACTCTTTTTCGACCAGTACAATCCCACAATCCTGGAGGTCAGAGAACTGCTGACTGCCATGGATGAAAGCACCAAAGAACTCGCAAAAGATACTTACATGATTGCTCATAAATCCCAGACTATAGTAAAATTACTGGCCGTCGCCGTCAGCGCCATTGCCCTGTTTATTACATTTATTCTGTCAATAAGGTTATCCGTCAGTCTGAAAAAACCGATTGCAGAGATTGAGAAAGCTGCAATCAGCATGGCAAAAGGCTACCTGGATGTCGAAGTCTCCTATGAGTCAAAAGACGAGTTAGGCATCCTGGCTGAAAACATGCGGAGGATGATCACCACACTAAAGACTATTATCAATGATTTGGATTATCTGATGAGCAAAATGGCGGATGGTGATTTTGCAATAAAAACAAAAACAGAGGAAAGTTATATCGGTAATTTTGAAAATCTGCTCCTGTCTATTCGCAGAATGAACCGTAAACTGACTGACGCGCTGAGTCAGATCAATGCGTCAGCGGATCAGGTAAATATCGGCTCCGATCAGGTTTCCGCCACTTCTCAGACGCTCAGCGACGGCGCCTCTGAACAGGCTTCCGCCATTGAAGAACTGGCAACCACCATAAATGAAATCTCCCATCATGTAGACATGACTGCACAGAATGCAGCAGAAGCCAATGCCCAGACAGAGAAAGCAGGAAACGAAGTAAATGACTGCAACACACAGATGCAGGAACTGATATCTGCAATGAATGATATCAGCCAGCGCTCCAGTGAAACCAGTAAAATCATTAAAACCATTGAAGATATTGCTTTCCAGACTAATATTCTGGCTCTCAATGCTGCAGTGGAGGCCGCAAGAGCCGGCGAAGCCGGAAAAGGATTTGCCGTCGTAGCCGATGAAGTCCGTAATCTGGCCAGTAAATCGGCGGAAGCATCAAAGAATACGGCAGTTTTGATTGAAGGTACGGTTACTGCGGTAGAAAAAGGCACGAAGCTGGTCAATGGTACGGCGGAATCATTACAGCGGGTTGTAGAAAGCGCTCAGCAGGTAGGCGGAATTGTCGATAAAATAGCAGAAGCCGCCAGCCAGCAGACTGCTTCTGTCAGTCAGGTAACACTGGGAGTCAACCAGATCGCCAATGTGGTACAGACCAATTCCGCTACTGCCGAGGAGAGTGCCGCCGCCAGCCAGGAACTTTCCGGTCAGGCAGCGTTATTAAGAGAGCTCGTAGCGCAGTTCCGGTTAAAGCAGCCTGACCATACAACAGCTCCAGTACCGTCAGAAATACAATCTGCCTCCCCGGCCTGTTTGGCGGCAGTTGTTGAATCAGATAAATATTAAACGAAAGAGGGGCTGCAAAAAAACTCCCCTAAAAGAAATAATCAGACTTTACTTAAAATAGCAGATAGAAAACTGAAGAATCGCCAGGACCAGCAATTTGCTGGAACTGGCGATTCTATATTAAGGACTTCTTTTACAGCCCCCTTGCTTGACTGCTTCCTGTACTCATTTGGCACGCTCCTTACCTTTCAAACATACGCCTGTGATAATTCCCGTCACTGTATCCCTTCGAACGTTTCCGGACCGCGCCGCTCCGCGTTTCAACCGTCTTTCACCCGTTTCCGGTAATTAGAAGGCGTCTCTCCATATATTCTGGAAAACAGTTCCGAAAAAGACCTGCTGTCCCTAAACCCCACATCCGCCGCTATTTCCGCAGTTTTTTTATCGGTGGATACCAGCAGATCAATCGCATGCTTCATCCTTACCTTATTCAAATAATCCTTAAAGTTCTCACCGGAATTTTTCTTAAAAAAGCTGCTGAAATAGTAAGGATTCATATGTATTTCTCCGGCCAGCACCTCCAGCGTCAGGTTCTCGCTGTAATGCTTCTCTATATACTCCCTGGCATGGATAATGTCCTTTTTTTCACTGCTCACAACCGCTCTTTTTATCCGGTCCTTATACTCCTTAAAGTATCCTTCAAACAGATCCGTGAGGCTCTCATAAGACTCGCTCTGTCTTGCCTGCTCCAGGATATCCTTGAACGCCACAGGCATTCCGTCAATTCCCATGGTTTCAAACCGTTCCTCTATAATACGAATCGTACTTCCATAGTGGAAACAGGCGTCATCTCTTCGCCCCTCCGAGATTAAGCACACCAGACGGCGGAAACGGACGGCCGCTTCCCCAAACGCCTTTTCGTCCTGGGCTACCATCCCTTCGATCAGCTGTTTTCTCACCTCCCGGATCTCCTCCAGCGCAGCGGGCTTCTTAAACACCGGTTCTCCCACGCGCAGAACCGGCACCTGAAGCTGACTGCTGAAATAGAAATATCCCAGCATGGAAAGGCACTCTTCATACGCCTTCGGAATTTCTCCCATAGAGTCGGCAGAATTACCCACGATAAATCCAAGGCGGCAGTGGAGCTGTGCCTGAGCCTCCTCCATGATGGAACAGAGGACCATTCCCGTCACCTCCTGCTCCGGATTCTTAAACACCATGACAATATGGCCATTCTTTAAGAATACAATCCCCATCTGCCGCTGTTCCAGATACTGCTCCAGAAAACTCACGACCGAAAACTGAATCAGCCTGCGCTCCTGCTTTCCGGTCTGTTCCCCGTATAGAATTTCCGTCAGAACCGGAAGATATCTGCACTCCTCCATCTCCACCAGCTTATCATACGCTGCTGCCGTCCCCACTTCCTCACGATCCTCCAGGCTCTCCCCACCGCTGCCTTCGCCATCCGGTTCCTGTTTCAGCACGGTAATGCATTTCTCCAGCGTCTCCACCAGTTCTTCCCGAATCACCGGCTTCAGCAGATAATTCACAGCGCCGTATGTCAAAGCGTCCTTTGCATACTGGAAATCCTGAAATCCGCTGACAAATATCACCTTTGTCTCAATTCCCAGTGCCTTCAGTTCTTTCAGGATTTCAATCCCCGTCTTTTTCGGCATATAGATATCGAGAAGCGCAATATCCGGTTTCTCCGTGAGAATTCCGTCAAAGGCGGCCTTCCCGTCTTCGTATTCCCCCACAATCTCAATTCCAAGGCGGCTAAAGTCCACAAGCTTCTGAATTCCCTTTATGATCACGGGCTCATCGTCCGCCAGAATCATTTTTATCATTCCGTTTCTCCCCCTTCCAGCCATGGCATAACAATCCGAACCATGGTTCCGACTCCAGGTGTGCTGGTGATTTCTATTCCATATGCCTCTCCATACAGATACCGGATACGGTCATGCACATTTTTCAGGCCAATGCTCTGCCAGTTGTGCTCATTTTTGATACCCGGCTCACTTCCCTCCAGAAGCAGCTTCAGCTGCTCCAGTTCCCCGGTACTCATACCGACGCCATTGTCCATAACCGAGATTTCCATACGGTTTTCCACATGATCCGCCTCAATCATCACGTGACCGGACCCAGCCTTCGGTTTCATTCCATGGACATACGCATTCTCCACAATCGGCTGAAGTATCAGCTTGGGAACGCGTCGTTCGCTGAGCCCGTTTAAATCTGCAGTAAAATGAACCTTTCCCTTGATCCGGCAGTTTAACAGATATACATACTGCCGTGTTATCTCCACCTCTTTTTCCAGCGGCACCATGTCCTGCATAGGGCCTATCATATAATGAATCTGGCTGGACAGTGCCTCTATCATCTCCGAAACCACGGTATCATCCTTGTCCAGTGCCGTCATCCGTATAATTTCCAGCGTATTGTATAAAAAATGAGGATAAATCTGAGATTTCAATGCCGTCATCTCTGCTTCCGCCTGTTTCATATGTGCAACGTAAGACTGATTGATATAGCTCTCCAGCTCCTTCGACATCTGGTTAAATCTCCTGGACAGCACCCCGATCTCATCGCCGGAGGTTACAGGCAGACGAACCTGGAAATTACCTGTCTCAATCTCCGACATCTGTTCCATCATATTACGTATCGGCTTTGTCAGGCGCCTGGAAAACCACACGGAACCACACAGCAGCGCAGCCAGAGAGGCGCCGATAAATACGTACATCATTTTCTGCATACGCCTGATTTTTTCGTAGGCCGTGGCCGTTTTCATTGTAATAATAACCCTGAGTCCGCTGGCGTTATAGTCGGTATCCACGACGAACTCCTCCTTCGTCTCCTCGAACCGGATGCCCTCCTCATCCAGATTTCTGCCGATCACAGACTTATCACTGCTGTAATAACAGTTATTATCCCTGTCGCAGACATAGACCTGGTCCTTCGCGTTTAAATTCAGGTTTTTAAATACTGCCTCCATGCGTTCTAAATCCACATCGATAAACAGTGTTCCCACATACTTATAATTTCCCACAGTCCCCGTTAAATCAAAGTAATTCCTGGCCAGGGTAAAGACCCAGGAATCCTGCATACGGAAATAATCATTTTTATGTGTCAGAATCAGCATCAGATTCTTACTGCTCTTATCCAGCCTGTCAAGCCCCATCCTGGCGTCAAACACCGCCTCCTCCTCAGACGGTATATTCCGCCGCGACCGGTGAAAGGCCAGCTTTTCCCCCCGAAGACCGTTCCCGACAAAATGTGCTCCGGAAATATAACTGTCCACCGCCTGGACATTCCCCAGGAACACCATCATACTTTTATACCGGTTCGCCTCCATAGTTTCCGGTTCTTCTCCAATTCCATAGATAATCTGTCTCAGATTATCATACGACATATAATTAAACTGAAACTCCCCCTCACTGGAATAATTATAATAATAAGGCATCTTCGACACCCCGTTATAGTTCTCCATCATATCGTCCAGCGACTCACTCACATAAGATGCCGCCTGAACGTAATTACTCCTCAGCGAATTGCCATACTCTTTAAACATCCGGTTTACGATCACCGTCGAAAGAAAAAGCATGGGAATTAACCCCAGTAGAATAATAACCAGGCAGAATTTCTGATATAAACTCAAATTCCTTTTCCAACGCTTCTTCATACCTGTCTCCTCCCATTCTCCCCAAAAACTTTTATCTATTATACCACACCTCCCTTTTTTCCTCAATTTCCGCCGCTGTCTTCCGCCTTTATCTCCTCCCACCGCCAGTACACAAACCTAATGCCTGCATAAAAGCCCGGGAACGGCAGGAGCAGAAGAATTCAGCATCTTCCGCTCCTGCCGTCCCCGGGCTCTCCGCAGGCGTTGGGGCGTACCCCCTTGTCACCCTATCCCTTCGCTGCTCCCGCCGTAATTCCTTTCACGAAATACTTCTGCAGCAGTACGAATATGATGAGTGCCGGAACGATGGAGCAGACGGTTCCTGCAAACACGATATCCCATCTGGCTGTATACTGGCCTACAAAGGAATACACCTCGACGGTAATTGTCTTTGCCCGGTCGGAAGGAAGAACGAGATACGGCATCAGGAAGTCATTCCAGATACCCAGACCGTTTAACACCACCATAGAAGCCGTACACGGTCCAAGAAGCGGAAACGTCACTCTCCAGAAAGTCTGAAACGGGTTGCAGCCGTCGATCTGAGCGGCTTCCTCAATCTCCAGCGGAACGCCATTTAAAAAGCTGCAGTACAGCAGGGAACCGAAGGCCACCGATCCGGATATGTAACAGGCGACAGGGCCTGCCAGGTTCCCGAACAGTCCGAACATCTTCATTTCCTTAAACAGCGGAAACATATAAAGATGAAAGGGAATCATCATGCCCGCCAGGAAATACGTGTAGATGAGTCTCGTCGTCCTGGTTTTTCTCCGCTCCATGGCATAGGCCGCCATGGGAACGATAAAAACGATCAGAACCTCCGACACCAGCGTCAGCACAATGCTGTGAAAAATAGCCGTCACAAAATCCGACTGTGCAAATAAATCCTGAAAGTTTTTTAAATACAGCGATGCAGGCAGTGACATGGGATTTTTGAGAATGTCACCATTGCTTTTAAATGCAGAGATTATTGCAAAAAACACGGGTGCCAGAAACAAGACTGCCAAAAAGACAGTCACTGCAAACAGGAGGCCGCTGCCCGGGCGGATTCTTCGTTTGCTGGCTTTCATTCCTGCTGTTTTCATTATAGCTGCACCTCCCTGCGTTTTAAGATACTCTGCTGAACCGCATTAAGAATCAGAATAATAAACAGAAGCACGATGCCAACTGCCGTTCCAAATCCCTGTCTGCCCTCGTTGAAGCCTACCTTATAGAGCAGGTATACGATCGTCTCTGTCGTAAATCCGGGACCGCCGTCCGTCATAACAGAAATCTGATCAAACACCTTCAGTCCATTGATTAAGGAAAGCGTTAAATTGATGGTAAACGCTCCGGATATCAGAGGCAGCGTAATCGCCTTAAACCGTTGAATTGGCGACGCTCCGTCAATGGCCGCCGCTTCTACCACATCCGTAGGAACGCTCTGGAGCGAAGCCAGATAAATAATCATGTAATAACCGGCGCCCTTCCAGATCAGCACCACACCTACCATGATAAGAGCCAGCTTCGGATTTCCCAGCCAGTCCTGACAGGCCTCTCCCATACCGATGGAGCGGAAAATGGAATTGATTGCTCCAAAATTATAGTTGTACATAATTTTCCAGATAAACCCTGATACGATACCGCTAATCAGTACCGGGACGTAAAAAGCGCTCCGGAAGAAATTCTTCCCCCATTTTACGTTATCCACAATTAAGGCAAGAATCAGTGCCATGCTGTTTTCCAGAATCGATATGAATGCGGTCAGTATCACCGTATTCCTGAGAGCATTTCCAAAGCGGGCGCTGGTGAATATTTCTTTATAATTTGCCAGCCCTACAAACTTGACGACCGGATTTAAGCCATCCCATGAGGTAAAACTGTAATAGACGCTGGCGATCGTTGGAACGATGATAAACAACGTAAAAAACAGGAACGCCGGCGCGATAAATCCCATTGTAACGAAATCAAATCTGACTTTTTTCTTTCCCATCCTCTGTTCCCATCTCCTTTCCCTTTCTTTTTTAAGGGGCTGTCAGGGAACCGGTCAGGCTCCGTAACAACCCCATTTGCACATCTGTTCTATTGCCTTACTTTGCGTCGGTTACCGGATTAAAGCTCTGCATGGCAACCTGCCATGTCTTGTTCATCTCCTCACAGGCAGACGGAATGTCTCTCTGGCCCTGGATCACTTCGATCACTGTCTTGTATGTAAAGTTTCTGAAATCCGGAGGAAGCTCATTCTCTCCTACACGTCCGTTCCACATTACGCTTAAATCATCCGCAGTGTTCGTCGCTTCAATTACTTCCATCATGACAGGGTCAGCCGCTAAGTCCGGAGTCTCCACGGTTGATGGAATTGCGTTCAGCTTGTCGCAGTAAACCTTATAGTTTTCCGGCGTATAGAAGAAGCGGATAAATTCCTCTGCTGCTGCCTTCTTGTTGGGATCCTTTGCGGATTCAGCGGAGATCGCAAGGCCTCCTGCACCGCCGCCGCCAACGAGACGGGTTTTGCCATCCGGACTCGGAACTGCAAACCATCCCACTTCAAAATTCGGATCTGCGTCTTTAATCTGAGAGAACATATGGGTGCCTGAATACATCATGGCCGCCATATCGCTTACCAGGAATGTGGTAATCTGGGCATCAGGTGTAGATACCCAGCCATCCTGGGCATACTGAAAGATAGTTTTCATCTCTTCAAAGGTCGCCACGATTGCCGGATCCGAGAAGTCCTTGGTTCCCTCGTAACAATGCTTGATAAAATCTGTATCCTGACTCATAACCTGGTCATTGTACGCCTTATAGAACCAGAAGCCCACATGCCAGATATCCTGGCCGCCCACTACTAATGGAGCCATGTCTCCCTTATCCTTAATCTTCTGGCAAAGCTCGATAAACTCATCATACGTCTTCGGCTCCGCAAACCCATTTTCGTCAAAATACTTCTTATTATAAATAATTCCATTGGTATTTTCACCGCCTAATGGCGCCGTATACGTCTTGCCGTCAAACGGAATCGTCGTCTTAAACATGGAAACGATATCATCCGGCAGCGGTTCCAGCATCCCGGCACGCACGTATATCGGCGTATCTCTCATCTCCATCACATCCGGGAACTCACCAACGCTCTCCTTTGTCTTTAAAAATTCACTGTATGCGCCACCATTACCCGGCTGAATCTTTACCGTAATATCCGGATAAGCCTCGTTAAAACGGTTAACGATCTCATTCATGGATGCCTTGGCTCCCTCATCTCCATCGGCGAAGATGAAAGTCAGTTCCGTCGGCTCTGTCACGATGGAAGCTTCGGTTCCTGCAGCTGCCTCCGTCTTTTCTGCTTCGTTTTTTGCCGCCTCTGTCTTTGCCTCAGTTCCCGCGGCAGACGTCTGTGACGTACTTCCCGCAGTATCCTTAGAGCCGCATCCGGCCAGCAGCGTTCCCGCCATGGCCACACATAATACAGAAGCCAGTAATCTCTTTTTCATGTTGTTTTCCTCCTTAACGCCAATGTTTTCTGTGTTTTTCTTTCTGTCATAACTATATCAGGAAATGCGTTTTTGAAAAACTGTGTTTTTTAAGGTATTCATGCAATTTTTAAAGATAGTTGACCAAATATCATAGACAGCAGGAACAGATAACGATACAATAAGACATCATAAGACCAGGATAACAGAAGATCATACATTCTTTGGAAAGGATACCTTTGATATGAACTTAGAAGCTCTCATAGACGCCGGTTTCAGAGGCTGTATTCAAATCGCCGTACACGGCAGAACCGTTTTCGAAAAGGCTTGCGGATATGCTGATCTGCCAAACCGGATTCCTAATGACAGCAGCACAAAATTTGCAACTGCCTCTGCCGGCAAAGTATTTGTAGCAGCCGGCATTTTACAGCTGATCGAAAAGGGAAAACTGAATTTTAATGATACGATCGGTGATATGCTCGATTTTGACTTAAAAGCCATTGACCGCAATATTACCATAAAGGAGCTGCTGACGCATACCTCAGGAATACCGGACTACTTCGACGAAAGCGTTATGGAAGACTATGAGGACTTGTGGAGAGATTTCCCCAATTATAAAATACGTTCGAACAGAGATTTACTTCCGCTGTTTCTTGAGAAACCCATGATGTATCCGCATGGAAGCCGCTTTCAGTACAACAATACCGGATTTGTCGTGCTTGCCATAATTATGGAATCCATCACGGGAGCTGTGTTCGATGAATGGCTGGAGGATCACATATTTGCCCCCTGCGGCATGACCTCCACCGGATACTATGAGCTGGACCGTCTTCCTGCAAAATGCGCATCGAACTATATCTGCAGCGCCCAGGATCAGACGTACCGCACCAACATCTTCAGCGTCGATGCCAAAGGCACAGGGGCCGGCGGAGCCTTTACCACAGTCGGCGATATCAGACGATTCTGGGATCATCTCATGTCAGGCAGACTTCTCTCACCGGAAATGACCGCAGACATGATAAGGAATCACAGCGGCGGCGCGCAGTGCTACGGATACGGTGTCTGGCTCAAAAAACAAAACGGAGTCTACTCCCCCTATATTCAGGGAAGCGACCCCGGAGTCAGTTTTATCTCTTCTTACAGGAAAGAGAATGAAACTGTCATCACTCTGGTCAGCAATTACGGAGATAACGTCTGGCAGCTTCACAAAATGCTGGCGGCAGAATTAGAGAACAGGGGACAGAATTCTGACTAAATCAGAATTCTGATCCTTTCCCCATCGTAATCCACCTGGCAGCTTCCGCCTTTCTTCAGGCGCCCAAACAGCATCTCATCCACCAGAAGCGGCTTGATCTCCTGTCCGATGATCCGTTTAATCTCTCTGGCTCCATACTCACGGCTTACGCCTTTCTTCGCCAGATACTTCCGGCCTGCCTTCCCGATCGTCAGTACTACGTTCTTCTCTGCTGCTTTCCGAGCCAGACTGCGGAATTCCTTCTCCACAATCCGGTCTGCCATGGCCGCATCCAGAGGGCGGAAAATAATAACACGGTCGAGGCGGTTTCTGAATTCCGGTCGGAACACCCGCTTCACTTCATCGGTAATCCCTTCCTCATTCAGCTGACGCCCCCCAAATCCGATGGAGGAGCGGTCGGCTTTTTCAGCCCCCGCATTCGAGGTCATGATCAAAATCACGTTGCGGAAATCAGCTTTCCTGCCCTGGTTGTCGGTCAGCGTCGCATAATCCATGATCTGAAGCAGAATATTATAAATATCCGGATGCGCCTTCTCGATCTCATCAAGCAGGAGCACGCAGTGGGGATTCTTTCTGATTGCTTCCGTCAAGAGTCCGCCCTCCTCGTATCCCACGTATCCGGCCGGTGAACCGATCAGCTTCGCTACGGTATGTTTTTCTGCGTATTCACTCATGTCAAACCGCACGAGCCGGATTCCCAGCACCTTTGCGGCAGACTTTGCAAGCTCTGTCTTTCCAACGCCGGTGGGACCGACAAACAGAAGGCTGCTCACCGGTTTGTTCTCTTCATTCAACCCCGCTTTCGCCAGTTTAATCGCATTGGTCAGCTGATCCACCGCCTCGTCCTGGCCGAATACCCGGCCTTTCAGCTCCCGCTCCAGCCTTGCCAGCTTCTGCCGTTCCTCCGTCTCCACTGTCTGCTTCGGAATCCTGCAGATCTTCGCCAGCACCTCTTCCACCAGTTTTTTATCCACAACCTGAACCTTTTTATTCTTCGGATGCAGCTCTAAGTAAGCCCCTGCCTCATCGATTAAATCGATGGCTTTATCCGGAAGGTACCGCTCATTGATATACTGGTTGGAAAGAACTGCCGCATGTTCCATCGTTCCCTTCTGATAGCGGACATGGTGAAATTTTTCATAATACGGCTTTAAGCCATTTAAAATCTCCACCGTCTCTTCCACGGTCGGTTCTTTAATGTCAATATTCTGGAACCGTCTCACCAGGCTCTTATCCTTTGAAAAATACTTCTTGTACTCCTCATAGGTCGTTGCACCGATAAACTTAAGCGTTCCATCAGTTAAATACGGCTTCAGCAGATTGGAGGCATCCATGGAACCGCCGTTTACTGCGCCTGCCCCTACCAGATTATGGATCTCGTCGATATAGAGGATGGGGTTCTCCTCCTCCTTCAGCTCCTCCATCACAGCCTTCAGCCGTTTCTCAAAGTCTCCCCGGAACTGCGTTCCCGCCACCATAGAGCCCAGATCGATTCCGTAGATTCTGGCATTTTTCAGCTTCTCCGGCACCCGCCCTTCATTAATTCTGGCCGCCAGCCCGTAGGTGATGGCCGTTTTTCCCACACCTGGTTCTCCGATGTGGAGCGGATTGTTCTTTTGACGCCGGCATAAGACCTGCATGGTACGCTCCAGCTCCGCTTCACGGCCGATCAGAGGACAGCTTATTTTCACTTCCTCATTGATACAGACGGCATACTTCATCAGGAGGCGTTCCCGCTCCATTCCTTCTTCTGATTCCGCATCTCCTGCTTCCGTTTTGCCTGTTTCCGTTTTTCCCGATTCCCCTCCGGATCCATCTGCCGCACGCTTTCCCCTTCTGTCTCCCGTTCTCATTTCCATATCACGGCTTCCCGTTCCCAGCTCCACTAAGAGATCCACACATTCCACACCCTGAAGCTGAACGAAATACGCACCGTAACTCTCTTCCAGTTCCATCATGCTGTACAGCAGATGAGGAAGTTCCATGATATCGCGGTCCGAAGAAACCGCCTTCCTCGCCGCCTCTTCTATGGCCTGGCTCAATCCGTAGCTGACCAGTATTCCGCCTGCGTCTTTCTCCACAGTGTCCATCTGCCCCAGATACTCTTCCAGCCGTGATTTTAACTTTTTCACATCACCGCCGCAGCTTTGAAACGCGGCCCGGAAGACAGGCCGGTCCGTGAGCACGTACCATACGTGTTCCGGTGTCACATACTCATTCCCTCTCCGGCCCGCATTTAAAACTGCATCATTCAGCAGCTCCTCCACTTCTTTTGCTATCTTCAACTTTCCACCTCCACCCGGAACGGATATCCCTGCTCTCTTGCAATCTTTACCGCCCTGGCCGCCTTCGTCATGGCAATGTCATAGGAATAGACGCCAACCACCGCTCTTTGTCCCTTATGAACCGTCATCATAATAGCCACCGCTTCCTCATAATTCTTGCGGAACACATCGATCAGAATTTCCACCACCACATCCATGGGTGTAAAATCATCGTTGTACATGACCACTTTATACTGTTTCGGCTGTTTCAGCCTGATTTCTGTTTTCTCTGATAATCCCGTATTCGCCGGCATACTGTATCTTCCCTCCTGATCAGGATCGCTAAACTTCATTTTAATCGATCGTACATGGAAATGCAATTTTTATTTTCTCTCTTGAACCCAAAAAATCTTTGTGGTACGATAACCTCATCCCATTGACAGAAAGGCTTACCCATGACAAAAGAAAAAATAATTCCTTTGGCCCGCAAAACGGTCCATATACTTTTTACCCTGTTTCTTCTGACGGTTCCATGCATTTCCTATTTCTTATTTGAATATGTAACCGGTAATCTGGCGACGATCCCTTCTTATATGGCAGTATTAAACATCGGCTGGATTTACACCCTTTATCTTCTTGTGTTTGCTGCAACAGGACGGACAAGGATCGCCGTTCCGGCCGTATCCATTCTCCTCTTTATCCTTTCCCTGGCCGAGGCTTTCGTGGTATCCTTCCGAAGCCGTCCCATCATGTTCTGGGATATTCTGGCCTTTGGAACGGCCATGACCGTCTCCCAAAATTACGTATTCACCATAACAAAGTCCATGAAAATCGCCGGACTGATTCTACTCGTCATCAATATCGCTGCAATCGCATTTCCAAGGCGTATCTCCGGCCGCAGATTCAGACTCGCCTTTGCGGGCACGGCAGCCGGTGCCATCGCAGCTTACGGCGTGTGGTTTTTTACATTTCTCATGCCCTCGTGGGGTCTGGGAATCAACATGTGGGAGGTCAACGAAACCTACAAAGAATACGGTTACATCCTCTCCACCGCGGTGTCCTTCCGCTACGCGGTGAAAGAGAAGCCTGCTGGATACAGCACTTCCCAGATCAAGCGGATTTATCATGAATACAAACCGGAAGATGTCGTCCTGGCCTCCGCCGAGGATGTTTCCCTGGGCGAGGATACTGCAGCCCCGGTCAATATTATCTGCATCATGAATGAAAGTCTGTCCGATTTACGCACAGGCGGCTCATTTGACACAAACCAGGAATATTTTCCATTTCTCTACAGCCTGAAGGAACATACCATCAGCGGAAGTCTCTGTATTCCCGTCTTCGGCTCCATGACATGCAATTCGGAATTCGAATTTCTGACCGGGGATTCCATGGCCTTCCTGCCTTCCAACTGCAGTGCCTATCAGTTTTACATAAAGCCCGGAACATACAGCCTTGTCAGTACCTTAAAGGAGCAGGGCTACCGGACCATCGCCATGCATCCTTACCCGGGCGAGAACTGGAACCGCGATACGTGTTATAAGAACATGGGATTCGATGATTTTATTGACGAGACCCGCTATGAAGAACGGGATTTTCTTAGAAACTACGTAAGCGACCAGTCGGATTATGAAAACCTGATCAGGCAGGTGGAAAACAAGGAGAACCCAGACGACCGCCTCTTCCTGTTCAATGTGACGATGCAGAATCACGGCGGCTATGAGGGAATCTACGACAACTTCCCGCAGGAGGTATGGCTGACCGGCTCCTTAAAGGATAAGTATCCAAAAACTGACCAGTATTTATCCCTGATGAAGCGCTCGGACGAAGCCCTGGAATATTTAATCCGTTACTTTGAGAACAGCAGCGAACCTACGATGATAGTGATGTTCGGCGATCACCAGCCCAGTGTGGAAGATGAATTTTACGATGAAATCGCCGGAATGCCCAGCGCCGACGTCCCCACAGGCGATCATCTGATGTGGTATGAGACGCCGTTTCTCATCTGGACAAACTATGAATCCAAGTCAGAACAGAAAGGGAAAATGAGCGCGATCTATCTCGCTTCCGAGCTTTTAGATCAGGCGGGCCTTGATATGACGCCGTACCAGCGTTTTCTTCTGTCCATGGAAGAGGAACTGCCTGTGATCCATCCGCTGGGCTGCTATGACGCCTCCGGAACCTACTATTCCTGGGAGGAGACCGGCACCGACCGTTTTCCATACCGGGAAACCATCAGGGATTATGAGTATCTCGTTTACAATCATAGCTTCGATCCAAAAAAATATAAGGACATGTATACTGCAGGACAGTAATGCCGGATACTGCAGGATACTGATATCTCAGACCAGATAAAGGAGCATCCGTCATTCTTCCGGAAGCTCCTTTATCTGGTTCATCATCTCCTCGGACATAGAATCCAGCAGATAATTTTTATTCTTTTCCCCTGTCTTTTTCTCCTGATACTCCTGATGAACCGTTTCACTCAGGCGGCTGATCTCTTCCTTCAGTTCCCTGGCCGATATCAGCCGGCATCCCTGGCCGTGTATGATAATCTGCTCCAGATGATCCGAGGTAGCCACCGTCACATCGTATTTTCTCCCATTTTCATGGGCGAACTTCTCAATATACTGGTCCGCCGTCTCCGCTTCCTTCGTATAGACGACGCGGATATTGTGGTAGTCCAGGCACTCCGTCACATGGCCCTGCACCCGATAGGCATCAAACACGGCAATCAGCCGGCATTTCTTCATTCCCTGGTAATTGCACAAAATATCGAGCAGTTTTCCTCTGGCGCCGTCGATGGTATGTTCCGCCAGTTCCTTAAGCTCATCCCATGCAAAAATAATATTGTAGCCGTCAACCAGAAGATACTCTTCCCTGGGGGCTTCCTTTTTGTAGGTTCTCACCACGGGAACACTGTAAGATTTCTCCCGGTTTTTCCAACCGGACTTAGTCCCCGAGGAATTCCCCCGCCGGTTGGCGTAAAAGGTGCGTTCCAGGATGGCATCCACTTCCTCCGTGCCAATCCACGTTTCTTCCCGTTCCGTTCCATCGCCCCGTGCGCCTGTCCGCTGACTTTTTCTGTCGGCAGCTCCGGCCGCCCCGGCTATTCCATCTGCCCTGTCTTTCTGTGTTTCCAGACAGCTCTCCAGATGCATATACTCCGGAACCTGGTCCCAGTCCACCAGGAATCCTGCCCCATGGGCACAGAATACGGAGCCTGACGGGTTCGCCGTGTCTCCGTCCGCTTCATAGCCGATGGCGGCCACAACCTCCTCCGTATTGTGGCACGGCCCGTAGCCGGAAAATGTAAACGACAGCCTTCCCGCACCTCCCGTATAAGCGGTCACCTCTTTCTGATATCCCCCCATACAGGCTGCGGGAGCGCTTCCGGTCAAAACCGCCCGGTCTCCTTCCATAACAGGAGGCATCACTTTCCCGGCCATGCGTTCCACGTCGCTCATTGCCCGTCCGACATAACGGTCCGGCAGTTCAAGACGAAAATCGTAAAATGGCTCCAAAAGCATGGACTCCGCCTGCATCAGTCCCTGACGGACAGCCCGGTAGACAGCCTGACGGAAATCGCCGCCCTCCGTATGCTTTATATGGGCCCGCCCTGACATCAGCGTAATCTTCATATCCGTAATCGGCGACCCGGTCAGCACACCTTTGTGCTCCTTCTCTGCCAAATGTGTCAGCACCAGTCTCTGCCAGCTTTTACCGAGAATATCCTCGCTGCAGGCGGAAGCAAACTGAAGCCCGCTGCCCGGCTCGCCGGGTTCCAGCAGAAGATGTACCTCCGCATAGTGGCGAAGCGGTTCAAAATGCCCCACGCCTTCCACCGTGTTCATGATTGTCTCCCGGTAAACAATACTCCGATCGCCAAATTCTACCGCAATCCCAAAACGTTCCGCAATCAGGCTCTTTAAAATCTCCATCTGAATCTCGCCCATAATCTGGACATGGATTTCCTTCTTGCTCTCCTCCCACTTGACATGCAGCTCCGGGTCTTCCTCTTCCAGCTCCCGGAATTTCGGCAGTACGGCCGCCGCATCCAGCCCTTCCGGCAGCAGGATCCGGTATGTCATAACCGGCTCCAAAAGGGGCATGGCCGAAGCTGACTGGGTTCCAAGCCCCTGCCCCGGAACCGCTTTCGTAAGCCCCAGCACAGCACAGACAGTACCAGCCGGTGCCTCCCGTACCGTCTCGAACTTATCCCCGGAATAGAGGCGGATCTGATTTACCTTCTCCTCGTTGATGATCTCTCTCGTCGACAGACTGCCGCCCGTGATTTTCATATGGCTCATCCGGTTTCCCTGTGCATCCCTCGATATCTTAAAAATCTTCGCACCGAATTCCTGCGGATAACTGGGCGTTTCCGTATACTCCTCAAGCCCCCTCATGAATTCTTCCACGCCATCCAGCTTCAGCGCAGAACCGAAAAAGCAGGGGAATAAATGCCTGTTACGAATCTGCATGCGTATCCCGCTCTCCTCCACACGGCCAGTCTCCAGAAATTCGTCCAGCACATCCTCACCGGACATGGCAATCTGCTCATAAAAATGATCCGTTCCGGCTTCCCCGAAGTCCACAAAGGTTTCTTTCAGAACCTTCCTCAGTTCATCCAGGAGATCACCTTTTCCCAGCTCCGCCAGGTCCATCTTATTGATAAACAAAAATGTGGGAACCCGGTATCTGGCGAGAAGACGCCACAGCGTCCTCGTATGTTCCTGAACCCCATCCGTCCCGCTGACCACCAGGATCGCATAATCCAGAACCTGGAGGGTACGCTCCATTTCCGCCGAAAAATCCACGTGGCCCGGCGTATCGAGCAGCGTCATCTCCATGTCCTTCCATTTCAATATCGCCTGCTTTGAAAAGATCGTGATTCCGCGTTTCTTCTCCAGTTCATACGTATCGAGAAATGCATCTCCCCGGTCCACCCGCCCCATTTTCCGGATGCTTCCGCCTATGTAGAGCATCGCTTCGGACAGTGTCGTTTTTCCTGCATCCACGTGGGCCAAAATACCGACTGCCAGTTTCTTCATCTTCGTATCGTTCTCCTTCTATGTGCTGCTGCAGAGCTCATGCTTTTTTCCTAAAGGTACTGCCATTGGACAATCCTGATTTTTATTCGTTCTGATTCCGCCTCAATACCGAAAGCAAGCTGTCTGCAAAAAACACAGACAGCCTGCCATTCAGATTTCTGCTTTCACTTTTATGGATTTATGAATATTATATCATTCACAGGTCAAAAGTGAAAGCTGTTTTTCGGTTCCGCTTTTAGTAAATCAAACTAACCAAAGCGGCTTATCTCTTTTACAGTTCAAAAAAATCTTCCTTATCCCCCCAGGAGCAGTGTCTGCACGACGGATTTCTCCCATTTTCCACCAGCTTCCGGAACTTTTCGGCTTGTTCTCCCCGAAACAGTGCCTCAAGCGGCTGTTCCCGCACATTCCCCATGGAAATGTCGGTAAAATCAGTACAAAACGATGTCTCCCCGTTCCACATAATATGGAGATGACGCCATGGGGAAAGACAGGGCCTCACGATTTCTCCGGAACGAACATGCGGCAGATACCGGACTTTAAAAGCATGCGTCCCGGGCTCCTCCAGACGGAATCCGGCCTTCTCCATCTCCGAATCCCCCTCACCACTCTGCCTCCACGATTCAATCGCCTCCGCTTCGATGGAAAATTCCCGTTCCATCACGGCTTTATATTCTCCAATCTCCCGGCCGTTTAAAACGATCATATCCTGAAGCAGCACCTCATCCACGGGAAAATCTGACAATTCAGCAAAAAACTCCTTCAGCTGTCCTTTCAGTTCTTCCGTCAAAACGGCCATACAGACCACCGGCAGTAAAGGCGCCGCCCTCTTTACTGCAAGCAGATTCTCCCGGATCTTCCGGAATGTTCCCGCTCCGCGGATGCTGTCATGGAGTTGCTCCGGTCCGTCAACAGACACGTAAATCTTGTCCAGGCAGTACGGGACAGTCTCCGCATGCCGGTCCAGCAGAGTCCCGTTTGTAACGATTCCGACCCGGTACCCCCGTTCATGAAGTGTGGAGGCGATCTCATCAAAGCACGGGCTCATGAGCGGTTCCCCGCCCCAGAGCATGACCGATGGCTTCTTTCCGGCGGCCGCGTCCAGTTCATTTACGATCCCAAGCCACTCTTCCGTTTTCAGGGCCATGCTCTCCTTGCCGTCACGCAGCTCGCTGTTTTTCCTCTGTCCGCAAAACCAGCAGTTTAAATTACACTGCCTGGTCAGCTGTAAATGAATCATCTCCAGTCGTCGTTCCATCTCACTCTTCCTCAAAATATCGCATCTCCATCAGCCTCTCCTCGATCAAACCAAGCTGGGAACTCATAATATCGGGTGAATACAGGGAACGGAGCCCGGCGATTCCCAGTTCCTTCATCGCCCCCGCCACCCGGTCATTTGCCCGGTACAATGCCTCCAGCGCCTCTCTCACATTAAATCTGCCGGGAGAAGTCGGAGCAGGCGGCCATCTCGCATCCGACACCCACCCTTCGGTAACCGCCCGAAAGGCCGCAGCCAGCGCTTCATTCTCATGCCAGTCGATCTGCTTATAGGCGGCGATCCCCTCGATCCCCTCCAGAATCATGCGGCAGACCGGATCCAGCTGCAGCGCCTGATCCGTATTCAGCCAGGCCTTTGCCGTTCCCCCGTGCCACGCAGCCCCATTTTCAATTTTTAAAATGAAGGGATTCTCCAGAAGCTCTGCAGATTCCACCACCTCCGAAGGTGTCGCAGGAACAAATCCGCTTTCTATGGACAGGTCCATGATTTCCTTAAACCGCTTCAAGCTATCGCCTTCTTCCTCAAAGAACCTGGCCTGATTAAACTGTTTGACATAGAAGTATGCCGAACTTCCTATGTATTCCGCATCCTCGGCATACGGCATGATAAAGGAGCCTGTCTCCTGTGCACGCGCGTTCCAGCGGCAGAACATGGACTGAATCTCCTCATAGCGGA
This sequence comes from Hungatella sp. SL.1.14, assembly GCF_024460495.1. Lineage (NCBI taxonomy): Bacteria > Bacillati > Bacillota > Clostridia > Lachnospirales > Lachnospiraceae > Hungatella > Hungatella sp. SL.1.14. The sequence goes on along the minus strand of NZ_JANFYJ010000008.1, from coordinate 86,509 downwards.
CCGCCTCGTTTCTCACGCCCTCCGTCGCCCCCATCAGATACCAGAGCAGCAGATTTGCCATACAATCGGAACGGAAGATCAGCTTCAGCCCATCATCACAGATAGAGGGATTCGTCAGATACTTTAAATACTCCGGCTTATCCTTTATATATTCCTCTATAAGAAACAACTGGTTTTTATTGCTATGTCCCTGCACATCATAACACAGTCCGGTGGCCTTTCTTATCTCAGGAAATGAGAGGAAGAAGGAATCGGCGTCCATAATGAGCGTCTCGATTCCCACCTCCTTATAGATGCCCGGAATCTGTGCGTTCCAACTGCATTCCGGATTCCATCCAACCGTCGGACGGATACCGGTATAACGCTCCCATGTGTCCAGGCTCCTTAGCAATGTATGTACCGCCACCTCACGCGGCACATTTCCCATCATCAGATGTGTATACGGGGATGCCACCGGCTCCACCTGACCGTCCAGAATCAGCGCCTTCAGCTTTTCCATGACCTCTGGAGCCAGCCTCTCTATTTCATCCAGCGTCTTGCCGCTGGCCTCAAATCCTATTTTATACTGATTGTCCCGAACCAGGTCAAACAGCTTTTCATAGCAGTTTTTCACGACCCATTCCCGCCGTTCCATTTTCAGCTGGGAATACTGGATATTCGCATGTGGAAGAAAAATAACTTTAGGCCTCATATTATTTGCTCCAATCAAAGATTATTTTAAATACATCCTCGCCCTTCGCCATCTTGTATTCAAATGCCTCCGCACACTTCGACACCGGCCAGATCTCCACCGGAAGGCCGTTCGTATCGAATTTCCCCTCGCTGATCCAGGTAAGAATCTGCTCCTTACAGCCGGGCGCCAGCGCACAGGACATGGAAATTGTACAGTTCTTTGTAAACCAACGGTGATAGCTGTCCATGATGATTTTCTCCGGATAATCCCCCTGCCAGTGAATATGGCCCGGCGCATCGTCGGTTCCCCAGCCGCCGTCCTTCAAATATTTATGGAGAATACCTGGCACCTCTGCATTGCCTGAGCACTCGATAATCTGATCCGCCATGGCGCCTCCGGTGGCCTTCCTGATCACCAGTTCCGCTTCAAACGGATCGGCCACAAGATCCACATACTTCTTCGCAATGTCACGCCTGAATTTATTCGGCTCAATGGCAATGACTCTCAAATCCGGATTTACGATCTTTAAAATCTGCATGGCGCTGATTCCCACCATGCCTGCGCCGCTCACCACGATCGTCTGTCTGCCCTCCAGATTCAGCGTCCGGATTCCCTTTAGGGCTACACACGGAAGATAAGCCAGCACACCGTCAATATAGGAAAGGTTTTCTGGAATCTTAACCATATAGTCAAACGTGTCATTCGTGGTATCGGAATCCTTTACCGTGTATTCGGAGCCGCCGCCCCATGCGGCACAGACATCACCGTATTTCCGGCATTCGTTAATCATAACCCGGTCTCCCGGTTTCAGGCTTCCATCGCTCTCTTCCCCTGCCGCGACTACCTCACCGGCGGTTTCATAACCAGGCACCAGCGGATAGTAGCACTGTTCCGGATGCTGAAGTCCCTTATAGGTCTTCATATCCGTTCCGCTGGAAATACTGCTGTAATACGTCCGCGCGATATAGGCATCCTTTTTGGGCTCCGTCAGAGTAATCTCCCTTAAGCGGACTTCATATGGTCTCTCAATCACGACGGCCCTTGTCTTCTTATAATCGTAAATAGTACTCATAACCAGACCTCCTTCAAAATAGTCTCCAGGTACTGTTTGCTGCGCCTGGTCCCTTCTTCTATGTCCCGTGGTTCCTCATATTCGATCATCAGGGTATCCGTCCATTTCAGGACCGTTTCTATGGTGCGTTTCCAGTCTCTCTTCTCATCTCCGATGGCTCCAGGTTTTAAGTGACCGCCCGGCAGCTTCACAAAATCCTTGATATGGGCATAGGCGATGCGGCTGCCGACAAGCTCCGCCGTCTCTTCCACATCGCATCCCGCAATGGCATAGAGATTGGCCGGATCGAAGACGAATTTCAAGCTGTCATCCGTTTCCCGGAGAATTCTCTTTAAACACCCGGTCTCCGTGGCTGCCGAATGGAAATGAACCACCCCATCCGGATACGCCATCACTCCCCCATGGGTCTCCATGGCTGTCACCACTCCATGCTCCTTTCCATACCGGGCTACCATGTTTAACGCATCTACCATACGTGAAAATCGCGTCCCATCCACTTCCCTGTAAGGCGTAAAACCAGCAAATATCCGCAGCGTTTCCACTCCTAAAAAGGAACAGATATTGATTACCTTCTTAATCTTCCCGATGTCCTCCGTTGCCGCGTTCCCGTCTTCAAGCGTAAAGTCATTGCCCGTCGCCGCGGTATCCAGAGAAATCCCAAATGCTTCATACTCCTTCTTTACCTGCTCGAGAAGACGTACATCTGCGTCTGTCTGCACATCCGCAGGCGAATTGGCGATTCCCAGTTCCAGGGAAACGAGCCCCAGGCTCCTTGCCAAGTCAAGCTGCTGTGGCAGTGTAAGCTCCCGAAAGCCCCACGCAGCCGCTCCGATTCTAATCTCCTTCATGCCTCACTCATCCTTTCACCGCTCCCGCGATCAGTCCCTGAATCAAATATTTCTGGAAAATCAGATAAATAATAATGATTGGAATACACACGATCATGGCTCCGGCAAACGCCGTCACATAATCCGTATTTAAATATCCGTTTACCACCGAGTAGAGCCCTGCGATAATTGTCCTCTTCTCCGGCCTGCTCACAATGGTAAATGCCAGCACAAACTCGTTCCACACCCACATAAACTGATAGAGAAGCACGGTGGCCAGAGCCGGTTTCGCCAGAGGAATTGCAATGTTGGCGAAAATTTTAAATTCCCCTGCTCCGTCTATCTCCCCCGCCTCGTAAAGTTCATACGGGATTCCCGCAAAAAATCCCTGAAGGACAAAGACTGCGAAGGGCAGGCCGCCCGCCGCATAGGTCAAAATCAGTCCCGCGTGGGAACTGCCGAATCCCAGCTTTCTTAAGACAATAACGATGGGAAATATGATCATTCCAGCCGAAATCGTTTGTCCTGCCAGAAGATAAATCAAGGTCACCTGACTTAAATTCCCCTTATACCTGGAAATGGCAAAAGCCAGCATCGTTGCAAAAACCAGCATCAATAACAGAGAGAAAGCGGTAATCGTCACGCTGTTTTTCGTGAGAACGGCAAAATCCGCTTTCTGCCACGCATCGCTGTAATTGGAAAACAGGAACTTTTCCGGAAGGCTCCAGGGCTTTGTCATCAATTCCTTTTTGGATTTAAAGGAAGAAAAGAAAACCCAGATAATCGGGATCATCGTGACGCTGAATACCATCGCAAGTACGAAACCTAAAAATAACTTTTTTATTGTCTTCATGCTGTCCGTCTCCCTTCTCAATCCGCAGTCCTGTTCTGTATTTTCATCTGGATAAAGGAACAGATGATCACAAACAGTGTCAGTGCTGAGATGATCGCCATCCCGTATCCGGCATTGGAATTCGTAAATACAGTTTTATACGAATACGTAAGAATCATCTCCGTGGTATAATACCCCGGCCCTCCTTTTGTCATTGTGTATATCAGATCAAAAACTCTGAATATATCTATAAATACTAAAACATAGACAATTGTGATAATTCGTTTCATACACGGGATGGTGACATTTCTGATCACCTGCCACCTGCCTGCTCCGTCCAGCACCGCGGCTTCGATCAGATCGATGGACACTGACTGGAGACCCGCAAGAAACAGAACGAAATAGACCGGAATCATCTTCCAGAGAGAGGTAAAGGTCACCGCATACAGGGCCGTCTTCGTATTGGTAATCCAGCCTGTAGCCAGCCCTCCCAGTCCCACCGCCTTTAATATCTCGTTTAAAATACCGTACTGCGGATTATAGATCCACTTCCAGAGAAACACGGTTACAATCGTCGGTATCATAGCCGGCAGGTATGTTACAGTCCTCCAGAAGGACTTTTTCCTCGTGAAATTCTCAACCAGATAGGCGACGGCAAATGCGGCCACCGGAACGACGATCAGGGTGATAATTCCATATTTAATGTTGTTGAGAACCGATACTCTTAAGATGCTGTCATACAACAGATTCACATAATTCTTAAATCCCGTAAACTGCGCGTCCGCCAGATTCACAATGCCGTTCCAGTTGGTAAAGCTGATATAGAATCCCAAAAATACGGGAAATATCCAGAACACGGTGTACACGGCCAGCGCAGGAAGAGAAAACATTAGAAAATATTTTCGGTTCCTTCTCTCTTTCATAAAGTGTACTTGAAGACTCAGCTTTAGACATGAGAGGAATTATGCCCCTCTTTACTCCTTTGTGAGCTCCTTCTCCTTTTTAATAATTTTCAATTGCTCAAATATTCGCTTGCATTTTACTCTATTATTCAGTATAATATACTCATATTTAAAGTTAAGCTAGGAAGAAAACCGTTATGTAATCGCAGAGAAACACCTGATTACAAAGACACTTATCTCGACCCTTCCAGTGCAATATATGTTGTACTGGTTTTAAGAGAGGAGCCGGATGTATGAATCCGGCCCCTCAATTTAACTAAGAAAGTGAAGATTCCCCCACATCTACAGGCGGAAGGGTAAATCGCCAAAACAAGTTTAACGGTAGTGGCGGGCGGAGAGAAATCGGTATCCCCCACTGACATGAGGTCAAACTACACATCTCTAAAAGGTGTGGCCGCACTCTGTGAAATTACCGAACGTGGATTGAAACAAACGCTATTTCTGAGCCTGCTCCTCCTCCCAGATCTTCTGGACATTATCCAGCACACCGGCCGGAGTCTGATTTCCCTGAATCATCTCCTGGATGCCCTTGATCATATTATCCAGTACCTTGGAGGACACCATGTCCAGAAGGTAGAAGGAATCTGCGGTTCCCGCGCCCTTTAACTGCTCTGCCGCTGTAAGGAGAGCCGGATGGGTAAGACCTGCGTTCCATTCGTCCACATTGACTATTTTTCCTAATTCTGTTACATCACTCTTCTGAACCTTTTCACCAAATAAGAATGCCAGTGCCTCCTCGGCTGCCTCCTGATTTTTCACGTTTGCCGGGATACACCACATGCTGCCCCAGGTAACCGACACACTCGTCTTTGGATTCTCTACAAAATCCATTTTTTCAATGATATTGTACTCGAAATCGTCTTCCTTCGAAGAATCGATAGCCGATGCCATGCCCGTGTGAGCCGTGTACATGCCGGCCTTTCCCATAACAAACTCGGCAATCGCGTCATCGTCGGAAATATAGTCGGCGCTGGACTTATCGATTACGCCGCTCTTAACCATCTCATCGACAATCGTCATTGCTTCCACCATGGAAGGATCGTTGTATTTCGCCTCATTATTATAGGCTTTGATCAGCAGGTCCGTCCCCACAAGCTGAGCCTGTACCTTAGCCAGGAGATCCGGAGCACACCAGTTCCCTCCGCCGGTCACAATCGCTTTGTAGCCATTGTCATTTAAAGTCTTCGCGGCATTTGTAAGTTCCTCGAGATTTGCAGGCTCTTCAATTCCCAGCTCCGCAAACAGCTTCGTATTATAGAAGATACAGCTTGTATTTGCAAAATCCGGGATTCCGTACACGCCATTTTCCGGATTATTGAGCGGGCCTGCCCATGCAAGCGCGCCTTTGTTGTAATTCCAGCCCTCTTTTCCGAGGAAACCGGTCAGTTCCATGAGCTGTCCATTGGCGGAATATTCGTTGAAGGTCGTCTTCATCAGCTGTACAATCTCCGGCGGATTATCCCCCATCAGCTCCGCCTTCACCTTGTCGTCATAGCCCTCTGAACCGTAAAATTCCAGATTGATCTTAACCGGATTGCTGTCATCTGCATTGTACTCGTCCACAAGAACGGGCCAGTTGGAAATCTGGCTCTCCGACCATTTAATCAGAACTCTCACTTCCGGTCTCTCCGCCGGCTTCTCACTCTCTGCAGCCGCCTCTGTTACTGCCTCCGTTTCTTTTTTCTCTGCAGCCGTCGTCGTCTCTTCCTTCGCAGCAGGTGCAGACCCGGTCGATCCGCAGCCAGTCAGTGCTGTAAATGCCAGTGCTGCTGTCATAACAAGTGCCAGTGTCTTTTTCTTCATTTCCTTCTCCTCCTGTAATCAACATTTTTAATATAGTTCATCAATACCTTTCACCTCATCTGTAGCCTTTTAAAACAAAGAAACCGCGGTTTATAGTGCACTCTGTTTACTTTTTATTGATTTACAAACTCATTTTTGTTAATATTATAATATAATAAACATTCATCAAAAACAATATGTTTTGTTGTATTTTATATAAAAAATGTTGTATGTCAGGAGGAACTTATGCAGAGAAATATGATAGAAATCTTTCGAAAGAATATTTCCGGGGAATCTTCATCCCTTTCCTTTGGTTATGCCGGCCGGGAACAGTGCATGGGCAGCCACTCCTTCGGCCCAGCCAGGAGGGCCCACTACCTGATTCATTTCATTATAAAAGGAAAGGGCGTTTTCTTTGCCGATGACAAAAAATACATACTTAAGCAGAGAGACATGTTTTTAATCCGGCCAGGAGAGACAACATTTTACTATGCGGATGAGGTGGATCCCTGGGAATACGCATGGGTCGCATTCGTTGGAAGTGACGCTGCACAGATTACGGAAAGCTGCGGCTTTGCTTACAGTCCCGTTGCCACCTATCCCGATTCCCCCGAACTGATTGAATCCATCGACGATATCATCCACCACATGCAGACCGGTGATGAAAACGACTACTACCTTCTTTCCCGGCTGTACAACATTTTTTACTATCTTTCCAAGCCGGTTATCAACACACAGAATACTTATAAAAATGAGATCGTCCGCCGCACAGTCAACCTAATCCGGAGCAGCTATTTTGAGAAACTCACCATCCAATGGCTGGCCGACCAGGTCCGGGTTGACAGAACTTATCTTTACCGCCTTTTTAAGGAAGAGGTGGGAATCTGTCCAAAAGAATATCTGACCCAGTACAGAATCCGCATGGCCACAGTCATGCTGTCCACCACAAACCAGTCAATTAAGGAGATCAGTTACGCCTGCGGCTTTACCGACACCTCCCTTTTCTCTATCTGCTTTAAAAAATATTTAGGATTTACCCCGCAGCAGTTCCGGAAGATTGATGGCATCCAACAGCTTTCTTTTCAAATGATGGATGAAAAGGCAAAATGAATTAAGAGCCGGAAACGGGCATCATCCCCCATTCCCGGCTCCGCCTTTCGCCGCATACCGATCCTGTAAAAATCTTCTTCTGTACTTAAGCTCCGCATAATCTGTGATCCGTTTTAGATACACACAGTCCGACAGTCCACCCGCAATCCCGATAATCGGCAGTCCCTGTACAAACTTCATATACAGAAGTTCCTCCGACAGCCGGTTCGCCGCCTTCCGCATTACCACCTGTTTTTCTTCCAGACTGCCAGTTCCCTCGATCCAGCGGTTAATTCTCTCATTATCCTCAGCCAGTTCCCCGCCCCGCTCCAACGCGGTCTTTATGATCTCCAGCAGAAACACCTGCTCCCGCCCGGACTCATAGGCATACCCGTAGCTGACTGCAATCTCATATAAACTCTTCAGGATAACGCCTGTAAACAGCGGAATATCCGGTATTCCGATCCCGAAGACTCCGGTGCCGATCCCCTCAACGCCGGAGATCAGCAGGTTCTTCGCCTTCGTTGCGCCTGCCTGCCTCGAAAACGCTTTTAAATTCTTCCTGCTTTCCTTCAGTTCCGCCGCATAAGCATTCAGTTTCTGCAGGTACTCTCCGTCTTCCTTCCGGTAAGTCTTCTCAATCACCGTACCGCCCTTTTCAAAAACCAGCTGAAACGCCTTATAAAACGCGGCATCCAGTGTTCCCTTTAACTGATCCGGCACAACCTGGTCCAGCTTCTGATTGATGGGCGACGGCCCCTTTTCCTTCTGCCGTTCCACGAAACGGGCCTCGCTCCTTTCAAGCGCAGCCCATTCCTTTTCCAGCGCCGTCCTCTTTTTCCCCGGCCGCTTTCCCGGAAACTCCATGTTTAATACACCTCGCTTCCGAACGGCATCAGTGCCAGCTTCGCCAGTTTGAACTGCTGAAGCCCGAAAGGAATTCCAATCACCGTAATGCACAGCACCACCCCGATGAGCGCCGATTCGATTGCCAGGGGCAGACCTGATACGATGAGCCAGATTAAATTCAAAAGAAATGACCCGGCTCCGCCGCCGTACCGGACCTCCTTTCCAAACGGAAAGAAACTGAGCGCGGCAAATTTAAAGCACTGCATCCCCACCGGAATGCCAATGATCGTAATACACCACAGGCAGCCGGTAAGCGTCCAGCTCAGTCCGCTTAAAAAGCCGCCGAATATAAACCAGAGTAAATTTCCAAGACAACCCATTCTTATCCCTCATTTCATGACTGATCATTCTGTTACTGGTCACTCTATTACACTGTACCATCCCGCCGCACACTCCGCAATCCCCGGACAACAGCTTTTAGAAAAAAATAAGGGTTCGCTAAGAATTCTCTTCGTTTTCCTCACCTGACCATACGAAATACCACTCCATACAGAGTTCATGCCAGGCGGCAGCCGCTTCCTCATACTGGCGGCAGAGTTCTACATAAGCCGGTTCCATTTCCCACTGACCACCGGTCCAGAAATCTTCCGATTCCATCCACTCCTGCTTCATCGACACCATCGACGCATACAGCTCTCCCGCCCTCTCTCCGGCCGGAATCATTGTTTCTGATACCAGACGGAGCCGCCAGTCGATGTATGCCTCTTCTGCAGATATTTCCTTAAGCCTGTGGCGTTCCGCCTTTGGAACCGCCCTCATTCCGGCGATCAGCGCCTGTTCCTCCGCCTTCACCTGAGCCGCCAGGCCGCCTTCTCCCTCCGATTTCCGTTTTCTCTCCAGGTAATGCCCATATCCAAAGGGATAATACATCACCGAATGATTTTCAAAGATCAGAAGCGCGTCCGCCACCTCGCTTAAAAAATACCGGTCGTGAGAGACGAACAGCAGTGTCCCTGTATATGCGCGGAATGCGGATTCCAGCGTCTCCTTCGCCTGGATATCCATGTGATTCGTCGGCTCATCCAGAACCAGAAAATTGGGTCTGCTCTGCAAAAGTTCCGCAAGCACAAGCCTCGCCTTCTCCCCTCCCGAGAGAGAGGAAACCGATTTCTGCGCTTCACGCCCTCCAAACAGATACGCCCCCAGAATGCTGCGCGCCTCCTTTTCCGTCAGGGACGGGAATAAGTCATGAAAATGATCCGCCACCGTTTTTTCAGATGTCACCTGAGCTGAGAGCTGGTCAAAATACCCCATGGTTATGTTGACTCCAATCGCCATTTCGCCGTCCAGCGGCGGAAGGAAGCCTGCAACCGTCTTTAAAAATGTCGTTTTTCCCGAGCCGTTTGGCCCCAGGATACCGATTTTCTGCCCACGCCGGATTCGCAAGGTGATCTCCAGCAACGCACGGTCATACCCTACTTTCAAATGTTCCGATTCAAACACCCATTTACTGCCGGTAATGAGCGGCGTCAGTTCCCCGGTAAATATATGGATCTCATCTTCCTCCGGCTTTTCCACCCGGTTCATCCGTTCCATGGCTTTCTTCTTCGCTCTGGCAAACGAAGCCTTGGACGGCTTGTGTTTAAACCGTTCCACCACGGAATTCAGCCGCTCCAGTTCCTCTTTCTGGCTTTCATACGCCTTTTTCTGAAGCCTTATGCATTTCAGTTTCTGCTCCCTGTATGCAGAATAATTGCCCGCGTAGCGGGTAAGCTTCCCTCCCGCCAGCTCATAGATCACATCAGCCGTCCGGTCTAAAAAGAAGCGGTCATGGGATACCATTACCACTGCCTTGTCATACTGCCTCAAATACTCCTCCAGCCACTGTACCGTTTCTAAATCCAAATGATTCGTCGGCTCATCAAGCAGCAGAATATCCGGTTTTTCCAGAAGAAGCCGGATCAGTGCGATCTTCGTCTGCTCTCCTCCCGAAAAGGAAGACACTTTCTTTTTCTTATCTTCCTTCGAAAATCCAAAACCGGTAAACAGGATATCATACTCCCGCTCGTACTCGAACCGCTCCCTGTCCCATTCCGAAAAAACGGCGGAACCGTTTTGGCCCGTTCCCGCTCTTTTCGGACACCCTTTTAAGAGTTCTTCCTCCACCGTCTCTGATGGATCATCAAAGGGCTGCTGCCTCATCATGCCGACAGTAAGCTTCCTGGATGTCATAATTCCCGGGCCGTTCCGCTTATCGTCCCGGTCCAGGGTCAGCTCGCCTGCCAAAAGTCTTAAGAGTGTCGTCTTCCCCGCTCCATTCTTCCCGGCAACCGCAATTTTTTCCGTTCCCCGTATTTCAAAATTAATATGAGACAGAATCGGCACTCCGCCGGCACTCACCGTCCCATCTGTTATCTGGTATAACATAGCGTTTCCTTTTTCCATTTTATTATTTACGCAGGCAACGAGTCAGGCGGACATGCTTAACGATCCGTCTGGCGGCTGCGTTTCCGCCTCTTCATCTTACCACACCAGCTCCCCGGGCGCCATCTCTATTTAAAACCGTTCCTTTTCTCTTACACAAAATCGGAGCCCGGAAGAATCAGTGATTCCTCCAAAGCTCCGATTTTCTGACTTTTTGCTTTTACTCATTGTCCCTGCGGTCAATGACAGCCGTGGCTTCCATGGTTCCCATGATTTCTGTGGTGTCCACTCCGGCTTCCGCTTTCCGTGCCGCAGGTTTCACTGTGATAGGAACACGTTCCATCCTGGCAGGTTCCGCGATAGATTACTCCATCGTGCTCATGGCAGGCCGCTGTCTCACAGCCTTCCACGGCACACGCCTCATACCGGTCGCAGGCGCGTGTCGACGCCAGCGCCGGAAACGCCATACTTAATACAACAGCAGATGCAATGATTCCGGTTATTATCTTTTTCATAAAATCATTTCCTCATTTCATTTTTATTCTCGCTTAAAGAATACGAAGGATCTCCGGCAAACCATAGGGTCTGAAAAAATTTTTATTGATTTACACCAGCTGGAAAAAGCTGTACAATGGCAGGGAACAGGAGGTGGAACCGTGGATGACATTGAAAACCGTATAAAAAAAGCACAGTCAGACTCTTCTGAACTCGAGCTGCTCATAAGCGACTATCTGCCTCTCTTAAAAAAACAGGCCGGCGCGGCCGCCTCCGGAATTCTGGAATACGAGGACCGGCTCAGCCTCGCCATGCTGACGTTTATCAGCTGTGTTCGCCAGTATACGGAAAAGAGAGGCAGCTTCATCTCATTTTTCTCGGTCTGCTTCCATAACCGGATCACGGATGAGATTCGCAGGCAGAACCTGTATTTAAAGAACGTTCAAACGCTTACTCCCGACTCGGCCGAACTGGAAACCGCGGCCGGTAAAGCTTCATTGGATGCCTACGACAGGGAACAGGAACGTCTCTCCCTCTGTGAAGAGATCGACCGCCTTTCCGAAGCCATCGGCGTTTACGGCGTCGCCTGGAAGGATCTTCCCCGCATTTGCCCGAAGCAGCCGCGCGCCAAAGCCACGTGCCGTCAGGCGGCCGCTGCCGTACTCCTGAACCCGGAATTTCACGCCATGTTTTTCGGCCAGAAGAAGCTCCCGCAGGCACAGCTTGCCTCCGCACTCTTTCTTTCTCCGAAAACCCTGGAAAAGCACCGAAAATACATTGTAACTCTGATCATCCTCTTATCCGGAGACTATCCCGGAATCAGAGCATTTCTTCCACAATACAGGGAGGTGATACCGATTGAAGACTGGAATTGTCATTGAAATAACAGGGAAAGACGCTATTGTAATGAAAAACGGAGGAGAATTCATCACACTCCCGGCGAAGGAAGGCTGGAAAAAGGGAGATATCATCCCTGTAAACAGGAGAAAGAGACCGGCTGTCCCTATCCGCCGCTTCCTGGCAGCGGCCGCTGCCTGTCTGTGCCTTGCAGTATCCGGAGGCGGGTACCACTATTACTATGCACAGGCGGCTTTAATCAGCGTGGATGTCAATCCCTCCATCGAACTGTCTGTTAACCGCCAGGACCGGGTTACCTCCACTGCAGCCCTGAATGAAGACGGTGAGGCACTGCTTACGGGAATCCGGCTGACCGGCATGGAATGCGGGGAGGCCGTAAGAGAACTGCTGCAGGCAGAAAGCAGCGGACAATATCCGGCCGATCATAAAAACGTGGTCGTCACCGTCTATTCCGCCAATGAAGACCGGCAGTCCCGGCTGTTAAAAGAAATCCGCGAGACAGCAGATCATGCGCTTACCACCCGCGATGCGGACGGCAGCACGGAATACCGGGCTGTGACCTCCGAGGAGGTAAAAGCCGCCCATTCCTGCGGAGTGACCGCCGGCAAATACATTTACTTGCAGAAACTGGAGGAAGCCGACCCCGGGACCGATATTTCCCGGTACAGCCACTGCTCCATCGATGAAATTAAGGATCACATTTCCAATTGTGAAAAACGGCATCAAACGGATTCCACGGAATCAGACAGCGGCGGCAAAGACTGTCACTCCGGTCATGACCATAAAAACAGATAGGCCCGCCTGTCCTTACAGGGAATCGTGCGTCCGGGCTCTCGCCCTTCTGTCCCGAACCGACTGAATCACCGGTACCAGGAACATGGCGATAATGCCCCCTGCAAATCCATTGTTATAGAGGTTCATTCCTCCATATACGATTCCCACATTCAGCGCCACGGATGCGTGCAGAAATCCGGCCAGTACACCGGCCACCACACCGAACTCCCCCGCGATGGGTGCCAGAGTCGTAGAGAGCAGAAGGGCCAGCATGGCACTGGGATCAGATATATTCCACGTTTTCACAAAACTTCCCAGAATCACGCCTGCCATAACCGGCAGTATATTCCTCAGATGCTTTCCTGTGGCGCTGAACCCGACGATTGTGAAGATTCCGCCGATGGTGGGACCGTTTAAATCTCCGCCGGCCAGCAGTACAATCAGAGTGGATGCGATTCCATTGACTCCCATATTAAACAGAGTCGGCGCAAATCCCTCACTTTTCACGTAATCGGTACCGCTTAACCCGTACGTCTTCCATATTTCCATATACCGCTTCCAGACCGACTCCGCGATAAGGCAGGAAAACAGAATCATACCGCCAAACAGCCCGAGCAGCAGTCTGGCGAAGAGCACGTCATTTCCCGTAGACCATATCAGACGGGCTTCCGTCTGCAGTCCGAAGGATTTCATCAGAGAGACGATAACCGTCGCTATAATCCCCGAGGCAAACCCCACATTATACAGGGAGTAGCCCTTATGGGAGTAATGGGTATGTGTGGACAGCGGCGGCAGCACGAATCCGATGATCATGCCCACAAGAATGCTGAACGGCAGTCTTACTGCCAGAGGCAGATGTCCCACCGTCATAAGCTGGGTAATAATCGGCGACAGACTGGTTCCATAGAAGCCGACATAGATATACCGTGTGACCGAGGTCTTGTGGTAAAAGGCATAGAGACAGACGCCCATCATAATCGACCAGATATTTAAGATATTCTTTCCGAACAGAGAAAACCCGAACATAAGAAAGCAGGAAGTAATTGTATGCCCGCTCATGTCCATCCCCAGGAAATAGACAATTGCAATGGAAATCAGAGCCAGCACACCGGCATTGATAAAAGCGGCCCCAATTCCCCCAATTGCAATATAATCCGTAATCAGGAAATCCGGCTCCCTGATAATGGTAACAATTCCCTTCCATACTTCATCTGCCGGCTGAAGAATCAGCCCCGCAGCCATAAAATAAACCGGCACCAGGGCAAGAATCAGAAACTTTGTCCGTCTGGACAAAGGTCCATGATTTCTGAACTTGTGTAATAATTGTCCTGTCATGTCGTTTCCTTCCCATATTGTATTCTGTTGATACCGAATTATTTTATCATACTATTTTATCCATGAAAAGCGTTAAAAAAACAACGATATCCTCAGCGGCTCCGTTCCCTGATCACCTTCGTCATCTGTATGATCACAGTCGGAATCACCGCCAGCAGATAGACGAGTCCAATCTGGCCGCCAGTCAGAGCCGTGACGGAAAACAGTTTTTCCAGGAATGGCACAAACATTACAAGGCTTAAGAGTACGACGCCTGCCAGAAATGCACCAAGGCTGTACCAGTTGCCGGAAAATCCAATTCTGAAGATCGAATGGCTGCTTCTGCAGTTAAATCCATGGAACAGACGCGCCAGTGTCAGCGTACAGAATGCCATGGTACTGGCAACCGCAGCGCCGCCCTGATTCAGCCCCAGATGGAAGGCCGTCATGGTACAGACAGCGATAAGACCGCCCTGCAGGAACAGCTTCATCATAAATTCCTTTGTCAAAATCCCCTCTTTCGGATCTCTCGGCTTCTGAGACAGCAAATCCTTATCCGCCGGTTCCATACCGATGGCAATGGCCGGAAGCGAGTCCGTCAGAAGGTTGATAAACAGCAGATGGACCGGTGCAAACGGCACAGGGAGCGCCATGATGGAAGTATAAAGCACCGAGAGAATTCCTGCCGTATTTCCCGACAGTAAAAACTGTATCGCATTTTTAATATTCCGGTATACGTTTCGCCCATTCGCCACGGCCTTGATGATGGTGGCAAAGTTATCGTCCGCCAGGATCATGGATGCCGCATCCTTGGACACCTCGGTCCCCGTAATTCCCATGGCTACGCCGATGTCTGCCTTCTTGAGGGCCGGCGCGTCATTGACACCGTCGCCCGTCATGGAAACAATGCTGCCTCTTCTCTGCCAGGCATCGACAATCCGGATCTTATTTTCCGGCGATACCCTGGCATAAACAGAGATCTTCGTAATCTTTTCATCCAGCTCCTGATCGCTCATACCATCCAGCTCGGCTCCCGTAACCGCCAGATCGCCCTCTGAAAAGATGCCGATCTGTTTCGCAATAGCCGTCGCCGTGATCTTATGGTCTCCCGTAATCATAACCGGGCGGATTCCGGCCCGCCTGGCATCCGATACGGCCTCTTTCGATTCCACCCTCGGCGGATCCACCATGGATACCAGCCCCAGAAAGGTAAAACCGTTCTCTGTTTTCAGGGACAGCACATGGCCGTCCTCCACTTCTTTATAAGCAAATGCCAGAACACGCAGACCATTCCGGGAAAATTCCATATTCTGACGGTTAATTTCCTCCCTGTCTGCCTCCGTAAACTCCCGGATTCCCTTGGAGGTACGGATATGGGTTGTCCGGTCTAACAGGACATCAACCGCCCCCTTCGTCAAAATAGTGGGCACACCGTGGAGTTCATATTTGGTGCTCATAAGCTTTCGGTCGGAGTCAAACGGAATCTCCTCCAGCCGGAGCATCATTGTCCGCAGCACATCGTCACTTACACTGACCTTTCTGGCCATCTCCAGGAGCGCATATTCGGTGGGGTCACCGATACCCTTTCCGTCCACGATGGCAGAATCATTCGTCAGGATCGAATCGTATAAGATATAGCGGTGAAGCTGTTCATGCAGATCCAGTTCTTCCGGGCGGAAGATTCTGCCGTCTGTGTAAATCTCCTGGACAGTCATCTTATTCTGGGTCAGGGTTCCTGTCTTATCAGAACAGATCACAGAGACGCAGCCCAGACTCTCCACCGCCTTCAGTTCCTTGATAATCGCGTTTTCCCTGGCCATCTTCTGGGTTCCCATGGCCTGCACGATGGTGACAATGGAACTGAGCGCCTCCGGAATCGCAGCCACAGCCAGCGCCACGGCAAACATCAGCGAGTCCAGAACCGGCATCTTCCGATACAGGCTTAAAGCAAACACAATGGCGCAGATGACCATGATAACAGCCGCCAGGCGTCCTGAAAACTGATCCAGACTCACCTGAAGGGGCGTCTTTTTCTCCTTTGTGGCATTCATCAGACTCGCGATCTTACCGATCTCCGTATCCATTCCCGTTCCGGTCACCACCACCATGGCTCTTCCGTAGGTGACAAGGCTTCCGGAATATACCATGTTGGTCCGGTCCGCCAGAGGCATCTCGCCGTCAATCGTCCCCTCCTCCTTATCCACGTTGGTGGATTCTCCTGTCAGGGAGCTCTCATTCACCTGAAGCGAATAGTTATTTAAAATTCTTCCATCCGCCGCCACCATGTCTCCGGCCTCCAGAAGGAGAATATCGCCGGGAACCACGTTGGCCGACGGAATCTGGATCTTCTGACCGCCGCGGATCACCTTCGCACTGGGGGAAGACAGACTCTTTAAGCTTTCCAGAGATTTCTTTGCCTTTTCATGCTGAACAGTCCCTAAAACCGCGTTCAGAATGATGACGGCCACAATGACAATCGTACTCTCCACATTCCCCGAAAACATGGAAATGACGGCCGCTGCAATTAAAATGACAACGAGAAGGTCACAGAACTGCTCCGCAAATACCGCAAGCACGCTCTTCTTTTTTCCCTCCTTCAACACATTTTCGCCCTTTTCGAGAAGGAGCTGTTCCGCCTGACCGGCTGTAAGTCCTTCCTTCGTTACATTGAGTTCCTTTAATATTTCCTGTTCGTCTTTCTGATACCAATCCTTCAAATTTTCCTCCATTCTGCCGTTTTTCGAAAAAACGGCCGCGCATCAGACTTAAGCTGAATCGTGCTTCCGAGATGATGTTCCGCACCATCGTCTCTTATGAAACAAAAAAGACTTTTAATGTACCTATTATAAGAAATGACCCATTTCTCAAAATAAATACATTAAAAGTCTGGTAACCAACGTCTGGTATGCATCACCAGACTGTTTTCACAGCCAGGATGTTGATGATGCACTGAAACTACTCCCTCTTAATGAATCTGATTCAGCAGATGCTTCCTATTCAATTTGTGATTAGTAGTATATCCGGTTTGATGGGGGGTGTCAAGGTATTTTTGACATTTTTTCTCATCAAATGCGATCTTCACAACTTCTTAATCTCACTCCATGCCCGGAAATTCTTGTTGAGACCGTTAAATATGGAGCCTTCCTTCCAGTCCCTCATAATCCACCGTGACCGTCCTGCCATCCTTCATCTCCAGAACAATGGGACCGTATGCCCCGCATTTTTCTTTATCCGCATAGGAGATGCTCCGGATCGGGAAAAGGTCCTCGTCCCGCCACTCTTCCTGGCTTTTCTTTGTCAGAATCACGCTGATCATCGCATACGGAAGGTATTCATAGTATTTCCTCCTGCGGCTGACGCCATACATAATACAGCTCTGCTTCGTCACAGCGCTCACGCCCTGTCTCGACATGATTTCAATATCATCGAAGCCGCCGTAGATGACCATCGCCATCTGTCCCTCGGAAGACTTCAAAAGGATTGCCTTGGCCCCCGTCACCTGATCCGTGCGGATTCTCACGTCCACACCCGAGCGGTCCACGTCCGGCATTCCATAGGAACCCAGTGTCAGGGTATATGGCTTATCCGGAATTCTGGTCCTGTCCACGCGCACGATGCCGTCCGCCACCGGAAAATCGGCCAGATCGATCGACGCCTGGTTCTGGAAGGTAAATTCAAATTCAAAATATTCCTTCCGGTAGAGCACTCCGTCCTTCACACCGCCGTACATCAGGATATTCGGGATCAGGCTCTTCGGTCTGCCGTCATAGGTCACACTGTACTGCATGGCCTCAATCCCCTTAAAATCGAAGTCCTCCCATAGAAACTGGCTGTTAAAGGACAGTCTGGAATAGGTATTGAGGGAGGGATTATCTTTCTTCATCAGGACCTTTGCCGTCCTGAATTCTGTAATTCCCGTATCTTTGTGGTTATCCACCACGATCCCCGGACCATCGAGCACCGTAGTCCTTACTTCCCTTTCCTTCATCTCCTCCCAGACCCCGTTTCTCTCCGTATCGGTCCAGAACGGATGATCCTCCGGAAGGGCGAGACAGACAAATGCGTTGGCAATCCAGAATGGGCTGGCCGCGCAGCTGTAGGTCTGAATTAGCGGCTGAAACGGTCCGTAGAAGCCAAGGCACGGCACTCCCTCATAGAAACACTCTTCCCGGGTCGCAAACTGGAGTACGGCACCTGAGGCGATTCTTCTGGCCAGCCCCGGGTCCGCAGCCGGATTCTTTAACAGAAAATTAGCCGCCAGCGGAGCGGATGCCGCGCTTCTGTAGATACCGCTTCTCCCCCACATGGTCACATGGCCCTCTTCATCGAACATGCGATGGAATGTCTCCACCAGACGGTTGGAGTATTCTTCGATCTTCGCGGCCATGTACGGCTCCTTTTCATAGCCGTACCACTGGTTCCAGAGAGGTCCGTACACATGGAAGGCCCAGGGGCAGTAGTAATCAAACAAATGCCCGTCGCGGTACCAGCCGTCCCCTGCGTAATAGGAGAGAATGGCGGCCGCGTGATCCCGCATCATCCCATGATCCACCGGGTATCCCTCCCGGTCCAGAAAGGCCAGAATCAGCATATTAAACAGGCGCCAGTTGTGGTGGCCCGTATAGGAATGGCCGAAATTCGACAGGTAATCTGCAATGCGGTCCCGCTCCTCCTTCGCATAATTCTCCCAGATCACCTCCCGGCACATGGACAGGCCGATAACAAGAGAAGCGCACTCACACGTGTGCTGAAACGCCATCTCCCCTTCCTGCGCCTCCGGAAATATCTCCTCCACCCGAAGCAGATAATTGGGCGTCCCGGGTGTGACGGAGAGCAGGATCTGTTTTGAATAATACTCCTTAAGAGAGTAGCCTCCCGCAGCTGCCTCCGGCTCATTATGAAGCAGCGGTGCCGCAATCAGAAAGCTCCTGGCAAGTCCCTCAAACCGCTCCGCCGCAATTCTCCATTTCGGCCCATCCGGCTGTGGATAGCTGACCTTTGTCTCATGGCGTCCGACTACGATCGGATCCTCGATCTTCTCCACATGCTCAAAAATTCCTTCCAGAAAAAAATGGCTGATACTGATCCAGTGTTCTCTTGTCATTCCCGTATAGGGACTCCGTTTCTTATCCGGATTTTCTACTGTAAACTTCATCGTAATTCCCCTCTCCCGCCTCTCAGCTGTTTTCTTTTTTGTATACACAGACACCACCCACGTATACTGCCAGTATGGCCGTGTCTTTTATCCTGTCCGGCGCGCACGTTCTGATGTCCTGTTCCAGCACAGCGAAGTCCGCCAGCTTTCCCACAGACAGCGTCCCCTTCTCGTCTTCTTCAAAGCTGGCCTCCGCTCCCATGGCGGTATAGGTGGTAATAGCCTCTTCCACCGTAAGGGCCTGCTCCTTCAGAAAGGTTTTCGTCCCATCCAGGGTGGAACGGGTCACTGCACACTGAATTCCTGCCATAACATCGGGTCTCTCCACCGGACAGTCCGATCCGTTGGATACAGAGACTCCCATAGACAACAGTGTTTTAAACTGATACGTCTCTCCTGCCCGCTCTGCTCCGATCCGCACCTCCACAATATGATTGTCATAATCGAGAAAAATGGACTGAATGTACGCGTGCAGCTTCAGCCTCCGGAATTCCTCCAACAGCCTGGCGGTCGTAATCTGGCAGTGAACAATTCCATGACGCCTGTCCCTTCGGTCCGGATTTTCCTCCATAGCCCTCTCATATGCCCTCGCCGTCATCTCCATGGCGCCGTCTCCGATGGCGTGAACAGCGATCTGCATGCCGGCTCCATCGGCCAGAACAATCATCTTCTCCAGTTCCTCCTGGCTGTAGATCGCGATCCCTCTCTCACCCGGACGCTCTGCATCCTCGTACGGCTGTCCCAGAAAAGCAGTTCTCGCCCCCAGGGATCCGTCTGCCAGAAGCTTTAACGGCCCGATTTTAAAATACCCGCTTCCCTGGCCCGTGCGGTAACCACACGACAGGAATTCCTCCAGCAGTTGCTCAGTCGGAAGCAGGCACTGTTCATAGACCCGTACCGTCATCGCGCCCTCCCGCTCCAGTTCCCGGTACGCCTCCAGCACGGTCTCAAAGGGGATGCCGGGAAATGCGGCCAGGTCATCGGTCTGGCACGACGTCACACCGCGGCTGTTTAAATCCTTCATGGCCAGCCGCAGATACTCTTTTAATTCCTTTTTACCGGGCTTAGTGACAGCTCCCAGAATCAGGTCCACACCAAATTCCCGGAATATTCCGTTGGGATTCCCAGCCTCATCAGTGTCAAAACAACCGCCTTCCGGCTGGGGTGTCAGCCTCGTGATCCCAGCCGCCTCCATAGCCTTCGTATTGGCACAGGCGATATGGCCGCAGGCGCGGATAACCAGAACGGGATGCTCTGTGGAAACCCGGTCTAAATCGCTGCAGTCCGGAAATCGCTTCTCATCCTGAAAGTAATCGTGGTTCCAGCCCCGGCCTACGATCCACGTGCCGGGGGACGGCTTTTCCTCCAGCAGATAACCGGACAAGGCCAGACACATGGCTTCCAGCGAGGTGGTGGCCTGCGTTAGATCCACCAGCTTCAGCGTGTGGCCGTAATTTAACAGATGCATGTGGGAATCATTAAACCCCGGAACTACAAACCGCCCCTCCAGATCGTGGAAGACGGTATCCTCCGTATGGTTCACGTCTCTCAGACTCCCCACCGCAGCAATCCGCCCATCCTCAACGGCTATCGCCTCCGCGTCCAGACCGGTTCCCGTATCGATAACTCCATTATAATAGATTTCCCTCATTTTTAATATACCTCTCTGAAAAAACAGGCAGCAAAACCGGATGTACTCCGTTTCTGCCGCCTGTCAGTTTTTATTTAGGAATTCCTTCTGTCGGAATCTCTTCTGTCAGAATCTCTTCTTCCGCCGTCACGTCTGCCGGAATCTCTTCTTCCGCCGTCTCTTCTGTCGGAATCTCTTCTTCCGCTGTCAAGCGTTGATACATCCACATTGGGATCCATATCGCCCGGCTTCATGCTTAAGTTGATTCTGCCCATCTTATCTACTTCAAGTACCCTTACAGTCACCTCGTCGCCGATATTTACCGCATCTTCCACTTTCTCAACGCGCTTATCTGACAATTTGGAAATGTGAACCATACCGTCCTTGTTCGGCGCCAGTTCCACAAATGCGCCGAAGTTCATGATTCTGACAACCTTGCCCTTCATGACAGCGCCCGGTTCGATGTCTGTCACGATGCTCTTAATGATCTCAATCGCACGTGCAATCATGTCTTTATCGGTTCCGCATACGGATACGCTTCCATCATCGGAGATGTCGATCTTTACGCCGGTCTCTTCGATAATCTTGTTGATTACCTTGCCCTGCTTGCCGACAACATCACCGATCTTCTGAGGATCGATCGTGATCTGCTCGATCTTCGGAGCATATTTTCCAACTTCCTTACGCGGCTCTGCAATCGCTTTTGCCATAACCTCGTCCAGGATGTAGATTCTTGCTTCTCTCGTTCTTCTGATGGCTTCCTCGATGATCGGTCTTGTCAGGCCGTGAATCTTGATATCCATCTGAATCGCTGTGATACCCTTGTGAGTACCGCCTACCTTGAAGTCCATGTCTCCGAAGAAATCTTCCAGTCCCTGGATATCGGTTAAAACGATGTAATCATCGTCAGTATCTCCGGTTACGAGACCGCAGGAAATTCCTGCTACCGCGGATTTGATCGGAACACCGGCCGCCATTAACGACATGGAGGAGGAACAGATGCTCGCCTGAGAGGTGGAGCCGTTGGATTCCATGGTCTCCGATACGGTACGGATTGCATATGGGAACTCTTCCTCCGATGGAAGCACCGGAATAAGGGCTCTCTCAGCCAGCGCACCATGGCCGATCTCACGGCGTCCCGGTCCTCTGGATGGCTTTGTCTCACCAACGGAGAAGGACGGGAAATTGTAATGGTGCATATATCTCTTGGAGGTCTCCATATCGTCAATGCCGTCTAATCTCTGGCTCTCAGATAATGGAGCAAGTGTACAGATGTTTAAAATCTGAGTCTGTCCGCGTGTAAACATAGCGGAACCGTGTACTCTCGGAAGCATATCGATCTCGGCCGCCAGAGGACGAATCTGATCGATGGCACGGCCATCCGGACGTTTGTGATCCTTTAAGATCATCTTACGGACAGTCTTCTTCTGATACTGGTAAACAGCTTCTCCCAATACAGCCAGCCACTCTTCCTTATCCGCAAATGCCTCTTCCAGCTTCGCAGTGATGGTTCTGATATTCTCTTCTCTCGTCTGCTTGTCGTCTGTGAAGACGGCTACTTCCATCTCTGCCGGAGGAACGATCTCCTTAATGGCAGCAAATAATTCTTCCGGAACAGCACAGCTGATATAGGAATGCTTCGGTTTGCCGCACTCGGCTACGATGGTATCGATAAATTTGATTACTTCCTGGTTTACGGAATGTGCCTTGAAGATCGCTTCGATCATGATATCTTCCGGAACTTCATTGGCTCCTGCCTCGATCATGATTACTTTTTCCCTGGTGGAAGCGACGGTTAACGCCATGTCGGACGCCTGCTTCTGAGCCTGGGTCGGGTTCACAACCAGCTCTCCGTCAACCATACCGATCTGGGTCGTCGCACATGGACCATCAAACGGAATGTCGGAAATACAGGTCGCAATCGCGGAGCCTAACATCGCGGTCAGTTCAGGACTGCAGTCCTGGTCTACGGACATGACGATGTTGTCCAGGGTCACGTCGTTGCGGTAATCCTTCGGGAATAATGGTCTCATCGGACGGTCAATAACACGGGAAGTCAGAATTGCGTTCTCCGAAGCCTTTCCTTCTCTCTTGTTGAAGCCGCCCGGAATCTTTCCTACCGCGTATAATTTTTCTTCGTACTCTACGCTTAATGGGAAGAAATCGATGCCTTCTCTTGGTTTGTCAGAGGCTGTCGCCGTAGATAATACGACAGTATCTCCATAATGCATTAATGCAGCGCCGCTGGCCTGCTTTGCAACTCTGCCGACTTCGACCGTTAAGGTGCGGCCGGCAAGTTCCATGCTGTAACTCTTGAACATGTTTGAATCTCCTTGTTGTTATAATATTTATATTATAAAGCAGAGGAGGCCGAAACTACTGATCTGCGCGCAAGCTTGATTGGCAGCTTGCATGGTAGCTTGATTGTGTGACCCGTTACTCCGCAGTGCACCTCGGTTCCGCTGCGCTTCACCTCGGTCGCGGGCTTCGCCCTATGAAAAAAGTCAAAATAAAATTTACTTATGTGCCAGCACAACGTAAATTTTTTTTTGCCTTTTTTCGCACTGCTCATGGCTTGCGCGTACATCAGCGGTCTCGGATTTTCCCTCCGCTTTTAATACTCTTTTTGTTATTATGTCTTTCTTTTCATTTCTCTAATAATAGACAGATAGGGTGGAGAAGTTTCTCCACCCTAAATGGTTTTATTTTCTGATTCCTAACTTCTCGATTAACGCACGGTAACCGTCTAAGTTGGTCTTCTTTAAGTAGTCAAGAAGTCCTCTTCTCTGTCCAACCATCATTAAAAGTCCTCTTCTGGAGTGATGGTCTTTCGGATTCTTCTGAAGGTGATCAGTTAATTCTGTGATTCTCGCTGTTAAAATAGCGATCTGTACTTCCGGTGAACCTGTATCTCCGGCTTTTCTGCCGTATTCTTCGATAATTGCTGCTTTCTTTTCCTTTGAAATCATGATGATTTCCTCCTTTAATTTTTCATTCCCACCATATACCAGGCGCTGGTTGGAGTATCCAAAGCGCTGAGCACTGGCGCATTTTCATACCGATCTAGTTTACCATAAGCTGTCCTCTGTTGTCAATGATTTTTTCCTCAGATTCCCGCCCTGGTTTTATTTTTTTCATGCTCCGATACCTGGCCGGTGCATTCCCAGTCGCTTTTTGAAAATGCCGGCAAAAGGAGGAGGAATCGTGGTATCCGCAGGAATAAGCGATCTCGGTAATCCGGTATTCCGTCTGCACCAGCATCTCCTTCGCTTCCTCCAGGCGGTAGCGGCTCAAATACTGCTTCGGCGACACCCCCGCCTGATGCATGAAAATACGATAGAGATACGTCCTGTCAATCCCTACGTAACCGGCAATCTCACTGATCTGTATGGGATAGCTGTAATTATGACGGATAAATGCAACGGCCCTCTTAAAATAGCCTTCCTCATCCACAGGTACGCCGCCCTTTCCCGATCTTAAAAGGCAGGCCATAATTAAATAGAAGTATCCCAGAACTCTCTCCCGGTTTTCCTCTGCGCTTCCAAAGGCGCCGAGAAGTCCTTCAAACCAGCCGGAAACCGCGGTGATCTCACCCATGGCGCATACAGGAAGGCTGTGGTCCGGATAATACCGTTCCAACAGCGCTTCCGCCCCGTCGCCGTCAAACGCAATCCACGCATAACTCCATGGCTCCTCAAAATCCGCCTGATAGTACGTCACCTCTCCCGGTCTGATCAGAAACGCTTCCCCTTCCTTTATCTCATACTGCCCATACCCGGTCCTGTAAATTCCTTTTCCCTTCAGCACAAAATGAATCAGCTGGTGAGACCTCACTGCCGGACCAAAGAAATGGCCCTTCTCGCAGTCCTCCCGGCCGCAATAGTAAACCTTCACCCGATTCCCCTTCTCCTTTCAAGATGCAACAAAATGACAATAATTACGAAACAAATTTTCTATCTTGTTTTCCTGTCTCATTATATACTTTCTTCATAAGCAGCACAACCGAAAAAAAGAAAAAAGGAGAATCATTATGGTAAAAATTACGTTTATGGGCGCCGGCAGCACCGTGTTTGCAAGAAATGTCCTGGGAGACTGCATGTGTACCCCCGCGCTGTGCGACGCAGAGATCGCACTGTATGACATCGACGGTGAACGCCTGAACGACTCTTACGTCATCCTGTCCGCGATCAACAAAAATGTCAATCAGGGCCGCGCATCCATCCACACCTATTTAGGCGTGCCCAATCGGAAGGACGCACTTCGTGACGCCGACTTCGTCGTAAATGCCATCCAGGTAGGCGGCTACGATCCCTGCACCATCACAGATTTTGAGATTCCCAAAAAATACGGCTTAAACCAGACCATTGCCGACACGCTGGGAATCGGCGGAATCATGCGGGCACTGCGCACCATTCCCGTACTGGAAGATTTTGCCAGAGATATGGAGGAGGTATGTCCCGACGCCTATTTCTTAAATTACACCAATCCCATGGCCATGCTGACCGGATATATGCAGCGCTATACAAACGTAAAGACCATCGGATTATGCCACAGCGTCCAGACCTGTTCAAAGACCCTGCTAACGGAGCTGGGTATGGAAGATAAGCTGGAGGGCCGCACGGAGCTGATCGCCGGTATCAATCACATGGCCTGGCTTTTAAAGCTTCACGACAGGGAGGGCAATGACCTCTATCCGGAGATCCGCCGCCTGGCCGATCAGAAAAACCGGGAAGAGAAGCATAAAGACATGGTTCGCTTCGAATACATCCGCCATCTGGGCTACTACTGCACTGAATCCAGCGAGCACAACGCCGAGTACAATCCGCTATTCATCAAGAGCAAATATCCGGAGATGATTGAGGACTACCAGATTCCATTGGATGAATATCCCCGCCGCTGCATCAAACAGATCGAAGGCTGGAATCAGGAGAAGGACAGTATTCTGATGGATGGAGCCATCACCCACACCCGCTCTTTAGAATACGCATCCTATATTATGGAAGCAATTGTCACCAATCAGCCCTATAAGATCGGCGGAAATGTGCTCAACCATGGCCTTATCGATAATCTGCCGGCCGAAGCCTGTGTGGAGGTTCCCTGTCTCGTAGACGGAAGCGGAATCACGCCATGCCATGTAGGTGCCCTCCCCACACAGCTGGCCGCCATGAATTTAAGCAATATTTCGGTCCAGCTTCTCACCATCGAGGCAGCCCGCAGCAGGGACCGCCGCACCATCTATCAGGCAGCCATGATGGACCCCCATACCGCCGCCGAGCTTAACATCCCCGATATTATCGCCATGTGCGACGAACTGATCGCCGCCCACGGAGAGTATATGAAGGAATATTAATCCCCTGCCACAGCAAAGGAGCAGCCGCTGCAGATACTTAACGCCG
The DNA here is from genome assembly GCF_024460495.1 of Hungatella sp. SL.1.14. Taxonomy (NCBI): domain Bacteria; kingdom Bacillati; phylum Bacillota; class Clostridia; order Lachnospirales; family Lachnospiraceae; genus Hungatella; species Hungatella sp. SL.1.14. The sequence goes on along the minus strand of NZ_JANFYJ010000008.1, from coordinate 60,377 downwards.
CGGCTGCTCCTTTGTCTCCTACTGTCATAATCCATTCCCTGTACGGGTTTCGCCGAATCCCTGTTTAATCAAATGAATCGTACCTTCATCATTCATCTTCTTTACAATGGTGGCAATAACCGGAAACGTAAAGATCCCCAGCACACCGATCAGCTGTGCCCCTGCGAAGATACACAACAGGGTAACGATCGGATGGAGTCCCACCTGTTGTCCGATCACTTTTGGTTCGAGAGTCTGTCTGACGATAGTAATTATTACATACAGAATAAAAATCCCCACACCGAGTCCCGTTTTTCCAATGATACAAAGAATAAGCGCCCACGGTATCAGGACAGTTCCGGTTCCCAGTACCGGAAGGATGTCGACCACAGCCACCAGAAACGCCAAAAGCAGAGGCATTGGTATCTTCAGCAGCACAAATCCCAGATACAGTTCCGCAAAGGTAATCGTCATCATAAGCGCATACACCTTAAGAATCTTCCAGATGGTCGTCCTTGCCCCCGCTGCGGTCTCGGCAATCATCTTTCTCCGCTCCTCTTTAAACTGCCGCAGGACAAAATCCCAGATTCTGTCATAATCAATTGTGAAGAAGAAAGACGAAATAATCGTAAATATGGTCTGTACCAGAATCGCCGGAAATCCCACAATCCAGGAAGCTCCCCAGCCGATCAGAGTTCCTGACATCGTCATAATTCCGCTCTGCAGGGCATTTTCCAGGCTGGCAGACATCTGACTCAGCCAGTCCTGATATTCAGGGAAACTGACAACGATCCGTTCAAACAGAATTCCCAGCTCCGGCTCTATCACCTCCATATAAAACTGAGGCAGCTTTCCGGCCAGATTTTGAATAAAGGCAACGATATGGCTCGCCGAAAACAATGCCGCCATCACCAGAATTCCGTAAAATACCAGAAGCACCGCAATCGACACCGACGCTCGCTTTCCTCCCGTTCGTCCGCACAGCTTCCGGATCAGAGGCGACAGCACTGCAGCCACCGTAAGCCCCAGCAGAAACGGAAAAAACATAGGTACCAGCCGTTTCATCACAAAGAGAAAAATCCCTCCCAAAATGACGAAGTAGATCACATTCGTTATAAACCGTTTTCTGCCTTCCATCCTGCGTTCCTGTACTGCCTGTTCCTTACTTTCTTCCATATTTGGCTATCCATCCCTTCCTCATGCATCTTATTATGGTTTTGTCCAATTCATGCACAAAAAGGCACAACCTGCCACAAAAATGCAGGCCGTGCCTTTTTCTTATCATTTTTATCCCTGCGTCGCTTCCGGCGTGGTTCATGGTTTCCTCTGACTGTCCTTTATTTGAGAAGTCTCCGCCCGCCTCTTCATGGAAGTACCGGACTCAGGCCTTCATCTGAACGCCATTATAGAAACAGAAAGCCCTTTCGTCAAGCGAACCGGGGGAAGCTTAACGACATCTTTACAGGGATACCAGGGCGTTCTCCGCAAACGCAGTCTTCGCCATCTTTCGTTCCAGCTCCTCCCTCAATACGTCCAACCGTTTTTCAGCCAGCTTCCCGTCCTTTACAACACAGGCGCCTTCCACAAACACCATATTCACATTTGAGGGGCCTGCGCTGTAGACCAGAGCAGAATACGGATCATAGACAGGAAACATATTGGCGGAACGGGTCTCTACAAGAACCAGATCAGCCCGTTTCCCCACTTCAACCGAGCCGGTCATCTGTTCCATATGAAGAGCCTGTGCCCCCATCACCGTAGCCATCTCCACCATCTGCCGCGCCGGAAATGCGCTGCGGTTCTTCGTTTCATTCTTGTGGAAATTGGCGAACAGCTTCATCTGCGTAAACAGATCCAGTGTATTGCCGCTGGCCGGCCCGTCGGTGCCGAGGCCCACCGTAATCCCCAGCTCCCGCATGCGGCTGACCGGAGCCACGCCTTTGGCTGCCTTCGTGTTGGAACCGATGCAGTGGGCTACCGAAGCTTCCCTCGCAGCAAACAGCTGCAGATCCGATTCAGACATATGGATACAGTGGGCCGCCAGCGTCTGTTTTCCCAAAACTCCCAGAGAATCCAGATATCCCGCCGGCGTCTGTCCAGACGTCCCCCGGAAATAATCCATCTCATAATCCATTTCTGCTGTATGGAGGCTGAATGGAGCCCCATAAGCATGATCCAGCTCCCACGCCGCTTTCAGAAGGCCGGAGGAGCAGGTCGTCGTCCCGTGGGGAGCCACACACCCGGAAATTCTCGGATGCCCCTGATACTTCTTCATCAGGCTCTCCCCATAGGAAAGCGCTTCATACGGATCTTTAAAATCACAGGCCTCCTGTTCCATAACGGTTTCTCCGGCAATTCCGCGAATCCCCATCTCATCCATGGCCCGGGCCGCCTCAGCTTCGTAATAATACATATCGAAAACGGTGGTGACACCGGCCAGCAGCATCTCCGCCGCCGCATATTTCGTGGAAAGATAGACAAGCTCCGCATCCATGGCCCTCTGCTCCATCGGAAGCAGAAATACTCTCAGCCGGTCTTTGCAGTCGTCTCCCAGGCCGCGAAACGGGATCATTCCCATATGCGTGTGAAGGTTCACCATGCCCGGTATGAGAATACCGCCCTTCCCGTCTATCAGGCAGGGACCGTCTCCAGTTTCATGCTTCCTCGCCTCTGCGATCACCGTCTCCAGCGTATCCATCGTTCCCACCGCAGTAATTTTCCCGTCTTCCCACGCGGCAAAGCCGTGTTTTATGACCTCCCGCTGTGTATTCATCGTTACCACAACGACATTTGTAATAATTGTACTCACTGTTCTGCTACCTTTTCTTCCTGTATCTGAAATGACTCTACCAGAGGAACTTTCCTCTGGCTTTTTACATCGAACATTCCCTGATCGCTCAGCTTAAGCTCCGGAGACACCAGAAGGGACAGTGTGGAAATGGACATAATGACATTATGATTCACATACCCCATTCGCTCAATCTCTTCCCTTACGGCCTTTATCTCTGCCGCCAGCTCCGGAAGGCTCTTATCCGACAGGATTCCTCCCACCGGCAGTTCTGCCGCCGCGGTCACTCTGCCGCCGCACGCCGTCACATAGCCGCCCTGCATGTGCACGACCTCATTCTGTGCCAGAACCATGTCCTCCACCGAATTCCCCAGCACCAGCAGATTATGACTGTCATGCGACCACGTAGTCGCCACGGCTCCTTTTTCCTGAAAGCCATGCTCCACAAATCCCCAGGAGACATTTCCATTTTTCCCGTATCGCTCGAAAACAGCCGCCAAACACAGTCCCGCCTCCTGCCAGCAGAGAGTTCCCTCCCGGACAGGAATTCTTCTCTGAACATGTTTCGCCCTGGTACCAAAGGTCTGTATCTGCATCACATTTACCAGTGCTGTCCCGGACAGCGCAGTCCGGTTATCTTTCCAAAAATCAGTAATCGGCAGTACAAAGTCCGACGCCAGCGCCAGCCGGCATTTCACGGAACTGTAAAAGTGGTCTGGAAACCTTCTTTTAAGGCCCCGGTCCGGCCCATCTGGCATCCTGCTCTGGCATCGCCTTCCATTTTTGAAAACAGCCTCCGGCACAAAGCTTTTTAAGTCAGGAAGAACTGCGAAATCCGCTATCTTCCCCGGAGCAATGATCCCTCTGTCATCGAGATGCATTCTCCTGGCCGGTGTGAATGTAGCCAAATAAACCGCCTTCTCTGCCGGCATCCCTTTCTCCACGGCCAGCCTGACAATCCGGTTCAAATGGCCTTCCATCAGGCGGTCAGGCATCGTATCATCCGTCACCAGCGCCACATTTTCGTAAAGCTGATGCCTCTTCACAGCTTCCACCACATCCTCTTTCAGAGATTTCTCCTGCAGCTCGAGAAACATCCCCATATCCGCCTTCTCCACCACAGATTCCGCCGTCTGTTCCGTATGATCCGCATCCACGCCCGCTCTGACAAATGCCGCTAAATCTCCGCCGGACAGTCCCGGACAATGTCCTTCTATCCTGATATTTCTGCCGCATTCCCCGCAGATTTTGAGAAATCGCTTACTCTTCGTATCCTCTTTTGCCGCCAGATCCTTAAAGTTCATCACTTCTCCCAGACAAACCACACGCTCATCCTGCAGTAGCTTCCAAAGCTCCTCTTCCCCAAGCTCCGCCCCCGAAGTCTCCATCTCCGTTCTGGTAGCAGGCACGCTGGACGGAATTCCATAAAAAATATCCAGTTCCGTCTCCTGTTCCATAAAGCTTAAGATCCCCTCCAGCCCAAATACATTAGCAATCTCATGAGGATCTGCCACTGCCGTAGTGACCCCGAAAGGTATCACTGCCCGCGAAAATTCCTCCGGATACGTCATCGAGCTTTCCACATGCATATGAATATCCACCAGCCCGGGAATCACAAACTTTCCAGTCCCATCAAAGACCGACTCTGCTTCCCATTCCCCGCGCCGTGCTCCCACCCGCAGCTCCGAATCTCCCACAAAATCAGAAACAGGAGAAACGTCAAAAAACTTTCCTCCTGTCACTGCAATATCCATCCGTTCAAAGCACTGCCTGAAAGTCCGATAAACCCAGGCATTCTCTATCACCAGATCCACTTTCACAACCACAACACCTCCGTCATTCCCGTTAGCCAAATTTCTCCAATTATCCCGTTTTTGCTCCTCAGCCCACTTTTTACTTTTCCTCAATTTCTCCGCAGTTCCACCATCTACCCACCAATCCCCTTCATTCACAAATTTGTAGGCCAGCCTGCCCCAGCGGACTTTTCACAGCCTCGCTGGAAAACGAGCGCGGGAAACGCGGGCAGGGAACGCGCTCGTTTTCCTCACCCCCCTCCGCAAAGTCTGCGTCCCCTTGCCATCACCCCAAATTTGCAAATCAAGAATTAATAATCCTGTTCCACTGATCAATCCACTCTCCCAGGATCGGATTCACAAACGAATAATCAATCACCTTCGCGTTCTCCGCCGCATCTCCATACGTCATATTGGCGGATTCTTCCTCTGTAAATACCACCTGGTTATTTGTAGGCGCTTCATTCAGCGCTTTTCCTGTCTTTGTCTGAAGTTCCCGGCTCAGTCTGTAATTGATGTACTCATAAGCCAGTTCCTTATTTTTAGAGTTCTTCGTAATGCTGATCGTATTAAAGTTGGCGTATGTCACGTCAGGAGTCACGTAGACAAGGGACGGATCCGCCGCCTGAATTGTCGGAACGCCAAAATCACCGACAATCGCAGCCTCTATTTCCCCGGAGGTAAACATATTAATCAGGTCCGAAGACTTCGCATACGTCTTCACGATATTCGGTTTCAGTTCCTTAAGCGCTTCAAATGCCGCCGCTCCCTGATCGGCTGTCACATCCGCTCCCTTGTAATCACTCGCCATATACACCATGGCCGGTCCGAAGGTGGTGGTAATATCCGGAATTGCGATCCGTCCTTCCAGCCTCGCATCCCAAAGGTCATCGAAACTCTTAATCTCAAATCCCACAGCCTCCGGATTGTACATGATACCGATACTGTTAATGGTATAAGCGACACCCTGTCCCGCTTCCGCCATCGTCTTCGCAGCGCCGATCAGATACTGGCTGTTTTCAATTTTACTTAAGTCGATCGGCTCGAATAAGCCTTCCTCGATCCCCTTCGCCGTCATGGCCTGGGACAGCTCGATCACATCAATGACCGTTTCCGAGTCTGCCGACAATTTTGTATAACGTTCGTTGGTACTGCCTGTCTCCGTCACAATTTTACATCCAAACTCATCCTCAAATGGTTGATAGACCTCTTCCTCCGAGATATCCTCGCTGAGTCCGTAAGTCGAGAGAATCAGTTTCTTCGAATTCCCGTCAGAGTTTCCTCCCTCTGCAGAATTGGAGCTTCCGCAGCCCGTCAGCACCAGCGCCGCACAGAGAGACAATGCCATCATTTTCTTCATCATAATCGTACCTCACCTTTCAAAAATTTATATGTCTTCCGTTACCTGTTCACTAAAATCAGTTTCTCCTCCGGCAGATACAGGCGAATCGTCTGCCCTTCTTCATACGATTCATCCGCGTTCCTGTTCACCAGGAATTTTCCTGCTTCGGTATGAACCTCATACTGATAGCTCTTTCCAAGAAACGTACGCACGCCTACCGTCCCGGTCAGCACATTTTCGGTCCGGCCTTCAAAGTCCACCAGAATATCTTCCGGCCGGATCGTTCCGATAACTGTTTCTTCCGACGGAACCACACCGTCCGCCGTCTTTACGGTAAACACTTCCCCGCTGTCTGTCCGGTAAACGTCCCCGCCTTTGTGGAGCGTAAGAAAGTTTTCAAATCCAATAAATTTCGCCACAAACTCCGTCTTCGGCCTGCTGTAAATATGCTCCGGAGTGTCATACTGTTCGATCACACCGCGGTTCATTACCGCCACCTTGTCAGAGATGGAAAAACACTCCTCCTGATCATGGGTGACAAACAGCGTGGTGATTCCCAACTGCTTCTGAATCCGTTTGATCTCCATTCTCATGTTAATCCGCAGCTTGGCATCCAGATTACTGAGCGGCTCATCGAGCAGCAGCAGCTTCGGCTCGATCACCAGAGCCCTGGCAAGTGCGACTCTCTGCCGCTGTCCGCCGGACATCTGCTGAGGAAAACGGTCTGCAAATTCCGTGAGCCCGCATACCTCCAGGATGTCCTTCACCTTTCTGTCCATCTCCGCCTTGTCCAGCTTCCTGATCTTTAAGCCGAACGCCACATTGTCATAGACTGACAGATGGGGAAACAGCGCATAACTCTGAAATACGATACCGAAATTTCTTTTATGCACCGGCACCTTTGTTAAATCCGCTTCATCCAGTGAAAAAATGCCGCTCTGGGGTTCGATGAAGCCGGCCACCACCCGAAGTGTCGTAGTCTTACCGCATCCGCTGGGCCCTAAGAGAGAGACCAGTTCGCCTTCCTCCACCTCCAGGTTCAGTCCTTTTAGGACCTGCTTTTTCTTATCATAACAGACATCAATATCCTTAAGTGTCATAAATGCCATCGTCTTTTCCTCCTTAACTGGCGACTATTTTGTCAACGCGGCGATTCCCAGCGTCTTATCTACAATTACCATAATCATGACTGTGGCTGCCATTAAGAGCACGGATACCGCTGATACAGTCGGATCATAATTATATTCGATGTAATTCATCAGAGTCGCCGGAAACGTGGAGACTCCCGGACCGGAAAGAAACATGGATACCGGTATATTGTTAAAGGAATTGATAAAGGCAAGCATGAAAGCGGCCGAAATTCCCGATGTGATATTCGGAAGCACCACTTTAAAAAATGCGGAAATTTTGCCGCACCCCAGGCTCCATGCCGCTTCCTCCACCGAGAAATCAAACTGGTCCAGACTCGACCCCACCACACGGATAACGTATGGAAGCGTCACCATAAAATGTCCTGCCAGAAGTCCGGCATACACCGGAATCCTCAAGGACAGCACGAGAAACTGGTAAAGCACAAAGCCGATTACAATTCCCGGAACAATGGTAGGAGACAGGAACACCGACTTTAAGATCCCTTTTCCCTTCATGCCGGATCTTGCCAGTGCATAGGCCGCCGGAATCCCCACAAGAAGAGCGATGAAGGTAGCCAGAAAAGCAATTTCCAGGCTCGTTAAAAATGATTTCCGGAAAGATTTTAAGGAGAAAACATTCAGAAACCATTTCATGGAAAATGATTCAATGGGAAAGGTGATGGCATTACCTCCGCCAAACGCCGTCACGGTAATGATGATGAGCGGTATGATCAGAAATGCAAAGACCAGTCCCGCAAAAATCGTGAGCAGTTTATTTTTACGCACGGCTTCCTCCTCTTCTGTCCAGCCTGTTGGCCAGAGCGTTAAATCCTTTGATGACAATCAACGTCACAATAATCATAATCAGGGATATCACCGCCGCTCCATCCCAGTCACCCACCGTCATGGCACGCTGGTAAATGAAGGTCGACAGCACCATATTCTTATTGCCGCCCAGCAGCTGCGGCGTGGTGTAGGCTGTCAGCGTTCCGGTAAACACGAGTATACCGCCTACAATAATTCCCGGAAGGCTCATGGGGAAAACAACCTTCAGAAACGCGGTAAACCGGTTGGCGCCCAGGCTCTGAGCGGCCTCCATCATATCATCCCCGATATTTTCCATGACGCCGGCCACCGTCACAATCATCAGAGGAAGGAATAAGTAAACAGAACCGATGATAATGGCAAAATCGGTGTATAATAGTTTCACCGGCTTATCTGCAAATCCCGCGGCCATAAGAAACCGGTTTATTATCCCGTTGCTTCCCAGGATATTGATCCATGCAAAGCTGCGGATGACAGAATTCGTCATCATCGGGAAAATGGAAACTGCCAGAAGGATTCCCCGCCATTTTCTGCCGCACCGGCTGATAAAATACGCGGTCGGAACACCTGCCGCCATACAGGCCGCCGTCGTAATTACCGCCACCTTCACGGTCCTTGCGAATATCTTCAGATAATACTCGTCCAGGAAAAAGTCCACGTAAGAGTTGAACGGATACTCGCCGGCAAAGAGCGTGGGGACCAGAACCCTCAAAAGCGGAAGAAACAGACACACCGCCAGGATGACAAGTCCGGGCACCACCATAACAAATGCACTACTTTTCTTCATCTCTACCTCTCCAATTTATTTTTTTCATTTATTAGTTTAGTTAATCCAACGATGTACATTTATTATAAAATGTGATATACTGTACGTCAAATACATATAATCTATAGTTTTTATGCAGTAAAGCTATAATCCCTCATTGATCCATTGTCTTTCACCCAGGAGGAGACCGCCATGGAATTAAAAGAAGCCCGCTATATTCTAGCCATCGCCCGCCACAAGAGCATCAGCAAGGCGGCCGAGGCCCTGTTCATCTCCCAGCCATCGTTAAGCAAATACTTGAAAAATTTAGAGCAGCAGCTTGGAACCCGGTTATTCGACCGGATCGGCAACGGTTATTTTCCCACCTATGTAGGTGAGCGCTATCTCCACTATGCGGAAAAAATCGTGGAGTACGGCCTGGAATGGGATACAGAGCTTGATGATATTATGCACCAGAACCACGGCCGTTTAAACATTGCAATTCCAATCATGCTGGGCAACAGCATCATCGGCCCGACTCTGCCCCGTTTTCACAAGCAGTATCCTCACGTGACCGTAAATATGATGGAGGCAGTCAACTTTGTAGCAGAACATACCCTGACCGATCATACCGTGGATTTAACCTTCTATAATGTTCATGAATTCCCCAGGGATTTGGATTATCAGATCATTGGAAAAGAAGAGATTGTACTGGTGCTCTCCGCCTCCTCTCCCGCGGCTCATAAAGCAGTGGATAAAGAAGGCTTCCGATACCCGTGGCTCGATCTGCGTCTGCTGAAAGAGGAGGACTTTATCCTGCTTTACCCGGACCAGAATACCGGCGGAATAGCCCTGAAGCTCTTTTCCGAGTACGGTATGGCCCCCCACGTCCTGATGTATACAAGGAACAGCGAAATGTCTATCCGCCTGGCCATGGAAGGCGTGGGGGCGGCTTTTGCACCCGAGAGCTATTACCATTATATAAAAAGACAGGAAAGCTCCTCCCCCGCAGTCCGTTCCTCCGCCTGCTTTTCCATAGGAGCTGAAAAAATCGAAAACACGCTGATCGCCGCTTACCAGAAAAACCGGTATCTGCCGCAATATGCGCGGGCATACTTAGATATGATTAAGGAATACTGCTTATATATGGATCGGAAGAAGATACAGGGGGAAGATTAGAAAATTACAGATATAAAAAGAGAACACATTGAAAGACAGCTAATTGAAAGGCAGTTATTTCAAAGACAGCTATTTCAAAGGCAATGCTTTTAGATACAATAAGCTTACATTCAGCTATGAATAACGTCGGAAAATGTCGAATATTTATCTACATGGAATATTAGCCCGTTATTGTTTTTACTTTGTTTTTATGTTAAAATAACTTTGTATAATTGTGCCGCGGTCAAGAGGGTAGTCTGATGGTTTCCTCCGGAAATTTACAAAGGAGGATATGTGGTATGAATACACTGGAAGTGTTGACGCTGGTGCTGGTTATCTTTACAGTACTGGCCTACCTTGATAATCATCAGAAAAGAAAATAGCTATCCTCTACTCGCAATAGAGGATAGCTCGTAACTATAAATTACTCAGTTATCCGAAGTCTTAATCATCAGACCGAAACAAATCTTTTGATTACTTCTAAGTACATTATACCCAAGGTACTTGTATTTTACAAGTACCTTTTTGGATTATATCATAATTTCTGGTAAACAGACCACATCACACCGCCTCCGTCCTCACTTAAGCTGGAATCTCTCCAAGTTTCCTGTTTTCGCATCAGGAATCCTGTGGTATGATAAATGAAACGTAATATATAGAAAGCAATAGGAGGCCAACTATGAAGGAAATACAAAGCACTGCCATCATTGGCATGGGAGCACTCGGCTTACTGTACGGGAATCAGATTGTATCCAGGCTGGGTTCCTCCGGCCTGCGCTTCATTGCAGACAGAAAACGTATTCAGAAGTACCATTCCATGGAATTCACCGTGAACGGGGAGCACCGCACCTTTCCAATGGAAGACTGTGAAACCGCAGCTCCTGCCGATTTTGTGATCGTAGCGGTCAAATACAACGCGCTCCCCGAGGCCTTAAACACCATGAAGAACTGTGTCGGACCGGATACCACCATAATCTCTGTTATGAACGGCATCAGCAGCGAACAGATGATCGGGGAACGCTATGGCCGTGAAAAAGTACTGTACTCCATCGCCCAGGGCATGGACGCCATGAAATTCGGATCTTCCCTGACCTACACACAGGCAGGAGAGCTGAGGGTTGGCGCTCTGTCACCGGAACAGAACAACCGTCTGGAAGCCATGACCGCCTTCTTCGACCGGGCCGGGATTGCCTACACCGTTGAAGATGACATTCTGCACCGCCTGTGGGGCAAATTCATGCTGAATGTCGGTGTAAACCAGACCTGTATGGCGTATAAGACCACCTATTCCGGCACACTGGTTCCCGGAGAAGCCCATGACACCATGATTGGCGCCATGCGCGAGGTCATCAGGCTGGCCCATGCGGAACACGTCAACTTAACCGAGCAGGATTTAGACAGCTACATCGACCTGCTGAAGACGCTGTCACCGGACGGCATGCCGTCTATGAGACAGGACAGCCTGTCACACCGGCCGTCAGAAGTTGAGATGTTTTCCGGAACCGTCAGAGAGATGGCGAAAAAACACGGACTTGCCACACCGGTCAATGACCGCCTGTATAAGCGGATCAGGGAGATGGAGTCACAGTACACTTAATACGTTCCCGCAGGCGAAAGCAGACGAAAACTACCGCAGCACCTTCTGCCCGCTGGCCGTATAAACCCGGTACCAGTCCACGTGCTCCAGCCGGATCTCCACACCGCGGACCGCCTCCAAAAGGCGGTCGATCCGGTTGCTTCCGCAGATTGGCAGCGCTTTCACCGGATGGTATGCCAGCCATGCGTATACAATGGCAGACTCGGTAGTCCCGTATTGCTCCGCCAGTTCTTTCAGAACAGCCCTGACCTTTACACAGGCCTCATCGCTGCCGGTAAACAGCCTTCCGCCGGCCAGAGGCGACCATATCATGGGATGGATTCCCGTGCCTGTCAGCAGATCCATCATCCCTGAATCGAAGTGCTCAAAGCAGAGCGGGCTGCACTCGATCTGATTTGTGACCAGGCTCTGTCCGGTCGCCTGATTCAGCGCCTGGAACTTCCAGGGATCAAAATTCGATACCCCGTAAGCCCGGATAAGCCCTTCCGCCTGCAGGTCCTTAAGCGCCCTTCCGCACTCCGCCGGATCGAGACAGGGATCCTCTCTGTGAATCAGCAGCAAATCCACGTAATCCGTTCCCAGCCGCTCCAGACAGTCTCTGCACGCACGCATCACATGATCGTACGTCGTATTGTAATGGGAAAATGCTGCGTTCTCCCCTTTCGGCACGATACCGACCTTCGTCACCAGTTCGATCCGGCTTCTCAGCGTGGGATCGAAGGCCAGCGCTTTCCCCATCTGCCGCTCACACTCTCCGCCGCCGTACACGGCTGCCGTATCAAAGGTGGTAACACCGTTCTCCACACAGGCGTTCATATGATCTGCCAGCTTCTCCGGGCTCCAGTCCCAGGAAGTTAACCGCCAGTAGCCCTGTATTACCCGTGACAATTCAATCGGCCCCATCTTAATTCGTTCCATATGCTCTCCTTTTACTATCAATCTCTACATTAAGCTCCAGCTCTGTATTCCACCTATAACTACAGATTCTCACCATTCTGCATAATCGCATTCCTATACCACTCAAACGAATCCTTCGGTATCCGCTCCTGCGTCGCATAATCCACATAGATCAGACCAAACCTGTCGTTGTATCCTCTGGCCCACTCAAAATTGTCCATAAGCGACCACTGGAAATACCCTGCCACGTCCACGCCCTCCTCAGCGGCTCTCTTAAGCCCGCGCAGATGGCGGTGAAGATAATCAATCCTGGCATAATCATGAACCTTTCCATCTAACGCAGGCCAGTCATGGCTCGACATACCGTTCTCCGTAATAACGACCGGTGTCTGGTACCTCTCATACAGGAACTTGACGCCCCAGTAGAGACAGTCAAAATCCACATGCCAGTTAATGGCCGTCTTCGGCGCGCCGGGGCTGTGAGGCACCGTCTCCCAACCGCCGGGAACCGCCTTTGTCGGAATTCCTCTATAGATATTCTGGCCGTAAAAATCCGGTTTCTGATGGATAATCTTCATATCATCCGGTCCCATGACAGGCAGATCCTTTTCCAGAATGCGAAGACCTTCCTCCGGATAGTTTCCCAGCATCACAGGATCGCTCCACCAGCTGACGTTCCACGACCAGTCCCCATTCTCCGACATACGGAAATAGGCGTTTCTCGCCGCCTCCACATCTTTCGGATCGCTGCTGACCGGAACCGGCACATTGGACGTAGGCGCATAACCAATCTTTGCATCCGGAACAATGGAACGGATCTCCATGGAGGCCAGACCGTGCGCCATCATAACGTGATGGGCCATGGACAGTGCCTCGCGGCGGGGCAGCTTATGTCCCGGAGCGTGAACTCCATCCACGAATGCCAGACCGATGAATACCTGTGGCTCGTTAAACGTAATAAAGTTCTTCACCCGGTCTCCCAGCGCCCGGGCAACTACTGCTGCATATTCCGCAAACCATTTCGGGCTGTCAGGATTCAGCCAGCCGCCCCGCAGATACAGCTCATAAGGCTGATCCCAGTGGTACAGCGTCACATACGGTGTAATCCCGTTCTCCAGCAGCGCATCCGTCAGACGGGAATAAAAATCCAGCCCCTTCTGATTGACCGTACCAATCCCGTCGGGAAGAATACGGGGCCAGGAGATGGAAAAGCGATACGCCTTAATTCCCAGCTGCTTCATTAATTTTACATCTTCCTCAAATCTGTGGTAGTGATCACACGCCACATCGCCGTTGTGTCCTTCAAAAACCTTTCCGGGCTGGTGGGCGTACACGTCCCATATGGACAGCCCTTTCCCATCCTCAAAGGCCGCCCCCTCGATCTGATACGAACTGGTTGCGGCTCCCCATACAAAATCCTTCTGAAATCCCATAAATGCCTTCCTCCTGTTAACTCGCAGTTCACGGCCCCGCCCGTAAAAGGCAGAACCGTGAACCGCAGTGATGATTATGAAACAATTATTTTACATGAATCATTTCACATATCCGCTTTCTTTCATGCGCAGATACGACGCCGTTAAAGTCTGAACCCGGTCTAAATGCCGCAGCACATCCTGTTCCACACAGGCATATGATAAGCCCTGCCGGTCCATCTCCTCCAGGATCGGATCGACGGGAAGCAGCCCGCTGCCCAGGCTGGTAAAACCAACCTTCGTGGACGGATCGCTGTTCAGTATGTGCTTCGGCGCTTCCAGATCATAGAAGTCCTTCAGATGTACATTGGCAATCCTGCCCTCCAGACGTTTTAAGAGCTTTACCGGGTCCAACCCCGCCACCATTGCCCAGCCCAAGTCAATATTAAACTTAAGCCTCGGATCCACGTGCAGCAGCATTAAATCGAATCCCGAAATGCCGTTGTAGCAGGTGGTGAACTCCTGGTAATGGTTATGATAGCAGAAATGGATTCCTTCGCTCTCAAAAAACAGAACCGCCTTATTCATAAATTCAAAATCCTGCATGACCTCATCGTATCCGGCATTGCTGCCGTATCCCCTCCGGAAGCTGGCAATCATGCTGGAAGAATACATGCATACCTGATTTATCTCCTGAATGTGCAGTGACTTAATCTTCGCCGCCGGGTCCTGAAAGACCTCCGGGGATGCTCCCGACATGATGGGTTTAATCCCCAGACTGCAGACACGTTCATACTTCTCTTTTAAATCTCCTCCGGGAATGGCGTAATCGAGATCCATGTCCATGGCGCGGTATCCGATCTCCGCGTATTTTTCCAGCAGCTTCCATGTCTCCTCTGTCTTCGATCTGTCATCCGGAAGAAATCCTACTACACCAGCCTTTAACATATCCTGCCTCCTGCCCATTTTATCACATCCGGCTGCCAGTCTGCAAGCGCAGCCTCATGGCATTTGCCGATCATCCCGGCTTTTAAGGCTGCCGGCCTGGCCGGTCTGGTCTCCATCGTATAGACCGTCCCCTCCCTGGTGCAGACATCAAGCCCGTGAATCAGTTCCAATGCGTGCAGATGCAGTCCCACATCGCACCGGTGGGGCCTCTCGCCGCGAATCGCCCACGCCATCTCTGCCACGCCCATACCGCGCCTTGAGTCTCCCCACGTTCCCGGCGCTCCCTCAAACTTATTCGTCGTCACATGATCGTGGGTGATCGGTATCTCCATAAAACGGCTTCCGCCCTTTCGCATCAGCATCACCGGCCCGCCGTAATAGTTGGGGTCCGGGCAGATCAGCGTGCCTTCGCTTCCATACACTTCCACCCGCGGCGTCTCCATAAAGCTCTCGCCCGTCACCACGAGGGTGCCGCAAACACCGCTTTCGAACCGCAGCGCTCCGTATAAGCTGGTAATTCCCGGAACCTCCGCGCTTTCTCCCTGCCGCGGATTATAGGGATTTCTCAGTTCAAACGGGTACGAGTCCGCGAATCCCGCCACCGTCTGAACTGGTCCGAATAAGTGAACCATAGCGTGAATATAGTAGGCCGCCATGTCAAAGGGCAGCGTTCCTCCATTTTCCAGCTTAACGTCGTTTCTGGCGCCATCCGGCCAGACATTGCGCGCCAGAAATGCGTGCACGCTGATGGGCTTTCCTATGTATCCATCATCAATCAATTTCCGGCAGGTCTGGTACCCGCCTCCTAAAAATGTATCTGGCGCACACCCGATCCGAAGCCCCTTTTCCTCTGCCAGCCTGGCAATCTCACATGCCTCCTCATAGGAGGGTGCAAGGCTCTTCTCTGTATAGACGTGTTTTCCCGCGTTTAATGCCTCCCGGATCACCTGTGTATGGCTCTGCCAGTTGGTGGTATTCACCACAATCTCGATCTCGGGATCATCGTAGATCTCCTGGTTCGTCATCTGACGGATTCCGAATTCCTCCGCGCGGGCGGCGCTCCGCTCCGGTATCAGGTCACTGCATCCCACCACTTCCACGGACTCGAAACAATTCACCATATTATCCAGATACGTCCAGCTTATAATACCGCTTCCAATTAATCCTGCTTTTACTGGTTTCATTTTCTCTCCTTTTCCCGGACAGTCAGGCATTTCCCCTGCTGCCATCCGGTCTTAAGCCGACAGCATTACCATACATACCCGCTTTCCTTCATCGCCAGGTAAGACATGGTCAATGCCTCCCTGGGATTTAAGTTCCGCATGATATCCTGTTCCACACACGCATATTCCACCGACTGCCTGTCAAGTTCCTTCAGCACCCCCGGAATATTCACGACTCCCGTTCCCACAGCGGTAAACCCTTCCTTCGATGAAGGATCCTTCTCCACCATCTTCCACGGCTTCTGTAAATCGTAAAAATCCTTCACGTGGATGCATGCAATTCGTCCTTCCAGCCTCTTTAAGACCTCCACCGGATCATAGCCGCCGGAGGTAACCCAGCCCACATCCAGATCAAATTTCAGACGGGAGTCCACATTGTACAGCATGTGGTCAAAAGCATTGACCCCATGATATACCGTTATAAACTCGTGGTAATGGTTATGGTAACAGAAGGTGAGGCCCTCTTCGTCAAAGAGCTCTGTCAGCCGGTTCATATACTCGAAATCCCGCATCATCTCGTCATACGTCCCATGGACGCCATATCCTTCGTGAATGCTTTTCGATATGCTGGAGCTGTAAGCCGTAACCCGTTTGATTCCCTGGGCGTGGGCTTTTTTTGCAATCTCAGCCACACGGCCCACCGCCAGTTCAAAATCTCCCGGACAGCCCATGGTGAGCGGCTCCAGACCGAGATTTCTCAGTCTGGAAGCGCTTTCTGTTAAGTCTTCTCCGGGGGCGGCATACGATAAATCCATATCAATTGCTTTGTATCCCAAATCAGCACACCATTTAAAAAATTCCCAAACGTCTGATTTATCTTCAGGCAAAAAGCCTACGATACCCGCTTTAACCATGATTTCCCCTTCTTACAGATATTTTTTCAGGTTTTCGATGCTGATTTCAGCATTTTTAAGACTCTCCGGCTCATTCCACAGCTCCGTCATCAGCCACTTTGTCCCGCATGCCCTGGCCGCCGGGATAATCGTCCCGATATCCTGAATTCCGTGATCCCCTACTGCGCAGCCTCTGTGGTTGTCACAGATCTCATTGTGGCGTACCAGAATATAGTCGCTGTCTTCCATCGGCGGCTGGAAATCCTTGAAATGCAGGATATCCACGTGACCTTTGTACTTATCCAGATAAACTGCAGGTATCACCCCGCCTACAATCATCCAGGCCGTGTCAAATTCCGGCTGAAGCAGATCCAGACCGCATTCCTCCAGCATGCCGTCGATGGTACGGCGGCCCCTGTAATCTCTTAAGTAGCCGAAGGCAGACCCGTGTACCTGGAACTGGATTCCTGCGTCCCGAAACATCTGTGCAAACCGTTTCGTATTCTCATAGCACTTCTTCTGCTCGTCAAACGGCGTACGGTCTGCATAAAAACACGGTCCCACAGCCGCATAGGACAACCCCAGCTCCCTGCACTCAGCAATCACCGGTTCCGGATCCTCTAAAAGCCGTTCCGTGGATACGTGGCAGCCTAAGAGTTCAATCCCGTTTTCCGCAGCCGCCTGCTTTACCTCCTGCAAATCAATGGGGCGTTCCATACGGTCGGCCAGCGTAGCGCTGGAGCCGAGTGCAAACTCCCAGCCCTGATATCCCATTTTAGACACAAGTTCAAATGCTTTTGCAAATCCCAGTTCCTTGCAGACATTATGAATACTCCACATCTGAATCCCAATCTTAAGCTCGTTCTGTTCCATGATGAAATCCTCCTAAAAATTTTGTTTTGTTTGTTTTTTCCTGTAATTTACTGGTGTTTCCCCATATTTTTTCTTAAACAGACGGTAGAAATAATTGATACTTCCCACCCCCACGCGTTCACTGATTTCCTGCACCGGCAGAGACGTTTCCCGAAGGAGTTTTGCGGCATTTTCCAGCCGCACATCTGCGATGTAATCGCTGCACGATACACGGAGTGTACTATAAAACTGTTTTCCAAAGTAAGCCGGTGATAAATCCACCAGTCTGGCAAGGTATTCGACGGACAAATCCGCCCTGCTGTAATTTTCCTGAATATAGTTCTGTGCAAAAGCGATGGGATTCCCCTCCCCCGGCCTGTCTTTTTTCTGTTCCTCTCCGCACCGCTTCATCATTGTTTCACACCACTGCGCAAATACATCTGCCAGCTCTTTTTCAGTATCCGTTCCGAACACTTCTCCATGAATATCCTGGTGTTCCACGATGACCGACCGGGCAGCCAGTCCCGATACCAGACTGTTAATGCAACGTTCCATGTAACCCTTGATTCTCGTTTCCTCCGGAGTCCCCAGAGACTGCCGGAATCCATTTACTGCCTTTTCAAGCGCTTTGGAATCCTGAAGCAGGATTGCCTCTAAAATTTCTCTCTCTTCCTTCACCGGGTAGGCTGACCGCTTCGTCTCCCACTCCCGCACATATGGATTTAAGCTTCCGGTTCCGCGGTAAAATCTGTAGTTTAACGCACTGCACGCCTGGCGGTAACTCACGGCCATATCCTCAGGTGCAGCCGCCGGAATCCCCAGTCCGATGGATACGGAATACTTGAAAAACTCGTAGAAATTTTTCTGAAACAGCTTCAGAGCATCCAGAATCTCGTCATCTATACTTCCGGCCGGGCAGGCGACCATACAGGCCAGCTTCTGCTCATCCATACGGATCAGCACCCCCAGGATCCGCCCTCCCAGCAGCTCGCTTAAAATGTTGGAGACTGCAAAATCATGAAGTCCCCGCTCTCCCACATCCACGGTGCTGTTATAGGTTTGGTAACGGTCCACTGCCAGTACTACCGCACACTTGTACGGACTTTCCGGCGCTCTCATTCCCTGCTCCAGCGCCAGTTTCTCCACCCGCTTCGCCGTCTCCATATCTCCCAGGAGCTGGCTTTTTACCCAGCTCCCGTTAAAGAGAGGCTGTGAATGGGTCAGGCGGCTGTTCAGCTTCTCGATTTCATAGCTCCGTTTAACCAGTTCTTCACAGATCACTCCGATCTCATCCACGGTTCCCGTGTCATAACCGTCCACCTGCTCTCTCACCATGGTTTTCACAGGCGCATAGATTCTGCGGATCATCAGCCAGATTCCGTACAGCACAGCAAGCAGAAAGATAAAAAGCGCCGCTCCAAGCTGCAGAGAAAACTTTCTGGTCAGAATTCCGCTTCCGGCCATGGGCATCAGACGCACCATCTTCCAGCCCGGAATGCAGGCCTGTTTCGCCGTTACGGCGCACCGGGTATTCTCGATGTCCATGATCCGGAAATTATCCTCCTCTATCCCCTCCAGAATTGGCCGCCAGTCTATTTCCGGCAGATCGGTTCTGCCGATCAGAACCGATTCATTGGTGACCAGAAAGATCTGGTCCAGCGGCTGGAGAGCTGCCGGATTCAGCAGATCAATAAAGTAACTGTCTTTTAAGTCCAGGACGATGGCACTGTCCCTGTACTGGCCTGATGGAAAGAATACAAACGTAGTTACCTCTGTACAGGGACTGTTCGTCAGCCTGATTTTTTCCGGAATCGTCCGCCGGAAGGAAACCAGGCCGCCTGCACCGCTCTGTTCATAATGCTCCACGATGGAATCATCCACCTGGTCAGAAGCACCGTCTGTCCCCAAATACCGGTTTCCCGACAGATTGATCAGGGAAATCTTCTCAATATACGGATATAAGTTTTTAAGTCTCCTCAGTTCTAAAAAGATATTGGCCTCGTTGGCTCTGTCGGCCTCATCGCGGAGAAAGAAGACTGAAAGATTGTTTAAGCTCAGGACCTCATTGATCACGCCGGACAGCTTATCGTAGGAATTTAAAAGCACACTGTCTGCGGATACGAGGCTGTTTTTGGCCATATACTTATACTCCTGATGCATCACGTGAGAAAACAGCGTGTATAGCATCGTAACAATCAACAGCGAGAACACAGCCAGCAGCGTCATAAACGACAGAACCAGTTTCCGGTACAGTGTAAACCTCTTAAGCTGGCTGAAAAAACTATGGATCAATATCTTCATGCAAACTCCCCCTTTTCTTACTTTCAATTATATCAAAAAGTAAGCTGTTTGCATACGCGGCGGCCTGCCTGCCCTCTTTGTCCCTGCTGTTACATCCCCTCGATTTCCTCTGCAGTTACTTCGCGTTTTAACTCTGCCGAACGGTAGAACGCCTGGATGATCGTAACCACGTTGAGAGCTTCTTCCTTCGTAACGATAGGTTCTGCCTTTCCGTCCAGCACATCGAGAAAATGCTCTACGATCAGATAGATGCCCGGATTCTGGATATGCTCAAATTTGTGGTGCACATTCAGATTCAAAATCGTGTCCGTCATGGTCTCTCCCTTAGAGCTGTACAGCATAAAGGGATTCTCCGCGTACTTGTTAAATACGAGTCCGCCCTTCGTACCATTTAAACGGATTCCGTCAAATGGCGGGGAATTCAGCGCCCATGCGAACTTAAAGTTAATCAGGATATCTTCTCCCAGTCTCAGCGTACCTGCCGAATGGTCTTCCACCGTAAACTCACTGCTGGAATACGGACGCGGAACAAAGTTTTTGGACTTGCTCACAGTTCCCAGGTTGGGGCGGTCCGTCTCGTACGGTGCAATCTTGCTCCACGTATTGCCGCTGATGGACTTGAATTTCGGATTGCCCAGCATGTATAAGATGGAATCGATAAAATGCACGCCCACGTCGCAGAACGGTCCGCCAAAATTATCCTTCTTGATGTGGAAACTGCCCCAGTTGGGAATTCCCCTGCGCCGGATATTCTCACATTCGCCAAAATACACATCTCCCAGAGCGCCGTCCTTGATCATATCTCTCAGGACGGTGCGGGCCCCCATGCGGTCGTTCTGAACCGGCATAAAGATTCTTCCCGCTCTCTCGGCCGCCGCGTAGATTTCCTTCGCATCCGCCAGCGTCACGCAGATCGGTTTTTCACATAAGACATTGGCTCCCGCCTCCAGCGCCGCAATGCTCCATTCCTTATGGTACTGATTGGGTACGCAGATGGAGACCACATCCGGTTTGCACTCTTCCAGCATCTGCTGCGGGTCTTCATAGAACTTCTCAACCCCGTATCTCTTTGCCACATATTCGGCGGCTCCCGGCTTTAAGTCGGCCACTGCCACCAGTTCGCACCGCTCATCTGTCTGATACGCCGGTACGTGGCTTCCCGCGCCGATAAAGCCGACGCCAATTACCGCTGCTTTGTACTTCTTATTCATGGGTAATTCTCCTCTCAACTTTCTTTTATTATTTTTCAAACACTCCGACCAGATCCTTGTTGGCCTCATAGTGTTCTTTATACTGTTTGGAATACTCCTCTAATACCTTGTCTAACCCGGCCGCTTTCAGACGCTGGATGGCCTGGTCGATATTGCTGTCGTAATCCACCACGCCGAATTTAATCGGGTAAATGGACGTAATAATCTCATTGGTCAGATTGGCTACCTCATTGGAGACGTTGACCGGATCAAAGTTGAAGCCGACCATAGGGGTACGCACATTGGTACCGGTAATCGGTGTGGTATACATCTTCATCAGAGTATCCGTAGCAGTGGCGTCGTAAAGTCTGAAATCCGCATTGCCCATCTGCCAGTCATCATACTTGTAAAGCGGCTTTCCATCAGCCCCAAAGATGGTTTCCATCGTATTATCAGTTACCTTCTTATACGTCTCGCCTTCCACTCCATACATGAATAACTGGTAGTTTTCGGCATCCTTATAGAGCCAGTCCAGGAAAGACAGCGGTACATTGGGGTCTGTGCAGGACACAGGAACCGCATTGCCGTTATAGATACCGAAATACTCCACATTGCCAAGCTCCGGATTCAGCCAGAAATCACCTAAATACGCCCCTACATTCTTCGTCATGGTGGATTCACTCTGGTAGTCGATGGTCTCAAAGCCGAAGACAAATTTGCCGTAATCGGCTGCGTTGCTGCGGTCTTCACTGTCTGTAGTGAGAATATCCGGATCAATCAGGCCAAGGTCATAGAGTCTGCTGTATATCTCACAGTCCCTTTTAAAGATATCGCTCTCATAGAAGCTTTCCACGGTGCCATCCATATTGCATTTTGCAATTCCCATGGTGTTGTCTACGATAAAAGGCGCTTCCTCGTAGGAGCGGTGCAGCCATGTGGCCGGACGGGAAAGGGTATGGAGCCATGTATAGCATTTCTCTCCTGTCTCCTCCATTAAGATCTCCTGCATCTTCTGTCCCAGTTCTATCACCTCATCCACGGTTTCCGGCACCTTTCCTCCCGCCTTATCAAAGATATCCTGGCGATAGAAGATACGGCCGTAATCGCGGCTGATATAGTAGTTTGGTTTCACCGGCACAGCCAGGATTTCACCGTTTACGGTAAATTCCGGCCAGCGCTCGGACAGAGTCTCCTTCAAATCCGGGAAATTGTCCAGATAGTCGTTAAGCGGCGCGATTGCATTCTGAGAACGCAGTACCGTTGCGCTCTTTCTGTCCTGCATGACATGCAGCAGTTCGAACTCCTCACCGGTGGACAGCATTAAGTTTACTTTCTGATCCCATGCGTCCCAGGGGATACGGATCAGCTCTACCTCGATATTCACTCCGTCCTTCTGAAGCTTGTCGTTGACCAGACCGATGATCTCGTCCTCCTTCTCCCAGTCGCTGCCCGGCGCTACATAGCGCATCTTCTTCGGCGCTTCCCCGGCGGTTCCCCCTGCCGTCTCTGCAGCCGACCCCTTCGCCCCGGTCGTACCAGGACTGGATTCTGCCGGCTTGGAACCACATGCAGTTAATGAACAGACCATTGCAGCCAGAACGACTAACGCCCCGATTCGTTCTACTCTTCTTCTCATTTCAATTCCTCCTCAACTATAATTGTTTTTCATCTATTGATTCTCCGTCTCTGATCCGAAACGGTTAAATCCCTCTCCGGTCAGCCCTTAACGGAACCGACCATAATACCTTTTACAAAATACTTCTGCAAAAACGGATACAAAAATACCAGCGGCCCTATGGTGACGATCACCGTCGCCATCTTAAAGCTCTCCGCAGGCGGGGTATCCAGCTGAATTCCCTGGGTTACCATCTGGGACAGCATACTGATATCCGACTGCAGCCGGAAAAGCAGCATCTGTAACGGATAAAGCTTTTTGTTATCAATCAGCATAACAGCGTTAAACCAGTTATTCCAGTAATTAATTCCGTAAAACAGTGTAATCGTCGCTATAATTGGTTTGCAGAGCGGAAAATAGATCTGGAAACCGATCCTGGTCTCGCTGGCTCCGTCAAGCCTTGCGGATTCCATCAGCGATTCCGGTATGGTGGCGACGTAATTGCGCACCAGAAACATATTAAACGGTGTAAAAATCATGGAAGGGATCAGCAAAGACAGAATATTGTTGTACATCCCCAGCTTCCGGCAGATTAAATACCACGGAACCATTCCTGAATTAAATACCGTTGTAAAAAAGAAAAACATGGCAAACTGATTTCTGTATTTCAAATTCTTATTAGCCAGCGGATACGCCACCATGAATGTCATCAGCACGGCAATCGCCGTTCCCACTACTGTGATGAAAACCGTTATCCCACAGCTTGCATAGATCGAAGAGCCCGGATAAAACAGCTTCTGGTAAGCGGCCAGCGACAGCTTTTTGGGAATTAAGCTGTATCCGTATCTGCCGATACAGCTTTCATCCGTAAAAGACACGGCCACGACCAGCAGCATCGGCAGAATACACAGCAGCGAAATGCAGGTCAGTAATAAGTAAATCAGCCCCTGGGCTATACTGAAACGTTTGCGTTGAACCATAATAATCCCCTCCCTGATCAGAATAATGCGCCTTCCGGAAACAGCTTTTTCACAAGCCAGTTGGACCCGAATACCATGATAAATCCCATGATCGACTGGTATACGCCCACCGCCATGGACAGCGACGGGTCGCCGGTCACACGCAGCATACGGAACACGTACGTATCAATGACATCCACCTTCGGAAGCAGCTGCCCGGAATCCTTCACCAGCGCATACACCATACCGAAGTCGCCGCAGAAGATCTTTCCGACCTCCAGAAGAATCATGATACATATGGTCGGTGTGATTAACGGAAGCGTAATTCTCTTAATGCACTGCCACCGGTTTGCTCCGTCAATGGCCGCCGCTTCATATAAGGAATGATCGATTCCTACGATGGCCGCCAGATAGATGATCATCGTGTACCCTGCCGACTTCCAGACCTTCGCAAATACCAGAATCCCCCGCCACAGCTCCGGCCGTGAATACCACCTCACCCGGTCGAGCCCGACCGCCGTCAGGATATTGTTAAACACGCCCTTTTCCGTAGACAGCATGGCATATAAGATGTAGCTTACAATAACCCACGAAATAAAGTATGGAAATAACATTGTGCTCTGCGATATTCTCACAAAAGCTTTGCTCTTCACCTCATTAAGAATCAGTGCAAGTCCTACCGACACCAGTGTACCGAAGAAAAGAAACAGTGCATTTAACAGGATCGTATTAAATGTCACCTCCCAGGCCCGGTTGCTCTCAAAGAAAAACCGGAAGTTCTCTAAACCGACCCAGGGACTGAAGATTCCTTTTTTGTAATCAAAATCTTCAAATGCAATGATCATATAAGGGAGTGTCACGTATCCAAATATGAATGTATACAAAATTCCCGGCAGCATAAAGAGGTAAAGCCCTCTGTTCTTTCGCAGTTCATACCAAATCCCTTTTTTTTGGCTGGCTGCATTTAACCCCATAGTTCCCAACTCCTTTTTCCCTATATTCCCGTCTCCCAATATTCCGGATTCCCGCAGTCTGCCGGCGGAACGGGTACGCCGACAGTTCCATGTGACGTTTCCTCAGCGGTTGTTTGTCTGTATGACCATACTCCCCCATGACGGCAGAGGTTTTCAATTTTAAAAAATGGCCTTTCTTGAACAAATTTAGATAATTTTGTGTAATCACTAATTTTTTTAATAGAGCAAATTTGGATATTTTTCCTGCTTTCTCAAAGGGAACCGGCTGTTGGAGCCTAAATTGAATCAAAAAACCACCGCAGGCATCGGAGCATTAATTTGGCAGAGGTACAAGTGGCGGGGGGGGACCATTGCGGCAATTGTCAAATGGATACACCAGCGCGTCCGTTTGGCTCGTTTCGCGCAAAAATAAATTCATCTGTCTTTGCGCAGCATACTGTACTAAAAAGAGGTTATAAAAATGGAGTGATTAAACTTCATTTTTATAGCCTCTTTTTCTGAACGCAGTATACAGTAATTTCATTCCATTGCATCCTGCCATCACCATCTCTGCTACACATATGGCAAGTAAGTGGAAAAAGAATAAAGACAAATCGGAAAATCCCTTGATTTTACGGGGCCTTTCCGATTTGCCTTTATTATACTGTATGGGCACACAGCAACATCCAAAATGTACCAGCTCACTATCCCCCCATAAACGCAGAGGTATTCACTGCCTGTTACAAACTCCTTCCATACAGCTTTACAGCACTTTCTGATTCACATAAAACACACATCACCGCACACATTTCACCACGAAATCACGAAATTCTTACATCCATACTGCCGGATCGAAATCCTTCCAGATCCAGCGTAATATAGAGAAATCCCATTTCCTTCAGTTTACGGATCAGTTCCTCTCTCATCTCCAGAACTTTTTCGAATGCATTTAAATCTACTTCGATTCTTACAATATCGCCGTGCAGGCGCAGGCGTACATTTCCTCCAATCATGGTTCTCAAATACGCTTCCCCTGCCCCGATTTTCTCCAGAACCTCATAATCAATTTCCGTATTATACGGAATTCTCGTAGCCATGCAGGGAGTAGAAGGCCTGGAAGCCACGGATATTCCATACTCTGCCGCAATCGCCTTCACTTCCGCTTTCGTCACATGAAGTTCCGCCAGAGGGCTTACAATTCCCAGCTCCTTAAGCGCCTGAATTCCCGGCCGGTATACATGCATATCGTCTTCATTGGTTCCGTCCAGAATCAGGCTGATGTTCCGCTTCCCTGCAAAATCCTTCAGGCTTTGAAACAGGTGGCGTTTACATAAGTAACACCGGTTCACGGGGTTATGACGGATCTCCTTCTGTTCCAGTTCATCCACTGTGATTACCTCGTGAATGCCTCCCAGCTCCTCCGCCACTCGCCTGGCGATCTCCAGATCACAGGAAGGATGAAGGCGGCTGTCAAAGGTTACCGCATAGACCTTCTTTCCCGTTTTTTTAATGGCCTCCGCCGCTGCCTTTAAAAGAAGGCTGGAATCCACGCCGCCTGAGAACGCAAGACAGATATCCTGGTTCGCGTATTCTGCCATCTTCTCTTCCAGTTTCATTTTCTTTTCCGCTGTATTCTCTGTCATGATCTCCTCCTGCTGCTTTTGTGTTGTAATTCAGTTCCCTGTTTCTTTTGTTTTCCGCTCATTTTCCAGACACTGCTGCGGATGGCAGAGTCGAAACTGCCGGCGGCCTTTTTTCACCGGCCTTTTTACTGCTTGTGCTCCATTTCCTCCGCCGCTCTTCTGACCTCACTGTAAACAGTCTGAAAATCCACGTTCTGTTTCCTGCAGATCGCCCGGACGCTTTCATATTCCGGATAAAAATACGTCTTTCCATTTCCCATGCAAATTTTCACTTCTGCCTTTCCAAATCGCGTCTCTGCCACAGCCTTCCTCCGTCCCAGAACCGTTCTGGCAACGGAATAACGGCGAATTCCGATGCTGGTAGTCTGTTCAAAGATCACGGCCTCCATCTTCGGAATAAAATCTTCCCGGCACAAAACGGAAAGCATGTAGGAAGGACGGTTTTTCTTCATGTAGATGGGCGTGCTCCATACGTCTGCCGCCCCTGCCTCCAGAAGCATTTCCATGGCAAATCCCAGCATCTCGCCTCCGCAGTCATCAATGTTGGTTTCCAGCACCCACATCTCATCGTCTGCCGCTTCCTCCGTCTCCAGAAGCATGGCGCGCAGCACGTTGGCGTGGGCAAAATCCTTTTTACCGGCTCCCATACCGGTCTTTATGATTTTACAGGAGTCAGGCAGTTTATCTCTCGTCCTCACCGCCGCTGCAATGGCCGCTCCCGTGGGAGTCACCATCTCCCCTTCCTGATCCGTCATGCGCAGAGCCAGGCCGTGGGCAGATGCGATATTGGCAGTTGCCGGAACCGGAACCGGAATCACGCCGTGCTGGCACCGGATCTGGCCGTGGCCCTCCGCCAGCGGAGATACCACAACCTCCTTTATTCCCAGGTTGTCGAGACAGACTGCCACGCTGATGATATCGACAATGGAATCGATCGCTCCCACCTCATGAAAATGAACCTGATCAATGGGAAGACCGTGGGCCTTTGCTTCCGCCTCTGCTACAATCAGAAACATGTTCTTCGCCAGTTCCTTCACTGCATCGTTGGAATCCAGACGGCCTATGATTTCATAAATATCTGAAAGATTTCTATGGGTATGACCGTGATGATGGCCGTCTCCGTGGTCATGGCTGTGCTCGTGATGATGGTTTTCTTCATGATTATGGGGATGGTCATGAGAATGGCCTTTTTCGCAGTCATGGCTGTGCTTATGAGAATGGCCTTCTTCGCAGTCATGGCTGTGCTCATGAGAATGGCCTTCTTCGCAGTCATGGCTGTGCTCATGAGAATGGCCCTCTTCACAGTCATGATTATGGTCATGGGAATGCCCCTCCTCACAGTCATGGCTATGCTCATGCCCCTCTTCCTCCAAATGCACATCAAAATCATACGCATCCAGGCCGCACTTCACCGTCCTGCCAAAATGAAGGTGGTATCCTTCCACTCCCAGGCTGTCCAGCGCATGCTCCAGCACCGTTTGGTCGGCGCCAAGATCCAGAAGCGCTCCGACCGTCATATCTCCGCTGATTCCCGAATTACATTCCAAATACAGTATTTTTCCCATTTATTTCACCGCCAGTCTGTTTATTTGCGTTGCCAGATAGCCCGCACCGTATCCATTGTCAATATTTACCACGGAAATCCCGTTTGCGCAGGAATTCAGCATGGTTAAGAGGGCCGAAACTCCGTGGAAATTAGCCCCGTAGCCGACCGATGTCGGAACAGCGATGACTGGGCAGTCCACCAGGCCGGCCACCACGGTTCCCAAGGCTCCCTCCATACCAGCCACCGCGATAATGCAGTTCGCCTTCATAAGCCGTTCTCTCTGTGACAGCAGGCGGTGAATTCCCGCCACGCCCACATCATAGATCCGATCCACCGCGCAGCCGAAATATTCCGCGGTCTGAGCCGCTTCCTCCGCCACCGGAATATCAGCGGTCCCGCCGGTACATACCGCTACACAGCCCGTTCTTTCCTTATCCTTCTTCTCTACCTTCAGAATCCTGGATACCGTATCGTATTCAATCTCCGGCACTTCCTCTTTCACCAGAAGGAACTGTTCTGCGGACGCCCGTGTTCCCAGGACCTCTCCATCCCTCTCATAAAACCTCTTCATGATCTCCACCAGGTATTTATCCGGCTTTCCCTGGCAGAATACAGTCTCGCCAAACCCGGAACGCAGCTTCCTGTGATGATCCAGTTTGGCGTAGCCTAAATCTTCATAGGGAAGATCCTTTAAAAGCGCCTCGGCCTCAGCTACATCCAGCGTTCCGCTGCTCACACTCTCCAACACCTTTTTTACATCCATTACATCTGTATCCTTTCTACATTTGCTGTCATTCACAGTCCCCTTCGGCCTCTGCTTCCTGTTCAGCCATTCAGTCTCACGATTTTCGTACATATACGCTCCAACAGTACCTCCGAGTGACTAACCGCCAGAAGGCCAATTTCCCTGTTCTTCACTTCCTCCAGGAGGAAATTCCACAGCTGGCTCTGTGTAATCAAGTCCAGCATCGTACTGATCTCATCCGCCAGAAGGAATCTCGTTCTCTGTCCAAGCGCCCTGGCAATACAGAAACGCTGGAGCTCACCGCCGGATAATTCCGATGGATACCGGTTGAGCCAGTCCGGCTCAATTCCCAGGCCATCGATAATCCTCTTTTCCACCTGGTCCCCCTCTTTTAAAACTTCGCCCATCTTCCACCTGGGATTGACCGACAGTTCCGGATGCTGCCATATCATCTGCACCGGACAGTACCCCTTCCAGGCTGAAAGAGGCTTTCCATCCAGCAGCACCTCGCCGCTGTCCGGCTCCTCATATCCTGCCAGAATCTTACAGAATGTCGTTTTCCCAAAACCACTGGGGGCAATCAGTCCCAGGCGGTCCGTGCTTTCCAGAGTCATACTCATTTTATTTAATATCTGTCTGTTCCCATTATCATATCGAAAAGAGAGTTCTCTCGCCTCCAGCTTCATATCTCCCGTCACCTCCTGCCGTGGCCTTTCAGATAACCAATTCCATCTTCCTGCCTTACTTCTCTGCTCCATCCCCGCTGAAAGCCTGACTCAAACCGCTTTGCGGCATCTCACCTTGCCTCCCCGAAGCCCTGTATACTCCACCTCTTTGCCGCACGCTCCATCTGCCAGTTCACACCGCGCCGCATACGGACAGCCCGCCGGAAAATCCTTTCCATAAGGCTGGCTGCCGGATACCGGGACAAATCCATGTTGCGGCATAGCCCGAAACAGCGCCTTCGTATATGGATGGCGAAGTCTTTCTTCCTCCTCAAAATCAGAAACCGAAGCCTCCTCCACATTGGTTCCTGCGTAAAAGACAACAATCCGGTCTGCCGCCTCTAAAGCCAGTTCCAGATCATGGGTGATCAGAAGAACTCCCGCCCCCTCATCCGCAATCTCCCGAAAATGGGTCAGAACCCGTTTGGCAGCTTCCAGATGAAGCCCCGGAGTAGGCTCATCTGCAATGACCAGCCCCGGCTTTTCCATAACTGCTGTGGAAATGAGCACCCGCCTCGTCATACCGCCGGAAAGCTCGAACGGATACAGTTCCTCCGTCTCTTTACCAAGCCCATAACGGGCCAGAACCTCCCTGCATTTCCTTCTGCTCTCTGAATCCTTCCTCCCTTTTCTGACCTGTGCCCCCGCCTTCATAAGCGGATCTAAATAAGAAACACTCTGGGGAACAAGAACGATCTCCCTTCCGCGCAAAGCCCGTATTCTCTTATCCGTCAGCTCCACGCCGTCATAATCAATACGCCCTCCGGTCACGGCATTATATGGAAGGATTCCCATCACAGCGTGGGCCAGAAGACTCTTACCCGAACCGCTGGAGCCCACCACCGCCACCATTTCCCCTTCCTTCACCGTAAGGCACAAATCACGAATCGCGGGAAGTTCTATCTGGCGAAAGCCCCGCTCATACTGGGTGAATTTCACCGATAAATGTTCCACGGACAGAACTGTTTTTCTCTCTTCCATCGTATTTCTTTTATCCTTTCGATCTATTCTCATGAGGTATTTCACTGATGCGCATGGGCCGGATCCAAAAGCTGGCTTATGGTGCTTCCCATAAAATGGAACAAAAGTACCACAAAAACAAGAAAGAGTCCCGGAAACAGGGCCAGCCACCATTTTCCCATAGCAAGATACTTCATGCTTTCCGACAAAATGACGCCGATCGCCGGCTGTTCCGGCGACAGTCCGAAGCCCAGGAATGTGACACTGGCCTCATGCAGAATCGCATGGGGAAACATCAGTACCAGGCCGACAAACAGCTGTGGTATCAGATGAGGCGTCATATGCCTAAAAGCAATCGACAGCTTTCCCTGCCCCAGTTTCTCCGCGATTTTTATGTACTGGCTCTGCTTCAGCTGCAGGACTTCCCCACGGATCAGGCGGGCAAGTGAAGTCCAGTGTGTCAGTGAAATTCCGGCGACAACGCCCCAAAATCCCTTTCCCAGCGCAAAGGAAATAAGCACCAGCAGAAGGATATGGGGAATTCCCATCACCAGATCAATGATCCCAATAATCAGGCCGTCCGCGATCTTTCCCATGGTCGCGGCCACAATTCCCATGAGAAACGCAATCACTGCGCTGATGGCCGCCGTCAGCAGCCCGATCCGGATACTCATGGATAGTCCTGTGATGGTGCGTACAAACATATCTCTTCCCATCCAGTCCGTTCCAAAAGGATAGGCCAGACAGGGAGCAAGATTCTTTCTGGAAAAATCCGTCACCATGGCTGCCTCCGACAGAAGCTGCCCTGCCACCGTAATCACAGCCAGCATCAGAACGGACAGGCCTGCGAGAAGAAGCATCATCTTCCTCCTGTTCATGCGCCGCTTCATGTCCTTGCCCTCCCTCTTCTGATTCTTGGATCCACAACGCCGTAAAGTACATTGGCGGTAAAATTCCCCGCAAATACAATTGCCGCGCTGATCACGGTAATTCCCAGAAGCAGCGGAATATCGCCTCCCAGCCCGGCCGTAACCGCCGCCTGCCCGATTCCCGGATAAGAAAATACCTGTTCCACCAGAACGGAGCCTCCGAATATCTCACTGATCGAGGCAAACTGCAGAGTCATGGCCGGCAGAACGATGTTTCGCAGTCCATGGCGCAGAATAATCTGCCTGCCGGACTCGCCTCTTGCCTTCGCAAACAGTACGTAATCACTCTCCATAGCCTCGGCCATTTTCTCTCTGGTATGCAGAATAATGTTGGACAGTCCGGTAACGGAAAGCGTCAAAGCCGGCAGAACACCATGGGCGATTCTGTCAGAAACAGTAACCCCGGCGGCTTCCACTCCAATGGGAACGCTTAAACCGATCGGGAGTACCTTCAGCCATACCGCAAAGATCATGAGCAGCACCAGAGCCAGCCAGAATGCCGGCGTACTGGCAGTCACCAGCGCGTATCCGGAAATAATTTTATCCACCGGCTTTCCCCGGTTTGCCCCCGCCACAACTCCGAGAAGCAGCCCGGCCGCACCGGAGATCAGCCAGGCTGTTCCCATCAGCCATAAGGAATCCTTAAGCTTCACCGAGATCACATGGGCCACCGGCTGACGGTAAAGCAGGGATGTCCCCATATCACCCCGGAAAAAATCCATGGCCCAGGAGACAAACCGCTTAAGCGGCGGGGTATTCATTCCCCAGTATTCCTCCAGCTTAGCAATCTGTTCCTGACTCATGGATCCCAGGGCAGTCTGCCCCACATTAGTCTTAAGCGGATCAAGAGGAGACGCCGACACCAGAAAGAAGGCCGCCGCGCTCACCAACAGCAAAAGTACTGCCATCCGTATTAAATTTTTTAGAATAAACCATGGCATGCTCTTCTCCAATGCCGTCCGCCTCCTGAATTTCCTTTTTCTTTTGCTCTAATTTCTCTTACTTCCAGCTCCACTGATCCACATTATTTACAATCGACCAGCCGTGACCGTGAGGATGCAACTTCTGCTGCGCCACAGCCAGATCGGACTTTGCCCAGTAGAGATGGTCGATATTGACGAGCCAGATCCATGGAATATCGCCCTGCTGCGTAATACCGGTCTCTCCATCCCACTGCGCCTTCTTCCACAGTTCATAGGACTCATCCAGACTGCTGCTTGCCAGCGCCTCATCCATATAGCGGTCCACCGTTTCATTGCCGTATGGAGAGTATTCCGCCAGTCCTGTATCCTTCATGGTATGGTATATATTATAAAGCTCCATCGGCGTATGCGCTCCCCAGCCCCACATCAGCGGTTCTGCCTGAGCGCGGTCGTAAGCGGTATCCCAGCCCACGCCTTCCGTCTTCACGTCGATGCCAACCTCTTTCAACTGGTTGGCCGTATCCGCAGCAAGGGCCTGTCTTACAGAGTCACCGGCCGGATACATCAGGGTAAATCCCGCCTTCTTCCCGTCTTTTTCCCTGATTCCGTCTTTTCCTTCCTTCCATCCGGCTTCCTCTAAAAGCGCCTTCGCCCCTTCCTCATCATACGTTGTTTCCGCCGCGTTATTATACCAGGGCATCTTATCGCAGACACTGTAGGCGGGACTTCCGTAACCACTCAATACATTTTCTATCATTTCATCTCTATTGATGGCGATGTTGATGGCCCGTCTCACAAGCACATCCGCGGTAAAATCATTTCCAAGAGGATTCCCGCTGCCATCGCTGCCGCCTGATGCTACAGCAGGGAGATTGAAGCCCCGGTTGTCCACCGTCTCGAAGGACAGGAGGTCATAGCCGGGAATCGTCTGATCCGAATAAGAAGCCGCCGTATAGGCAAGATCCACCTGACCGGACTGCACTGCCGCAAATGCCGCATCCTCTTCCATAAACAGTACGGTCACCTTCTTCATCTTCGGCGCCTCCCCGTAATAGTCCGGGTTCGCTTCAAAAATCACCTGCTGGCCTCTGTCCCACTGTTTCATAATATATCGTCCGGATCCGATCGGATGCTCGCCATAGTCAGAACCATATGCGTGTTCCGGTATGATTCCCACAATTGCCATGGTATACGGCCAGATCGAATATGCCCGTTTCATATGGAAAACCACAGTCGTATCATCCACCGCTTCTGCGGAGTCCAGCATGGTAAAATCATTGACTGAGCTCGTATCTCTAAGCGTATTATAGGTAAATGCCACATCCTTCGCCGTCAGCTTCTCTCCATCGGTAAAAGAGACGCCGTCCCGGATCTTTACCGTCCAGGTAAGTCCGTCATCGCTGACGTTCATCTCTGTAGCAAGGTCGTAATCAATCTTTAAATCCGCCGTCGTCACCGTCAGCGTGCTCTGAATCAGCGGCTCATGCACATGTTCTCCCGCGCCCCATCCGTAAGCCGGATCAAATCCCGCCTCCGGCTCCGAGCTGGGCCCCATCACCACAATCACGCTGTCCTTACCGGTGTCTTCCGCTTCCGCCGCGCTCTCCGTGTTACCCGCCGGATTCTGCTCCGTACGATCTTCCTTCCCTGCCGCTCCCGTTGCTTCCTGGCTCTTACCGGCGCTGCATCCAGTAACCGCAATCGCTGCCGCAGCCAGTAAAACCGCTGTTCTAAGTTTCCATCCTCTTTTTTTCATCGTTCTTTTCCTTCCTGTTATCCGCCTGCAAAGGATCACACAGAAAACCAAAAAATACCAGGTTCAGGCATACTCCTTGGGAGTACTCATACCTTCCTGGTATCTGATGATCATCATTCACTTATCCTGTTTGATCTGTGTTCTTACTCTTCCAATGCCCTGCACTTTTTGTGCCTGCAACCATTCTGTTTCAGGGTGGTGACTTCAGTCAGCCGTTATAGAAAGTATACGAAAAAAGAAAGAAAACGTCAATCAATTTTAACGCAAACGTTTGAGGAAAATTTGCGTTCCAGTCACGTAAAAAATACGGACACCAATCAGCCCACCGGCTGCAGGGCGCATACGCGGATCTCATCCAGTTCCTCAGCCCGAAGAGTGCCGTGATCATAAAGCCGCTGATACTCTTTCGATACATCACTGTCAAACATCAGCACATCGTCAGAATTAATCGTCACTTCGATCCCCTCTCTGAAAAGGACCTTAATCGGATGCTCCTCGTAGGAATCCACACGCCCCAGCTTCCGGTTGCTGGTTGGCGTAATATTCAGTCTGATCCGGTTCTCTGCAAGATACCGCATCACCTCAGCTGAATTCACAGCCGCGATCCCATGCTGTACCTCGTCGAGATGAAGAAGTTCCACGCCGGCCCGTATATCTTCCGCCGTTCCCCATTCCCCGATATGTGCCTTCCGGATGAGATGATACTCTTCCGCCTTCCGGTAAATGGGCACAAAGTTTTCAATTGGCTGCGCCATCTCATCTCCATACAGATCGATGGAACAGAACTCCGGTCTGCCCCAGAACGGTTCCAGCTGCTCCATAAGCCACTGCACCGGACAGTGCCTCGAAAGCCCAACCAAAAGCCGCAGCTCGAGATCCGGTGCGTACTTATCCCGTGCCGAAAAAAATGCTTCTGTCAGCGCATTCACGTCATGGTCAAAGTACTGTCCCAGTCCCCATACATCCTCTCCAATCTCCAGGACCGTAACGCCGTCTTCCCTGGCCTGTACAAATGCGGCCTCAATCAGAAAGCGGCGGCCTTCGCTGCTTTCAAAATACTTCCCAATGAACTCCTGATTCCACTGATCCATCTCCTGCATCGACTTTAAAACGCCTTCCAGCGCAGGAATCATGAGTCCCTTTCTCTCACATATAAAGCTCCTGCTGCCTCCCAGCACAAAATGGTTATGCAAATCCGCTTTCGGAATCTGCCGCAGCCGCTCTGTATCTCTGTTCTTTAAGGCGTTTATGAATGCTTCCGACCATTCATCTCTCATACCTGGCCTCCCATTTCTTTTATTTTCAAGACAGATCCTTACTCCTGTCAAGTAAAAATATCTCCCGCAGATATCCCCCGTACTTTAAAGCAGACTTCACCGGCTCATATCCCTGACTGATGACATTCTGCCTGCTGTACCGGTTCTCCGGATGCACCGTACACATAAAATACCGGTATCCCTGTTCCGTCAGTTCCCGCTCTGCGTGCTGCATCAGCCTTTTCTGTAATCCCGCTCCACGGTACTGCGGAAGAATTGCTACGGAATCCATCTGGGCCACCAACGAAAGTGCTTCCTCCGAAAGTCCGATATCACGCCCCAGATTTTCTTCAGAATTCCCGGGAAATGTCACAAGAAAAATACCGGCCACAGCGCCCAAAGGCTCATGAACTGCCTTGTAACCGACGCCGTTGCAGTCTTTCAGCATGTGGTACGTATACTCCGCATTATCGGCCGCAAACCATTCTTTCTGTTCAAGTGCCTCATAAACTTCCTGAATCACAGAGGCGAACAGCTGGTAATCCGTTTCCTCCGCCTTCACAATTTTAAATGTCATACTGGACCTCCTTTGACCTCCTTTGATCTCTCTTGATATCTCCTTTCATTTCTCCTTGGATATCTCCTTCTCTGTCTCCTTCATTCTGCGGCTTCCTGCTCTCTGATCCGAAACACCGGGATCCATAGAGGTCTATACCTTTTTATCAACCAGAATACGCCATATAAGGCGCCATATTCTTTATGTATGCCAAAATTACGTTCATACGGTTAAATACTCTGTTTCCACTTGTACTTCCTGGACGGTTCCCCTGGGAACGTAATTCTCTGAGGCCCGCTGTGCTGCTACCCTGCGGCCGTACATACCGGCTCCCAGTAATACGAGAATCAAGCAAAAAGCAATCAGCATGACTTTGTTATACAGATTCTTATCCTCCATCTCCCTGTCCTTTCCTGCCTACCGGCACGCTTCACTCTTTTCTTCAGTCTACCATAAAACAGGCTCGCTGTCTCTTTCTGTTTTCTTACATCTTACACAACAATATTTTTCGTATACCTGCAGGCCGGGTAGTTAGAGCAGCCGTAGAATGGTCCGAATTTCCCATTTCGCTTTGTAAGCTCTCCCCCGCATCTGGGGCAGACCGGAATATCCGCGTCCTTTAAAAGTTTTCCCATGTGCTCATAGCAGATCTGATTCATCACACAGTCGTTAAACGCCCGGTGTGCGCCCTCTGAACTGATCTTAAAATAATCGGCCAGATCCGTAAGCCGGTGACGGGAAAGACCCGGAAGCAAGGCCCTGGCCATAAACAGTGTATCAATAAAATCATTCAGAACCGCCTTCCTGCACACCTCATCAGCCGCACGGTTCAGAAACAGCAGATCAAAGGACTGGATGTTATGGCCGATCAGAATCTCTCCGTCGATAAAATCTAAAAACTCCGGCAGAATAAACTCCAGCCCGGGCTCACTCTGAACCATCTCATCGGTTATCCCGTTCACCTTTGTAGCCCCGGCCGGAATGGGACGTCTGGGATTAACCAGCCTTGAAAAGGTCTCCACCTGTTCATGATTCTTAACCTTCAGGGCGGATATCTCGATGATATCATCCTTTACCGCACTGATCCCCGTCGTCTCCAAATCGAACACCACATAATTGTCCACATATTTACTGAGCCGTTTTCCTCTGTTGTCCGCTGCTGCCATAGTTCTTTTTCCTTTCCGTATATCAGATATCCTGTCTTCTGTTCCTGATTTCATGTTCTGTTCCTGGTTCTGTTTTCTGCAATTATACCGGATTTTGACCGGGATTTCCACTCTAAACTTTACTTCTTCCGTTTTAACCTGGAAAAATCGAATACCAGTCCCCTGCATACCCGTGACCCCAGTGCACCGGAAAAAGATGCAAGATCCATCTCACCGTCATCGAAATAATAGACGTAACCGTGATCCCAGTCCCGGTCCACAATCCAGTACTCCTTCACACCGGCTTTCCGGTATCTGGTCAGTTTGATCCGGTAATCCATATACTGGGATTCCGGAGCTACCACCTCAATCACAATCTCCGGCGCTCCGCTGCATCCGCATTTCGTCAGCTTTCTCCGGTCGAGAATCACACAGAGATCCGGTATCAGATACGTCATACCCCCGGCCAGCGTAAGACCGAACGGGGCTGTACGCACTTCACAAAATCCCGGATTTGCCTTTCGGTACTCCTCTATCATTTCCTTTAAAATTCTTACAATCCTCTGATGCCACCGTTTCGGCCTCTTCATAATATAACTCCGGCCATCGATCCTCTCAGCAAGCGGTTCCCCGCCAGGACTGGTACATTTTTTTCTTGAATAACTTTCTTCTGGCACATCTCTCACATTTCAGGCCTCACTTTCTTAAGACTCCACGCTCCATACGAATCCATTGTCAGCCTCATGTCCGATCACATCATTTCACAGTAACAACTACTTTTCATATGTATTCTGTTTCGTACAAGAGAACACTGGTCCTGGTCCGTCTGTCGCCCCCCTGCTTAACGCTCCTACAATTATACTTGTTTTCCGGGAGTACTTCCAGTTATTTTTCTCTTCCCTGAGTTCCATGCCTGTCATGGATCCTGACGGATCCCTGCCATACAGCTTTTCGTAACTGCAAAAATCACCGGCCGCTCCGTTCTAATGCTTTTATTCTGGAGCAATACCGGTGATTTTGTTATTTTCATTGATCGGATTTCATTGATCAGATTTAGTTGATCGCCACCATCTGCGCCGCTACTGTTTCCGCTTCCTCCGCCGAGAAGTAGCCGCAGTCTTCCATGCGCCTCAACACCTGCATCTGCCGTTTCTCCGCCAGCACAGGATTCTTTGTGGGAGCGTATCTGGAAGGGGCATTCGGAATTCCCGCCAGAAGAGTGCTCTCATATTTCGTCATTTCTTCCGGCGCCTTTCCAAAATAGCCCTCGCTGGCGTCGGCTACGGTGTAATAACCATCTCCGAAATAGATAGTATTTACATACAGTTCCAGAATCTCTTCCTTACTGTAATTGCGCTCCAGATCAAAAGCCATGAAGACTTCCGCCGCCTTCCTCGTCATCTCCTTCTCCTGGCTGAAATAAAGATTCTTCGCCAGCTGCTGGGTGATGGTGCTTCCGCCTTCCACGAATCTGCCTGCCCGTATATCATTAAATACCGCTCTTCCAATGGCAATGAGATCGATTCCCGAGTGCCTGTAAAATCTGTGGTCTTCCACAGAAACAACCGCATTCACATATACCTCCGGCAGTTCTTCAAATGGCGTATAATGTTCTTTGTTCTGGATCGATTCTACTTTATCCGCCAGACTCATCTGATCCAGCGCATTCCGGTACATGGAGTATCCCTTACCTGCAACCGCGAAGCCGGAGCAGATGCACAGTACCATTGTCAGAACGAAGAACCATTTTAATATTCTCATAACCTTTATTTTTTTCATTGTATCTGCTCCTTTCTTTTTGGTTTCAGACTTTTTTTGTTTTACTGGTTCTATTGTAACAGATTTTCAAACAAAAGACTTTAATAAACCCTTATAATAATCTGACAGATTCCGGTAAATACTAACGAGAATCTGAACAATTATTACGAAAAACAGAAGTAAAAATAAAATTGTAAAACATTCCAGATAAAACAACAGCGGAGGGGACTGCGAAAACCACAGCCCCCTCCGTATATTGAGGAAAACAAATAAAAGAAAGTATCCTATTTAATCACAATCGCCTGAGATAAATGTCTCGGTGAATCTGCATCAATCCCTTTTTTCTCTGCGATATAATATCCAATAAACTGACCGATAAATCCAATGAGGGCCGCGTTCTGCGTATCATTATAGCCATATGGCAGATCCAGGCAGTAATCTGCGTCTTTAAAATCCACAGAAGCCGTGTTACCGATCGCTGCAGTAACAGCTCCATACTCCTTCATCTGGGCCAGCAGCTTCCCATCCTCCTTTACAGTCTCCGAATGGCTTAATAAGATGATGAGCGTATTCTCATCTACCAGGCTCATCGGGCCGTGGCGGTATTCCAGCGAGAAGTAGGCCTCCGAATTGGAGAGTCCCATCTCCTTCATCTTATTCATACACTCATTGGCCACGCCATAGTTAATCCCCTGTCCCAGCGTAATAAACAGGTTCAGTCCCTCATGCTCCGTAATGATACGCTTTGCCATCTCATCCATTTTCTTTAACGCATCCCGCGCATGATCACCGTAACCGGCCATAGCTGCGATCTCGTCCTTTTTACCGCCCACATACATCGCCATGACGGCAGCCAGGTACACCATGCTGGTGAACGAGCGGGTCATGATGACACTGTCTTCCGCCGTATCCGGAGAAAGGATCATAAAGTCATTGTAGAGTGCGCTGTCCTTATCACAGGTAATCGCCAGTGATTTCACTCCCGGATAACTTCTCACCTTATCTATCGCCATGCGCACTTCCGTCGTATAGCTTTTCCTCGTAATCGGAAGGACAAGCACCTTCCGGTTTTTCACAAACGTCTCCGGGAAATAATAGAGCTCCGAACAGCATACCGCTTTTGATGGTATCGCGTTATAGCTTGAAAATGCGTGTGCCGCAGCCTGGGCCAGATAGAGACTGGTGCCGCAGCCTGTGAAGATCAGTTCGTCGTAATCTTCTGCAAATACCTTGTCGAGAACACCATAAATATCCTCTAAAGTCTCATTGACAGCCTCAAATGATTCCGGCTGTAAATAAATTTCTTTGTATGTAATTTCACTGTTTCTCTTTTCCATTATAAAAATCCTCTCTGTTATAATCAATTTATTCTGTACTATTAAGCTTTCCCCTCAGAACCGGCCAGGCGGATAATGTCCTTAATGTCTTCTGTCAGTCTGTCGTTGGCAAACTGTGACAATTTCCACGAGTGTCCCTGATGGTCCAGCGTTTTCAGTCCCTCTTCGTAATGTTCCACATATTTGTACCGGATTTCCGTACCAAAATTAATCTTTGCCACTCCCAGCTTAATTGCTTCTTTTACAATCTCCTCCTTCATTCCAGTACAACCGTGAAGCACCAGTGGAATATCCGTGAATTTTCTCACAGCCTCCAGTACCTCTAAATGGATATCCGGCTCACCCTTATAATAACCATGAGCATTGCCGATCCCGATTGCCAGGGAATCCGGCTGGCACAATCCTAAGAATTCCTTTACTTCACAGGGATCTACGATGTTCTTATTTTCCATCACGGTTCCCATATTGTCAAGGCGCAGGAGTTCTCCAATCTCCGCCTCCACAGGCACTCCAAAACACTTTGCAACCTTGATCACCTCGTTCGTCATAGCTGCATTCTCTTCGATCGGGCTTGTGGAACCGTCGATCATCACAGAGGTAAATCCAAGTTTCAGCGCCTCCATGCAGATATCAAAGTCGGCTCCGTGATCTAAGTGTATCGATACAGGGACAGAAACTTTGTCGGCACACCATTTACAGACCTGTACAAACCAGTCATGGCCGGAATAAGCACCGGTAGACACATAATGAGCCAGTATAATAGGAGATTTCATCTCCTCAGCCGCACGGCATGCAGCCCATATGATATCGTAATTGCCACCCTGTGTATTGAGTGCCGGAATGGCATATCCATTTTTGGATGCCTCAATTAGATTTTCTTTGTTAGTTACAAGCATAATATTCTCCTTTTTCTTAACCTTTTACCGCTCCGGCTACCAGACCCTTGATCATGTACTTCTGGAAGAAGAAGAATACAATCACCATCGGAATCGTACCCACAATGGATATTGTATTGATCAGCGACCAGTCATAGGAAAGTTCGCCCAGATAGCGAAGCGCCACGCCTGCGGATAATGTCCGAAGCGAGTCTGTCTGTATGAGTGTGGATGCGTGTAAATAATCATCCCAGGACAGCAAAAATGCATAAATGCCGACTGCCAGCATGCCGGGTTTCACTAACGGAACCACAACCCGGAACAGTGTACCGAACCGACCGGCTCCGTCAACACGGGCAGCTTCTTCCAGTTCTCTGGGAATTCCATCATAGAAACTGGACATCAGCATAATGGTGAACGGAAGCTGTCCGGCTGCAATAGCCAGGATCAGTCCCGCATGGGTATTGATCAGATGAACGTCTCCAAGTATTTTATACAGGGAAATCAACCGGCTGACAACCGGGAACATCTGTGCGGAGGTAAATGCAGCTATGATCCATTTGTTCCATTTAAAATGGAAGCGGGACAGCGCATAACCGGAAATAATCGCCATAAATGTCGTCAGCAGCGCCGTGGAACCGGCTACAATAAAGTTGTTTTTATAATATGTAAAGAAATCATTATCCACTGTAAACAGATTGATATAACTCTGGAAGGTGGGATTCTTTACGATAAAGGTCGGAGGAAATTTATATGCCTCCATATTGGTTTTAAAGGACGTCAGCAATACCCACAATAAAGGGAACAGCAGGAAGACGAGAATGATAATTAAAACCACGTATTTGATCACGCCGTTAAGAATACGTTTCCGTTTCATAAGCTTTCCACCCCCTCTACATGTCTTCGCTCTTAAAGATGCGGTTATAAATATAAACTACAACAATCATCATCAGCATCCAGACGGTCGTAACTGCAGCTCCTGATCCGAAGTTGTTGGAGACGAACGCCTCCCGGTAGCTTAAGATCGCCATCGTAGTCGTAGAGTTGTTTGGACCGCCCCCTGTCATGGTCCAGAACAGCGGGAACTGTTTGAAATTCTCGATGATGGACATGGATACCGTAACCTTGATAACGCTCTTCATGTAAGGAAGGACAATCCGGAAAAATCTCTGAACACCGTTTGCCCCGTCAATCTTTGCCGCCTCCTGCATATCCTCCGGAACATTGGCCAGACCTGCCAGAAGGAGCAGTGTGGCAAGCGGAATCTGCTTCCACAGTGCAGCTACCGACACACCAAACATGGCCGTAGCCGGATTATTCAAGATTGCAAAATCCGTGATTCTCCCTTTTGTCAGGACGCCTACGAAATATTTGACCAGACCGTACTGAGGCTGGAACATCCACAGCCAGACGAGACCGGATATCAGCGTCGGAACCACCCAGGGAACCATCATAATACTGCGGATAAATCTGGAAAATTTTACATTGCTGTTAAGAATCAGTGCCAAAGCCATACCAAGTACGAACTGGGCAATCACCACGCCAAAGACGAAGGTCAGCGTGTTTGTCATAGACGGAATCAGCTTTCCGTTGGAAAACAGCTTCGTATAATTGGCAAAATTATTCCACACCCCCGGCTGTCCCGAAATGATGTTCCTGACCTTATAGTCGAAAAAGCTTCGGTAAATTGAATCCACAACAGGTACCAGAATAAATGAAACTGTTGTGATAATAGCAGGAATCAACAGTGCGATTGCAAATATTTTATCACCCGTCTGATTTTTCCAGAGGGATTTCTTAATACCTTTCTCCATCGTAACAACTCCCTTTATATATTTTCCCCATATACATTGATACCCGGTCCCAGTACTCCCGCTAAGTCTTTCTGTCCACCGCCCATAACAGGCTCCTTAGCTCCATCGATTCTGGGATCCACATACTGTAAAAACCACAGTTCCATTTGCTTCTTCATATCCCGAATCACATCCTGATAGGATTCATCTTCTATTCCGTTATATGCCTCCCCCGGATCCGCCTCCAAATCATAAAACTCGTCGGGGCCGAAAGGATATCTGTGAACCAGCTTATACTTCCTGCTTCTTATCATTCGGACCGGTCCATACTCATCGAAGACGACAACACTGTTCTCCTCTCCTTTCTGCTCCTGGCCCATCAAAGCCGGAAGGAAGCTCTTACCCGGAAGCTTATCCGCCTCATCATTTTTAAATCCCAGGTAATCTAAAAGAGTGGGCATAAAGTCATAGCCGCTGTGCATCTCGTCACAAACATGATTCTCCGGAATATGCCCCTTATGACACATAATCAAGGGTACCTTCACGGAAGAATCATACATATTGAGTGGAAATGTCCCGTTGCCCTTGCCCCAGATTCCATGGTGGCCGCAGTTAAATCCATTGTCGCTGGAAAAAATAATCAGGGTATCTTCCATAAGATTCTCTTCCTCCAGCTTTTTTAAGATGCGCCCCACATTATCATCCATAGCTGTAACTGCTGCAAAATAACCGATCAGAGACTCTCTGGGCTTTTGATACCCCGCGATTACCTCTGTCTTTGCCCATGGATGCGCCTCCCCCTGAGGACATGTCTCAAACGGACAATCTTCATAGAGATCCGTATATTTCTTCGGATGACAGTTTATCCATGGAGAATGGGGCGCTGTATAATGCACACTTAAGTAAAAAGGCTGCTCCTTATTCTTCTCTCTGTCTATGAAGGAAATCGCTTCATCGGTGATCACATCGGTTATATAACCCTTTTCCTCAATCTTCTGCCCGTTACGGAACATTGGTGCGTTGTAGTAGGGGCCGCCTCCCTTCTGGTGAGCATACCAGAAGGAGAAGCCCTTTTGCGGATGACCGCCGTCACCCAAATGCCACTTCCCGCTCAGACCGCAGGTATATCCCTCTTCGGCCAAAATGTCCGTATAGCCGCGATGATCCTTCAGGAACTCAATTGCAGCCTGAGAGGCGCCTCCATTTCCCCCGCTTAAGTAATCAAGAATTCCGTGCTGTGACGGAATCTTTCCTGTCAACAGAGAAGCTCTGGCAGGAGAACAAACCGGAGACGTGCAGAAAAAGTTATCAAATCTCACTCCCTGTTTCGCCAGCTTATCAAGGTTTGGTGTCTGGATCTCAGAGTTGCCATAACAGCCCATAGACCAGATTCCCTGATCATCCGTCAGAATAAATAGAACGTTCGGTTTCTTTCCTGCCATGTCTTTCTACCTCTTTTCTTAATCTTGACTCGATCTTTTCTATGGAAG
The DNA here is from genome assembly GCF_024460495.1 of Hungatella sp. SL.1.14. Classification (NCBI taxonomy): domain Bacteria; kingdom Bacillati; phylum Bacillota; class Clostridia; order Lachnospirales; family Lachnospiraceae; genus Hungatella; species Hungatella sp. SL.1.14. The sequence goes on along the minus strand of NZ_JANFYJ010000008.1, from coordinate 16,400 downwards.
CAGCGGCTGTACGGCCGTCTTAAAGCCTTCGATCGCCGTATCCACATCCTCGCCGCCTACTGTTACCGCCTGTGCCAGTGCACACAGTTCCAAGTTAAACTCCGATAATGTCGGGAACATGTAAACCGGTTCTGCCTTCTCAACAGAATCCCCTGCACCATTTAAGATCGGACTGTTCTTAACAGCTTCCATATCCTTCATGGAATTTTTAGCCGGAAGTGCCGGTGCGATATTGGCAATGTAGTCATTCAGCACCTCAGGTGTAATTACGTACTGGATAAAATTCTTAACTGCTTCTACGTGATCCGGCCCATTATCTACTGCTACAAAGCAGTGTGATTGAAGAGTTGATGCGCCTTCACCATTTCCTCCCTTTAACGGCTCTGCTGCTGCCGCAAAGTTCACTACATCCGGATTGATGGATTTTGCACCGTTAAAGCCCCAGGAATTATCGTAGTACATGGCCAGCTGACCAAGCGCAAATAAGTTCCGTAAATCCTTTGGCTTCGCGTTCTGTGGATTGTATCCCTTCTGATCCAAAAGCTTTAACATCTCCAGTGATTCTTTAAATGCCGGATCATCAGCGGTAAGCTTGCCGTTATCATCGATAACCTTTCCGCCAAAGTTTGCTGCAAATGCCTGAATAGAAGAACCGATAACGATAACAGATGCTGTCGGCTGTCCAAACGCGTATACTTTATTTCCATCGTCCGTTGTCAAAGCCGCTAACTTCTCAGCCATTGTAAGCATCTCATCATATGTTTTCGGCGGCTGTTCCGGATCCAGTCCTGCTTTCTTAAACAGATCCTTATTGTAGAACAAAAGTGACGGAGATACGTAAAGCGGCGCTCCATATACCTCTCCATCGATGGAATGTGCTTCCAGAATGTTTGCATAATAATCATTCAGAAACGATTCATCCAGCACGTCCTTCATCGGCATTGCCAAACCGGAATCTACCAGAGCCGGCAGCCAGATCATTTCGCTGAAGATACAGTCCACACGGTCCCCGCCGCCTGCCATGTTGATGACCTGATTTAAAATTTCTCCATAAGGAGCCGTCACCCATTCGATCGTTACATTCGGATATTTCTCCTCATATCCAGCTTTCACACTGCTCCAGAACTCATCATACCCTTTTTCCAGCACAGCATAATTGGCGATCTTCAAGGTTATCTTTTCCCCGCTGCCCGTATCCGCCGCCTTTGCTTCCTCTTTCGTACCCGCTTCTGTCTTTGCCTCCGTGCCTGCCGTACTTCCCGCTGTACTGCCGCCTCCGCCGGAACACCCGGTGGTCAATGCCATAACACAAGCGAGTGCCAGTGCTGCCAGTCTTCTCTTTTTCATCATAATACCCTCTCTTTCCTCATTTTTCATATAGTTTTTGTGTTTCTCTATATTGACTCGAGCCTTATACACTCGAGTGTATAAACCCCAATATAAAATGGAAAACCATTTTATATTTTCACATTGTTACTTTCGTCTTCCGGAAGAGACCTTCTTACGTACTCTCCCGGATAATCAGCTTTGTCTCAAACGTCGCGTTTTCCGGCATCTGACCGCCGATCATCTGAACCATCATATCGATAACAGTTCTGCTTATCTCCTCCCGCTGCATCTCCAGTGTCGTAAGCTTTGGTGAACAGAACCGGCTGATGCTGGAATTATCAAATCCTACAACGCCGATATCCGCGGGAACCCGCTTTCCAATTCCTATTGCTGCCTGCATGGCAATGCAGGCCACCATATCGTTACGTCCCATCATTCCATCCACCTGATCATGACACCTTAAGTAATCTGCTACAGTCTCAGTCAGTTCCTCTTCCGTATGGCAACCGGCTATTACCGTATCGCCGCCTGCCTCCAGGCCGTGATCGTGAAGTTCATCCAGATATCCGCTGAGACGAAGATCCGACGGACCGCTGACATTCCCCCGCCTGCTGATGCGATCGATGTAGATGATATTCTTTTTTCCTCTGCTGATTAAGTGGTTTACCCCTGTTCTCGCCCCGGAATAAAGTCCGGAAGCCAGTGTCGCCACATTCTCCGGCAGAGTATCGTGCTTCTTATGTTCAAACAACAGCACCGGGATACCGGCCTTACTGAAATGCCTTACATACTCTTCCGGAAAACTGATGGAACTGATGATGATACCGTCATACTGGCGGCTGATAACCTGTGATACAAACTCCGGTGTGTTCCGGTTGGCACAAAGTGAAATCAGGAATCCGGCTTCGTAAGCATACTTATCCATCTCACTGACAATTCTGCTGAAATACTCGTTTGTAATCTGATCTGCAATGAACAGCAGCTGATTGCTGCGTTTTCCTTTCAAAGCTCTTGCCACATTGTTAGGACGGTAATGCAGGGCCGCAATGGCATCCTCCACTCTCTGTCTTTTCTCCTTTGCTACATAACGGTTATTATTCACAACATATGATACTATGGTTTCACTTACTCCAGCAGCCTTTGCTACGTCTGCCCTTGTGACCCGCTCACGATTTCTCTCCATACGTTCTTTTCTCCTTGCCGCATACCCTCGTACTGTACTTTTATTCAGTATAACTCTGTATGGGAAAAAGTGTCAATGATCACAGTCATTATTGTTTACAAGCCAGGATCCCACGAGGTGTATTTTGTGAGTGGAGCGAAGCGCGTTATTGTTCACGGAGTGAACAGTAATTCACGGTCAGATTTTACATCTCAATAACCGGAATATTTAACAATCCACAGATTCCCTTCATAGCTTCCGCCACATCTTCCCAGACAATGCTGTAATGATGAGGAATTCCCTCTGTTATGATTCCTTCTATAATTTCTCTCACCGGCCGCTCCACCTTTACACTGGCTGTTACGCCTTTTGTACAACGGTCCAAAGCGACGGCTTCTCCACGAAGAAGAAAAAGTTTGTACGCACCGTCTATATTGCAAAACCTGGCGACTGTCACCTTTCCAGGCTTAAGCGCCCCATAAAAAGCCGTTCCCTGTCCCGCCAGCGGATGGTTTCTGATTTCCACCTCATATGCTTTGTTAAATAAAGATGGGGCAGCGTTTCCACAGTGCCAGAAGGTAATTACATTTTTCTCTTCATCAATGTTAATCAGGTCAGTGATAAAACTGGGCTCCCCCGTAAGATAATATTCTGTCATCTGAGCCAGTTCCGCATCGACATCACCCTCGCACCCGATAGTAATACCATCGTCAGCCAAACGTCCAAGCACCGCACACGGTGTCGTATGTAAATTCCCCATCTCCGGCCAGCATTTAATTGCTGCGAAATCGTAATGCTGCTCTGCCATCACTTCTTTTAAAGCAAGATACAGCCTGGAATGATTCTCCAGATGGCCCTCCGGCAGTTTTCCTGTGTCATACGCTTCCGCCATCTTCGCCATGTCTGCCTTATACTTCTCAGCTGGCAGATCAGCCATCTTGTCGAAAACCACCTTTAAATCAGTCTCTTCGATCTTAACTCCGAAGGTTCTCCGGATCAGCCCTTCGTCAAATGCACAGTTATAAAATGCGGTAGGCCGGTACCCCAAAAGTCCTAATGTGGTATACTTTAAAGACTTAACCACTCCGTAAGCAAGAAGAAGATTTTTAACTTTCTCTGCTGCCTTATCATCTTCCCTGCTTCCGTAAATTGTATGGCAGGAAACTCCCAACCGTCTTAATGCAGCCGCATTCATCGTCATTGAGCAGAGTGCATTGGAATACAATCTGTCTTCCCTTTCAAAAGGTACTTCATAGGGAGCCCAAAGGATAATCGGTTTCTGAACCATCTCCGCCAGATAGGAAGCCACGTCATCGCCGGTAAATGCCCCATATACAAGAACAATAACATCTGCCTCCTGGCGCTTAAATTCTCTGACCGCCGCTTCAACCGATTCAATCCCGCTTCCAAGTTCCGGCGCCCGGACTACTTTTACTTCTGGCATCTGCGCTTCCAGCCATTCACCATACTCTCTGTTTCTTTGTTCCGGAACCTCTCGCGGCCACCGTCCCGAACATGTTGTTATAAAACCAATCGTTAGCTGCATCTGATTACCTTCCCCATTCTTAGTAATTTGCACAATTGTAGTTTATATCAACTCGTGTGTATATATCATTTTTACCATATTCTTTTCGCATTGTCAATACCCTTTTCTCATTTTTTTTGCTGGTAACAGTGACTTCCGGAAACGAATGCTGAACGGTTACCAGCAAAAAATGAAGAGTCCGCGAACCGGACTCCCTCGCCGGAGCGCGGTTGCTTCAGCAACCATACTTCCTCAGCGCGGAGTGCGCCTCCTGCCCGGAGGACTTATTATGTAACAGGAGCACTTTTACATAATAAAAGCAGCAGCACCCAAAGCCGAGAAAGAACCCCATCGTTCGCGTGCTGCTGCCTGAAAACCAGTGACACCTTTGTCTTATTCTTATGGCAGCAATGGCTGAACAGATTTCTCAAAATCTGCCGCTGCCGCCGAAACCTCCTCATCTCCCATTGTCACTGCCTGAGCCAGCGCACAGAGTTCCAGATTAAAATCTGCCACGGTCGGAAACATCAAGCTGGGTGAGAGGTGGTTTACCGTATCTCTGGCACCTGCCAGAAAGGCACTGTTATTCACTCCATCCATATGCTCCATAGCTTTCTTAGCCGGATATGCCGGTGCAATATTCGTCATATAATCCTCCATTATTTCCGGAGTAATCACGTATTGGATAAAATTCTTCACTGCCTCTTTTTTCTCCGGACCATTGTCAATCGCGATAAAACAGTGAGACTGTGAAACCGTCTCGCCGCTCCCCTCTCCTCCGGCCAATGGACATGCAGTAGCTGTAAAATCCGCTGCCGCCGGATTAATGGATGTTACTCCATTGATTCCGCCTGTCTTGTCATAATACATGGCCAGCTGTCCCAGTGCAAAAAGATTTCTTAAATCCTTTGCTTTCGCATTCTGAGGATTATAGCCCTTTTCATCCAATTCCTGCAAGAATTCAAAAGCCTGGATAAAACCAGGATTTTTCATATCCAGCTTCCCGTCAGCATCCAGAATCTCACCGCCGAAATTTTTTATGAGTCCCTGCAGATAAGAGCCAACTACAATCACTGATCCGGTTGGAAATCCGAACGCATATACCTTGTTGCCGTCAGATGATTTTAACTGTGACAGCTTTTCCGCCATTCCCATCATCTCATCATACGTCTTCGGCGGCTTCTCCGGATCAAGTCCGGCTTCCTTAAAGAGTTCCCTGTTATAAAATAATACCGGCGGCGTCAAATACAGCGGAGCTGCATATACGGTACCATCCATAGAATGAGCCGCTAATGCATTAGGATAGTAGTCGTTTAGAAAATCCGAATCAAGTACCTGATCCATTGGAGCCGCCAGGCCAGCCTCAACCAGCGACGGAATCCAGATATCTTCACCAAATACACAGTCTACCTTGTCTCCGCCTCCAGCCATGTTTATAACCTGATTTAATATCTCTCCATAGGGTGCCGTTACCCATTCTACAGTCACATTAGGATATTTCGACTCATATCCTGTTTTTACATTCTGCCAGAATTCCTCGTACCCTTTTTCCAGTACTGCATAGTTTGCAATTTTAATGGTGACAGGAACCTCCGAATCTGCTTCCGAAGTATTGGTCTCCGGTATACTCTCCGGTATACTCTCTGTTGTCACTTCACTGGAATCCGTACTGATCTCCTGTGTGGACTGACTTTTTGCACAACCTGTCGTCAACACCAGTAAGCAGGCAAGCAGAAATACTGACATCCTCCTCTTTATCATAAGTTTCCTTCTCCTTTCTAAACACAGATCAACTCACAGTTTCAAACAGTATACTGAGATTCATCAGAGCACGCGGCACATGAAACGCTACCCGGTGCTTCCCTCCTTTGTTTTTACGAAGCGGCGTCCCATCCCGCTTTAACACAGGATACCAGTCTCCCCCTTCTTCAGGCTTAAAATACGTCTGGCAGAACTGATGGAGCTGACGAAACTGCTCTATGGCAGTCTCCTCCCCAGTCAGCACAGCGGCAAGCGCAAACGCATAAAGACTCTCACAGTTCACCCAGTCCACTTTGTCATCTGCCCTGAGCTCTCCCGTATCCGTCTTTAACGTGTCCTCTCCCTCCTTTCCATAGCAGTCAAACCGGTGAATCACACCCCCATGCGTCCGATCAACTGCTGCTTTCGCTGTTTCCTGTATAATAGTAAGCGCACGCGAAATCACAGCGTCATCTGTATCCCTGGCATAATCGATGCAGAACCACATGCCTTCGAAAATGTGCCCCGGATTGACAATGCGCCCTTCCGGAGTATCCCATACGGATCCATCTTCTTTAAGACTTTCCAACAGATAACCGCTTTCATTTTTCCCAAAGAAATACAACAGTTTTCTGATACAGAAATCAATAAACGGTCCTGTCACCTCTTTTCCCAGAACTTTCTCCGCTACCATTGAAGAATGAACCGCAATCATATACGGGGAATGTCTCTCTATTCCGTTTTGCCACACGTGTGGTTTTATATCCCGAAATTCAGGATCCATGATATGATTTCTCGCACTGTCAAATGTTTTTCGAATCAGGTCATAATCCGTCTGATCCCCCGATGCAGATGCATACTGTGCTAACGCAATCAGGGCAAACAAGTCCGTAAAGATGGAAGTCGTCCCTTCAATCACCTCTTCCCCATTCTCTGACACCTCATAGTTCCATCGCCCTTCCCCCGCATAAGCATGGCAAACCAGAAAATCTCGTCCTGCCTTTGCCAGTGAGAGCCACTTTTCCTCGCGTCCTGAATATTCATAATAGGCAGCAAACATGTAGGTCTGACGTGCCTGAGCCCATATATTCCTTCGTCTGGAAACCAGTTTCCAGTTTTCTCCGAAGTCTGTTAAATATCCGCCGGACGGATCTGCAGAATGCTCCGCCCACTCTTCCATAATCTCCGAGAGCTGGCTTTTATACAGGGCTGACAACTGCCTTGCCTCTTCTTTTGTTATCCCAATTTTCATATCTAATCCTCTCTGGACACACTTAATCAAGAATCATTTCCGCGGCCTTCTTGAAATCTGCAATCGCCTTGTCCACATCTGTCTTTCCGACCGTCACAGCCTGAGCCAATGCACAAAGTTCCAGATTCAAATCACTGTTCTGAGGAATGAAAACCTGAGTTTTCGTATTAGCCTCGGAACCAGCTGCTCCCTTTAAGATCAGACTGTCATCCACTGCGTGTTCCATGGATTTCTTAGCCGGATATGCAAGTGTTTCATTGGACATACGGTAACTTAAATTATCATTTGTTATAATATATTCAACAAGCTTTTCCACGGCTTTTTTACGTGCTTCTCCATTATCCACCATCATCAGACAATGAGACTGCAAAATACTCTGTCCCGTGCCACTGCCTCCTTTTAAAGGTTTTGCGGTAACCGTAAATGCTTCCGCCTCCGGATTAATTGGTTTAATTCCTGCAAATCCCCATGACTGGTCGTAATACATAGCGAGTCTTCCCAGCGCAAATAAGTTTCTTAAATCCTTCAGTTTCGCATTCTGTGGATTATATCCCTTCTCATCCAAAAGCTTCAGCATTTCAAATGCCTGTTTAAATCCTTCGTTATCACAGCTTAACTTTCCGTTTTCATCAAGCACCTGACCTCCAAAATTAAATACCATGCTTGTCAGCGAAGCACCAGACACCGGCACCGATGCCGTGGTCTGTCCAAATGCATATACCTGATTCCCATCCGCATCCTTTAGCTGCGAAAGCTTCTCGGCACACTCCAACATCTCTTCATAGGTGGTCGGAGGATTGGCTGCATCCAGTCCGGCCTGTTCAAACAAATCCTTATTAATATACAGAATATACGGTCCTACATATAATGGAAGCGAATAGAGTACATGATCAATCGAATGCGCCTCCAAAACATTAGGGTAAAAATCTTCGAGATATTCCTGCGGCATAATGTCCGATACCGGACATGCAATTCCCGAATCCGCCAGCGTCGGAGTCCAGTCCAATTCACCGAAAATCAGGTCGACATACTCGCCTCCCCCTGCCATATTGATGACCTGCTGTACCATTTCCCCAAATGGTGCAGTGATCCACTCGATTTTTATATTAGGGTTCTCAGTTTCAAAATCTGTTTTGATCTTTTCCCAGAAAGCGCTGTTTCCTTCTTCCAGAACCGCATAATTGGCAAACTTAATTGTAACCGGCTCCTCCTGACTTACAGAATTTTCTGCCTTTGAATCCTCTGCTTTTGCCATCTCCGTTTCGCTTACTTTTGTTTCCTGACTTCCTGGTACTTCAGCAGTCTCTTTTCCCCCTTTTTGACATCCTGCTGTAAAAATCATCGTGCAGGCGAGTGCAAGTGCCATCCATCTTCGTTTCTTCATGTAAATCCCCTCTCTTTCTTAGTACTGTACCCCGTTTTTGTTTGTCGCGCATATACACACGTGTGTATATTGTTTATATAAAATGGCAAGCCATTTTATTTTTCCTATACGCTTCTGTGCCAGATCCTTTTCCCCTTCGTGAACTGTCTGAATCTTATCGTTTCGTGCATTGGCTGAAAATTGTCTTTTGACAGCTGCTCTAAGGAATCAACCAGGTTCTGTCTGCTCAATTTATAATTAACTCTTTCTAGTACTGAAAAAACAACACAGTAACCGTGCTTGATATCCGCGTCAGGTGTACGTCTGCAATGCGGCGGCAGAGTGGATCATGCGTGTGGCTTTGCTGACGGGCCTGGCACGGACAGTGAATACTGTTACCATAGAATTAGACATCCGCTCATTCACAGTTTGCCATTTCCATTGGAATTATGTAAGGAAATAGAATATAGTAATAATTGTGGGAAAGGCTTGAATTATATTGGCACTTTGCACAATTAACTTTTTATAAACTCGTGTGTATAATACATATTTACCATACTTCACACGAATTGTCAATACCCTTTTTCTCTCTGTATAAACCAATAAGTTACTATTCTGACTTGCGGTAAGCTATCATTAGCAACACCGTTCATCTCAGAATCCCCTGAACCACAATCACCATCCCGGCAAACGCCATAAATCCGTACACGCATTTCCTCATCACATCGATATTGATCTTCTTGACAATCCTGCTTCCAAGAACACAGCCGGTTAAAATGGCGGCAATTCCCACACCCATAAGCGGCACCAGCGATACCGTCAGAAAGCCGTTGTAAATCCTGGATATCAAATTAAAAATGACAGTAAATGAAAAAAATGCGTTTAAAGTCCCCAAATACTCTTCCTTCGTATCCGTCGCGGCCAGATAAAACAGACTGACCGGCGGTCCGCTGATTCCAAATAAACCACCACAGATACCAGCCAGCGCACCGCATCCGAACTTCATAAAAAGTGTTGGCTTCACGGATAGTTTTCCGGAAAATCCAAAGAAGTACACTGACAGTATGATCAAAAACACACCAAAAACTCCTTTTAGTTTTCCTGCATCGATAAAGGCGGAGCCGTGAATCGCCAGGGTACTGGAAATCAGATAAACAGCAGCGGGAATTACAATACTTTTAAAGCGTACCGATTTGCGGTACCTCCAGAACATGGAAAATGACAGCGTCATGGTGATGACATCGCTGAGTGCCGGCGCCGCCGTCATATTTAAAATAAGAGGCAGAAAAATCATGATGATGACTGCTCCGCCAAATCCTGTAACCGCCTGCACAAGTCCTCCGCAAAAGGAGGAAAAGACTACAATCAATACCTGTTCCATCGCATCTCCTTTCCTGATGCACGTTTTCACGTGAATAATGTCTGCTTTGTGTGTTGCAATGTGGCTTGGATTTTCGCTCCGGCTTGGATCTCTGCCCGCCAGTCCGCAGTGCACTTCAGTTCCGCTTCGCTGCCCGCCAGTCCGCAGTGCACCTCAGTTCCGCTCCGCTTCACTTCGGTCACGGGCTTCGCCCTATGAAAAAAGCCGAAGGTAAATTTGCTTATGTGCGAGCACAACACAAATTTACCTTCGGCTTTTTTCGCACTGCTCATTGCTAACGTGCAAACTGATAAATATTATAAATGTTTATAAAGATGATGACTATCATTAAAAAGATGAATAACTTATCTACTACCTTGGAATCGATCTTCTTATTGATGCTGCGGCCGCTCATGCCTCCCAGGATGCCGCCGATGACCATGAGGGCTAAAAGCCATATCGTAAATTCCGGTACTGTTCTGGTGACCAGGGAATTGATCAGGCTCGTGATCTGGGAGAAGAGGATGATGTACAGGGAGTTCTGGGCCGCTGTCTTTGTCTCCATGGAGAAGAAATAAAACAGAACAACCAGATTGATGGGGCCTCCGCCAATTCCCAGGAAGGAGGAGAAAATCCCCAGTACTACGCCGATGATAATGCATACTACTGCATTTGTCACATGAAGCGTTTTTATCTTATCTTTTTTCAGTGTATAAATCAGCGTTCCCAGTGTGATAATGAGCAGACATCCCGCCTGTACAGCCCCCACCATATCTTTATTCGCAAACATGTTGGAAAGCGCCTGGAACATGGATTTTCCAACTACGCCTCCGATGGCGGCACCTATCGCTAACGGGGTCCCTGTCTTCATGTCAATCAGTGATTCCCCGCTCATCTTACCCTTAATTACCGAGTAGCAGGTCATCGCCAGCACCGTGCAGCCTGACACAAAACTGATGGTTGAAACGCTTAATACTCCAAACGCGTCAAGCGTAGGCTTAATGATAACGCCACCGCCAATTCCACAGATCGCTCCCGCTATAGATGCCCCGAAGCTGACAATCCAGAATAAAATATAAAGATATCCACTCATTATCTAACCGTCTCTTTCTTACTCATTTTTATGCATTTGCCGTCAGTAACACCATTCATTCCGCAATGCTGAACTGACACTCTTTTCCCTTAACAAAGGTACGCACAACACTGCAGTCCTCATCCAAAAATACAAGGTCTGCGTCCTTACCGGGTTCAATAGAACCTACCCGGTCATAAACACCGATCAGTCTGGCAGGATTCTCCGTCAGCATCGGGAGAATATCCGTCAGAGAACGTCCTGTAAATTCCAGAAGATTCTTCAGTGCTTTTCCGGTTGTCAGCGTACTGCCTGCACGGGTTCCGTCGGAAACCAGCTTGGCATCACCATCCACAACGACTACATCATTCACTCCCAGCTTGTAATTACCATCCGGAAGTCCGGCTGCCATGATGGAATCCGTGACCGCAATCACACGGTCCAGGCCCTTAATCTTTATGATAAAACGGACAGTTCCCGGATGAAGGTGTCTTCCGTCACAGATCATTTCACAGTACACCTCGTCGTCTTCCAGTACTGCTCCCCAGATGGCCGGAAAATGCTGATGTAAAAGCTTCATGGCGTTGCCGGTATGTGTGGCTCCCAACGCACCGTTTTGTATTGCTCGCCGCGCCGTATCATAATCTGCCCCCGAATGACCGATAGCCACCTGAATCCCCAGACTCTTAATATAGGGAATAAAATCAACAATGCCTTCCACCTCAGGAGAAACCGTGATATAGCGTACCTCTCCTTCCGCCGCCTCCTGATACGCCTTCAGAAGCTCCATATCCGGCTTCTTTAAAAGGTGTTCCGGCATGGCGCCTTTATAAGCCGGGCATAAGAACGGCCCTTCCAGATGGATTCCCATGAGATTTGCACCGTGATGCTCCGTATTTTTCCACTCTTTATACATCTGGATGGCATGCATCGTCTGCTCCTTCGTGTCCGTAAGAACAGAACAGAGCCAGCTGGTCGTTCCCTGTGAAGCAAAGAAACGACAGATTTTCTCAAAGCCGTCCGCATCCGCTCCATTGACATCCACACCGACTGCTCCATGAGTATGAATATCGATAAATCCCGGAACCACCCGTTTTCCTCCGGCATCAATCACCTCATCACATCTCTCTCCCTCGCAGCCGCCCATTCGGGAAATCCTTCCGTCCTCCAGGAGAAGATCCAGCGCCTCGAAACGATGGTTGTGGTACACAGATGCATTTTTGATCAATGTTCTCACTGTAAAACCTCCTTCCATAAACTCTGTTAACGGTACAGCCAATGCCCTGTCTCCATGATATTCCAAAGAGCGCCGGGCATCGCTCAGAACGGCCTGCCAGCCGCAAAGTCCTGCCGCTGTAAGGCCGTTCCGTCGTTGTATGAATCAGGAATCATTTTATTCCTGCACACATCACAATTCTATTAATGGTGCATATGAGCTGCACAGGCACAATCTTCTGCACCCTTTCCCTCATACACATCATCCTTCATCATCAGATGTACAGCTCCCAGCTTGAATGTCTGTGGAAGCGCAAGAATATTCGGATTCGGTCCTACAAATTTCTTCTTTGCATCCTCCAGCGCCTCTTCAATAGTCGCTCTCGTCTTAAGCCCCATTCCCCTTGCATAGCCCGGATCCTGAGCGCCGCAGAGGTAGATTGCGGAGGTATTCATCTCTGCAATATGGCCGCAGCTGATCATGGAAAATCCGTGGAACGGATGGAATGCGTTGCAGTAGCGGTACTTTCTGATATACTCCTCATTGGTTGCAAAATACTCGCCGTAGCGGTTCATATCAGGAAGTGTATTCATAAAGTCATGCTGGAACATCTCATACATTTCCCTTGTATACGGCCACAGTTCATCGTGGAAGTATCCGTTGCAGAGAGAAGAACAGATAATCACACAGTTATCGCTCATAATTCTCTTATGCCTGATTACCTGGGCGGAAATAGCCTGAAGCAGCATAATCGGATTGGTTCCCATGCCTTCCCCGTAATGGAAGAACTGAGGCATACCGAATACCATGACATCGTACTTCTTCTCTGCCCACGGCACGTACGTTCTCTTGTCTGCCGTGATCCAAGAATGAGGCTGCATAACCTTTGCATATCCGCTGTTGATCTCGATCTGTCTGGACTTTGTATCGAGAACCGCATCACAGCAGAAGAACTTCTTGCCCATGCATTTCTCCATGTGCTGTCCGATCTCATCGAACTTCGTTCTCATAAGGGACTTTCCGCTTACCGGAGTAAAATCCTTCCGGTGCATAACCTCCGGCACATGGTGGGAGGCGATGGAGCGCCAATGGGTAATTCCCGTCGCACAGTGCTTGTATCCTCCTGAATATCCGCCATAAGGATTGCCCTGGGTATGGCCGATCAGAATCGCAACATCACTGTCGTAGACGTACTTGTTCATCAGAACCGGGTCACCTCTGTCCGTGGTTCCCAAATCTACCAGATGATCGTAATCCTCACTGTCGTGGTTGATAATCTGGTGCGTATGCCAAAATTCATGGAACAGCTCGTCGCCCAGAATATTATGTATCTCCTGTTCCGTATTCTTCCGATGGAGACCGTTGGAACAGATCAGTAAAATGTCCTTCTTCTCAACACCAGCCGCATACAGTTCGTCCAGAATCAGCTTAATGGAAATCTTGCGGTGGGACGTCGGCTGCTCACCGCCTTTTACACGGTCCGGAAAAATAATGGTAACCTTGGATCCCTTATGAGCCAGCTCAGAGAGCGGTTCCATTCCCATTGGGTTCCTGATGGACTTTAAAGTCTCTTCAATCAGACGGTCCTCCGGTATGCATGCCGGATCCGGCACGGTCTCGCCCGGAATAAAGATGTCAGTTGTATCGGGAAGTTCTGCTGCCATAAGGCCAGCACCGTATTCAAATGATAATTTCATATAATTTCCTCCTGCTTTCTCATTACAGTGTTAATGTCCCATGTATGTCTTAATGATCTCCAGATATTCCTCCGGATAAAAACCGATCTCTCCCTGGAATCTGGTCAATGCGATGAGACCACCGTCCATTACCGGCACGGAAGCCAGCATCTCTGCGTTATCCACCTTTAATCCGCCTCCGTACACAACGTCGCAGCCTTCGGTGATTTCCTTTATATAGGTACCGATCATGGTGATATAGTCTTTATCCGGCGGAATCTTTCCCGGTCCGATAGCCCAAATTGGTTCATAGGCAATGGTAACCAGATCTTTTTCCACACCCTCCAGACCGATATCAATCTGCTCTTTTAATACCTCTTTCCATCTCTCCTGCTCTTCAGAAGACTCTCCGATACAGTATAGCACAGAAAGACCGGAAGAAACAGCCTTTTTTATCTCCTGATTCAGCAGACGGTTCACTGCCTTTGTATCTGTGACGCCGGCTTCCGCAAGGATTCCTGCCTTGTCTTTTCGCTCTTCACAGTGACCGATGATTGTCGTGGTACAGCCGATGGCTTTTGCCGCGTTCGCGGTCCGGTTCGTCGTAAAAGCGCCAAAACCGCCCCCAACCGCCGTATCATCACGGTATACGCCCTGGCATCCCACTTTAACCGGACTGTTCTCACACAGCGCTCCCACAGCGGGAATCAAGTGTGCCTCTGGAAAATACATGGCAAATTCCACGTCTTCTCCGGCGTACTTTTTTAGCTGCTCCTGTGTATTGGAGACAATAAAGCTTCCCCATTCTCCGATCGGAGCAATGCTGTTTACCCCGCCGTATTCTTTGGGGATGTCAAACCGTTTCAAATTCAAAAAAATATGTTTCATGAAATACCCTCCTTGTTTTCAGTGCTGAGTACACTGCTCATCCTATTTCTTAATTCTCACTAGTAATGTTAAAGTCAAAAAAGTCTCTCAGTTCCGGTCCAATCAAAGGTCTGCACCAGCGGATAAACTCCTCTGTCACATCGTTGCCGCGCTCATTTAAGTAGGATTCCGGAATGGTACGCTCATACATCATGACTTCTTTAATCGGTATCATCTCTGTATGCATGCGATATACGCCGTCAATCTTCTCCGCCTCTTCATCACGAATAAATCCAACCATAACGCCGCTCTGACCGGCAACTGCCGCTTTTAATGCCTCGCTTCCCGCCAAAACCGCCTCATCCCGGTCCACTGGAGACTGCCATGCGATCGAAGCCCTTCCGCAGATGCCCGGTTTCTCACTTCTCGCCTTGATTCCCAGTTTCTTAATAACCAGCTCGGCCAGATAGGCGCTGACATCTCCATAATAGGTTGCCCGCTCCGTCTTAAAGATTGGAGGAACAATGGGCTCACCCGCTTCATTTTTCAGGCCCTCGCTGACTACGACTACCACTCCGCCCTTCTCTTCATGAAGCCGTTTTACATCTTCTAAGAACTCCGCCTCGTTAAAAGGTCTTTCCGGCAAATAGATCAGATGTGGGGCATCCCCCGGTTTTTTCCTGGCCAGCGCAGAAGCCGCGGTGATCCAGCCGGCATTCCGTCCCATGGCCTCAATGATGCATACGTGAATTGGAAGAGATTTTACATCCACGCCCACCTCGGCGGTCGTAGCCGCTATGTATCTCGCCGCGCTTCCAAACCCCGGCGTGTGATCTGTAATTGCAATATCATTATCGATGGTTTTGGGAATTCCAACGACGCGGATATCCTCGTCCTTACAAACCTCATAAATACGTCCGCACGTATCCATGGTTCCGTTTCCACCGTTTAACAGCACATACTTAATCTCATGCTTTTTAAAAATACCGACCATGGCCTCATAATCTTCCTGCTCCAGCGCATACCGGGACGATCCGATCGCCGTAGCAGGAGTTTCCAAAAGCAGCTTCAGCTTCTCTTCCGGAAATTCCAGTAGATTTAAAAAGCGCTCCTTCAAAATCCCTTCACTTCCCCCGATTGCCGCATAAACCTTATCAATTTTTCCAATCTTCTTCGCTTCCTCTATGACTCCGTAAAGGGAAGAATTGATAACCGCTGTCGGTCCGCCTCCATGGACAATCAAAACATTTTCCGCCATGCTTTTCCACCTTTCTTCATTTTGTTTCTTTTATGTTTTTGCGTACTTCAATGACTTTATATTACCACATTTCAGAGGGAATTTGCGAAGTTTTTACTCAAACGTTTGCGTGCAAAAAGGAAGGCGGTATGAGAAAGAATGAATGATTGTTAAGGGATTTAATTATGAATCGATTGATTATGATATGAAGCGATGAAAACAAATATTTTATGTTTTTTTTACAACCTATTATCGTTGTATTTTTCTGGATGTGATATACTAAAAAAGGAACAACCGTGTTGCAGGGTGGCGTTGGCCTTCATTCTATTATTATTCTCTATCAGAATGGAGGTGATGTCTATGAAACATTTCGATTTTAAAGACCTGATGGCCTTTGGAATGTTTATTCTGGCGTTACTGACATTTATGTATTTGATCTGTCACTGACCCTACATAGAAAAAACCACCCCTAAATGATATGCCCCCTGTCAAGTAGACAGGTGAAATATTTAAAACGAGGGGCTGATGAACGGCCACATTTTGTGGCCGTTTTTCTATGCACACCATTTTTCTTTATATTTTTCGATTCGCTTGTTTTTAG
>NZ_JANFYJ010000079.1:0-1330 GCF_024460495.1 Hungatella sp. SL.1.14 | reverse complement strand
CCCTCCTCGTATAATAAGTTTATAGCCAAGCAAAACAGGCTATAGACTTATTCTTTTTGTGGTATAGATGTAAGGATATTCTGTGATGTCATATCAGGAGGGGTCTCCTCCAGGAGCGCTGGTTCATCCTTTTCCCATCTATACAGTTTACATGTTACTTTATATCAGAGCTTCCCGATGCTATAATGATTCCCAGTGGAATCTTAGCTAAGGTCACTGCTGGTTCCCTCCTGCAAAGCCTATGGCTATTGCTCAATAAGCTTGCAGCCCAGACGGTGTACCATGACTGCTTACACAAATGCTGCATCCCCAGTTCTAGCCTCCAGCAGGGTATTTCTACTGGTCCAATGCTGATAACGCGAGGTTTCAGCCGGTACATCGAATCGGGATAAGCTTTGGCTCTGATTCCCCATTCTTACCTGAAAGGTGGTGATTACATATGAAGAAAATCGATTACCTCTCAACGCTTTTTGTTGGTATCGATATCGGTTCCCGTTTAAACGTTATCTCTGCTTTGAACTTCGAGCAAGAGTTCCTCATTCGGATGGCCTCCATCCCAAACTCTCAGTATGGCGCTGAACAGATGGAACTGATGATTGCCGAGGTTCTCCAACAGCATCATGAGTTCCGCTCCATCATCATTGGTTTGGAGTCCACTGGCTTTTACGGCGTCCACATTGCCAATTACCTTTCCACCTGTCAAATGCTGGCTCCCTTCTCCACGAAGGTCTACTGCCTCAATCCCAAGGAAGTGGCAAAGTATAAAGAATCCTTTAATTCCCTTGATAAGAACGATGGGATTGATTCCTTTGTCATCGCTGATTTCGCCAGGGTCGGCCGGATTAACACACAGCCCTGGCGCGGGGCACAGTATCTTGCACTCCAGCGCCTTACACGGCACCGGCTTCACATTACAGAATGCATCGCCAGGGAGAAAACCTACATGCTCAACAACATCTTTCTGAAATTCAGCGAGTTTGCCATGCTGGACAACGATGAGCACCCTTTCTCCAATAAATATGGTGCCACTGCTGAAGCTGTTCTGACGGACTACCTTTCTACCGAAGCCATCGTAAATGCTTCTGTAGATGAACTGATTGCTTTTATCAGTTCCAAAAGCCGCGGACGCATCCATGATCCAGAGCAGGCCACTTATCTGCTTCAAAAGGCTGCTAATGATTCTTACAGGCTGGACAAGTGCCTTTATGAACCTTTGACAGTCTCGATCGGGTGTTCCTTTAACTGCATCAATGCATTTGAAAAGGAGCTCAAAGCAATTGATGATGCTATTTTAAGAACGGTGAAAGGGCTGAATCCTACCGAGTACCAG
>NZ_JANFYJ010000078.1:0-1368 GCF_024460495.1 Hungatella sp. SL.1.14 | reverse complement strand
AGAAATCGGCGTACACGAAAGCTATTGCGGAAGTAATGGATATATATGACATAGCCTGCTTTAGCAAGGCAGAAAAGAAGGATAAGAAAAAGAGCCCGGCAGGTGCGAACTGCCATGGCTCAGGTAACTAAAAAAATATTCATACCCTTATTATAAGGGATCGATCGGAGGAAATCAAGATGGGAAATGAAACAATTATGATTTCTGTACCACTGGAAAGCTTTGTTGCCGGAGTGGAAGCACTTGCAAGAATCGAAATAATGAAAAGAAATGTGCAGGAAAGTAAGTACGGCCCTTCCAAAAAGGAGATAGCGGCAATTCTTGGATTTGAACTGTGCACAAAAGGAACGGAGGAAGCGTAAATGTATGTAGGAATCTGTACCGAAGCAGGTAAGACGGTACCTGACAAAGAAGCTTTTCAGTATGCCCTTGAACGTATTGAAAACGGACAACCGAAAGAACAGAAAGAGTTTCTTGAGTGGTATTACTCAGGAGATTGGATTAAGGAGGAAGACTATGGAAGAGATTATGAATGTTGAAAATACAGCACTATTAAATCCATTTAGTAATGAGTCGAATTTTAACATGCTAATGAAAATGGCAGAGGCTTTCGCAAGTACAGAAATTATACCTCAGAATTATCAGAATAAGCCGGCCGACTGCATGATTGCAATTGACATGGCAAACCGGATGCATGTAAGTCCTATGTTTGTTATGCAGAATCTCTATGTTGTGAAAGGAAAACCTTCATGGAGTGGACAGGCCTGCATGTCGCTGATTAAGTCTAATACTGAGTTTAAGGACGTTAAGCCAGTATATACAGGGGAAGCAGGCACAAATACATGGGGGTGCCATATAGAGGCTATAAGGCGGTCTACAGGTGAACTTGTCCGTGGTCCTGAAATTACAATAGGGGTGGCCAAAGCTGAAAAGTGGTTCTCTAAGATCGACCGCTACGGAAATGAAACATCAAAATGGCAGACAATGCCGGAACTGATGCTTGCGTATCGCGCTAGTGCATTCTTTGCCCGCGTCTACATTCCTGACGCCCTCCTTGGGTGTTCTGTTGAGGGGGAAGCTGAGGATATAATCCGGGAGAAAGACATTCCTGAAATCCCCGATATCTTTGGTGAGAAAGAGAAGGAGGCACAGGCATGATCTTAACAGCAGAAAATTATTTTAGTAAGGAAGCTGACCGGGAATATCTCTCGGTCAGCCAGTACAAGAACTTTATGGGAACTATTGGGCGCCCGGCCTGTGAGGCTGAAGCTATGGCAAAATTAAACGGAGAGTGGGAAATGAAAAAGACCACGGCGCTTATGGTTGGGTCTTATGTAGACGCTCACTTTGAAGGGACTCTTAGTCTGT
>NZ_JANFYJ010000077.1:0-1402 GCF_024460495.1 Hungatella sp. SL.1.14 | reverse complement strand
ACTTTCTAGGAAACTTCGCAAATCGGCCAAGATAGTGTATAATGGACTTGAAATAAAAAATCACATAACAAAAGAGCGAATGTAGTGATTCGCCACGACGTTGATTATGTAGTTTTTTGTTTTTGGTTTAGACTGCGCTGTCTGACGGCAAAGAAAGAATAAGGGGCATGGAACTATCCATAACCCATTACCTTTCGGAATCGTTCAAATAGCGCAGTTTTTTTGTAGTAAACTTCTAAAACCAACATAGAAGTGCCACACTTCGGACATTTGAGTGGGTCATATCCAAATGTCAGAATAATCGAGTTACGCCAATCCAGAAGACTGGAAAGATAGCGTTGTTTCTGAGGGGATAAACATTGCCGAAGATTTTTTTCCTGTTTATGATGTTTTGCATAAATACCATAGTAACGAACCATTTTGAAGTGCTTGTCAGGGATATGAATAATCAGGCGTTTTATAAAGTCAATAACGGGGAGGCATTCTGTAACCGTCTTGTGATCCTCATGCCTGGTGTAATGAAACGTCACAGAGTCACCATCGTAAGAATCAATTCTGGAGGCAGCAATAACCGGTCGTCCGAGATATCGGCTGATATACTTAATGGTGATATTTGGAGAACAGAGATTGGGTTTAGCACGGATATAAAAACCATTCGGGTGATCCTTGTAAATCTGGTTTTTAAGTTTAAGGAAAGAAGAACCGAGTTTATGCGCAAGTTTTTCTAAAAGAACCTTACGGAAAGCGAAGCGTAAAAATCTGAAATCAAAATGTTTGTTTGGACGCCAAGAGGTAATATTACCGGTACCGCCCTCGGAGATGAGCGCATGGATATGAGGGTTCCATTTGAGGTCTCTACCGAAAGAGTGAAGGACACAAATAAACCCAGGAGTAAAATTTTCAGTTTTATTAAGTTTAGAAAACATACGGAGGACGATATCGCGGACGGCATGAAAAAGACAATTCAAAAGAGAATGATCCTTAAGAAAGAAGATGCGAAGTTCCTCTGGAATCGTAAACACACAGTGCCTGTGGTTACAGGAAATGAGCTTGCAGGACATACGAAAAGCCCGTTTCTGATTATACATGTTACCACAAGAAGGACAGAAACGGCTTTTGCAGGAAAAAGGTACAGATTTAAGTTTACCACAATGGGGACAGCCGTAGACAGCTTGTCCATAAGAAGGATCCTGGCAATGAATCATACGTTTGATGTTATCCATAACATTTTTGCCAGGACGAAGAACATAATGGATGTACTCAAAGTGGTCACTGAAAATAGTTTGAAGAATGTTCTTTTTATACATAAGAATATTTTACAACAAAAAGTGACAAAGGAAAACCCCAAAACCCCTCATGAGTGAGGGGCAGGGGAGTTGAGAGTGCCGAAGGCACTTTGTTC
>NZ_JANFYJ010000076.1:0-1404 GCF_024460495.1 Hungatella sp. SL.1.14 | reverse complement strand
GACTGGTACAATCTGGAGAGGCCCACATAAGTGCTACATGGCGGCCAGCAACATACTTTTTAAGATCGACCTTAAATATATCCTCGGTCAGATGCAGCGTATCCGGATGATTGACTTTGTGCATCCGGATCGCCTGCGGATCATGATTGATGGCTATATCAACCGGACGCCCCAGCGCCATTTCTATTCCTACGCTTGCCCCGCCGCCGCCCGCAAAACAGTCTATAATTAAGTCTTTTTTTAACGGTCCTATTGTATCTGCAATCTCAATCTGACCATCACACTCATAATTATCAAATACTTCTAAACCCATCTTCTCAAAAGGAACCCGGCGCGCCTGTTTTCCGGAAAGGTTCCGGCTCCTTTCGTTATCGTTCAAATATCAGTTTACTTGATGAAAACCAACCACCGGGTTTTGCCCCTCTGGTCTCCCAGCAATGGTTTTTTGCTAAAAACTTTTAACACCTCAGATAGTTTTATTTGATCCTCATTCCATTTGAAAATCAATAGTCCATCAGGCTCCATTACTCTCATGCACTCGCTGAATCCCTGTTTCAAATACTCCGGCCAGTCAGTCGGTAGGATTCCGTATTTATTGGCCAACCAGCTCCCCGTCCCCGCATGAATCAAATGTGGCGGGTCAAATACAACAACCTTGAAACTGTTATCAGGATATGGAATATCCCGGAAGTCCATCTTTACATCAGGTTTAATCAGCAAAGTACGTCCGTCACACAAGGTTGTTTCCAACTCTCTGTTGTCAGCATAAATTACCTCTGGATTCTGCCTATCAAAATAAAACATCCGGCTACCACAACAAGCATCTAATATCTTTTTCATGTACCACCTCTAAATATTAATTTTGACAATAAAATACCAACCATCGAATATTGACGGTTGGTACTCTTTTAAAGGCTATCAGGATTTACATCGTTTTCGTATTGGTTCATTTTACGACCGATCAAGTCCCCACATTTTCCACAAAACCATGCTCCAGCTATAGCTTTGTCTGTATCCTCTCCATTTTCATCTTTTTTGAAAAGTTCAGGACTAAAGTCTAGCACTTTGCTTCCACATTTCGGACAATGAGTAGGATTTTGAGTTGTCCACATATGCACACCTCTTTTCTCTTATAATTCCAAAATTATACCACTCCAACCGTCTATATTCAATTATCAATGTTCATTAAATTCTTATTTCCCCGCCACTTCCCCACGACATCAGGCAATGCAATTTTTCTAGTGAAACCAGAAACTTTATTGTCCTGCCGTACTCTTCAAAATCCTAATTTGTATACTTCCAGATAAGATAAGTGAGTTCCTTTTCTTCGATTTCAGTGATTGTACAATTATCTCTTTTTTCTTCCAGCGCTTTCATTCTTTCAAGATCTTCTTTACTCATACT
>NZ_JANFYJ010000075.1:0-1586 GCF_024460495.1 Hungatella sp. SL.1.14 | reverse complement strand
ATCCCTTACAGCCAGTAAGGAATTATCCATCTTGTTGCTTAAGCTGTTATAATGATGGAGCAATCGGTATATCGGTTTCCTCCTTGGACCTCGCGTCCGTAATTAAGACTGATAACCAGCTCCTCATTCGCAGCGTTCGTTTTATGCAGGTTGAACTGCCTTCGGTACGTTCGTGTCACACCACAGTAGATGGAATAGGCAATGAGTAAAACTGGTACTTATCCATTGCAATAATCTTAAGGAGTGACAAATTTATGAACAGGAACGCAGTTGGTATTGATGTATCCAAAGGCAAAAGCATGGCCGCTATTCTTCGCCCTTATGGGGAAATTGTTTCCTCGCCCTTTGAAATCAAGCATACATCTGGTAACATCCAATCTCTGATTCAACAGATCAAATCCATCGAAGGGGAATCCCGCATCGTTATGGAGCACACCGGCCACTATTACAAGCCTCTGGCCCGTGAACTCTCTCTGGCAGGTCTTTTTGTGACTGCCATAAATCCTAAACTCATTAAGGATTTCGGAGACAATTCTCTCCGTAAAGTGAAATCGGATAAAGCTGATGCTGTAAAAATAGCCCGTTACACTCTTGACAGTTGGACGGAATTGAAACAATATAGTCTTATGGACGAAATACGCAATCAATTAAAGACTATGAACCGTCAGTTTGGGTTCTATATGAAACACAAAACAGCTATGAAGAATAACCTCATCGGTATCCTTGATCAGACTTACCCGGGTGTTAATACTTACTTTGACAGCCCCGCCCGTGAGGACGGCAGCCAGAAGTGGGTTGATTTTGCCGCTGCATACTGGCATGTGGACTGTGTTCGTAAAATGTCATTAAACGCATTTGTTGACCATTATCAGAAATGGTGCAAACGTAAGAAGTACAACTTCAGCAGAGATAAAGCTGAAGAAATCTATGGAGCTGCCAGGGAGCTTGTTCCTGTACTTCCAAAAGATGATTTAACCAAGCTGATCGTGAAGCAGGCCATAGAACAATTAAACACTGCTTCCAAGACCGTGGAAGAACTCCGCACCCTAATGAATGAAACAGCCGCCAAGCTGCCTGAATATCCCGTCGTTATGGGAATGAAAGGTGTCGGTCCGTCTCTTGGCCCCCAGCTTATGGCTGAAATCGGAGATGTCACACGTTTCTCCCATAAAGGGGCTATCACTGCATTTGCTGGTGTAGACCCAGGTGTCAATGAATCAGGAACCTATGAACAAAAAAGTGTTCCAACTTCCAAACGTGGCTCATCTTCCCTTAGAAAAACCTTATTCCAGGTCATGGACTGTCTCATCAAAACAAAACCGCAGGATGACCCTGTATATGCGTTTATTGATAAGAAACGTGCCCAGGGAAAGCCTTACTATGTCTACATGACCGCAGGCGCCAATAAGTTTCTGCGAATCTATTACGGAAGAGTAAAAGAATATCTTATGTCTCTTCCAGAATAAGGGATACCACATCCTTTCAGACCAGCGGATAACGGTGGTCTATTTGTTGTACCTGAAATTCAATCAACAATAAATTTTGAAAATTTTTCATTTTCCTATTGACTTTTTATTTGCAGGCTT
>NZ_JANFYJ010000074.1:0-1594 GCF_024460495.1 Hungatella sp. SL.1.14 | reverse complement strand
TTTTTTGTGTAATAGGAAAGTTCTCGTAAAAATGGAATTATGTAAACTTGGTGTTCTGCCTTTGCAGAGCACCACAATCAGACGATAGGAGATGGTTAAAAAATAAAAAACCCACTGTTCCCATCATCTTCACCAAAAACATTTTCATGAAGAAAATAGTCCATATCAAGAAGGTCTTCATCCTTCATGCGTGCTATTTCAGAGGGAGTCATTCCCTCCGGAGGATTTTTTGCATATTTGCTGCGAAGCTTCTCTACAAGTTCTTTGTTATCGATGGCAGTCACCTCCAGTCAAAATTAAGATACTTTGATTTTAGCATGAGAGGAGGGAGATGTAAAAGGATTTTGCTTAGCAGGTGCACGGCATTTGTACTTTCGCATAGCCCTTTCATATAATTCTTGCAGAGAGACTGACTTATGGCTGTAATAGACCTCCAGGATTTCCATGGTGCACCCGCAGCAGGGACATGTTAGAGGATCATAACCGAAAGAAGTGAGAATTAAAGTGCGCCATTGATTAAAACTCAAAAAGATTTTGTGCTTTTCTTTCGGGATGGCCCGGTAAAGTTTCTGATCCTGCTGACGATGCCTGGCATAGATCCCATAATAGCGGATCATTTTGAACTGCCGCTCAGGGATATGCTGGATTAACCGTGAGATAAACTCAAGTGCGGGAATCGATTCGGTAACCAGAACATTATCTTCATGTCTGTTGTAATGAAAGGTAACCGTATCGCCATCATAAGAATCAATCCGGGAGGTGGCAATAACAGGACGGCCAAGATATCTGCCAATGTATTTGATAACAGAATCAGGGCTGCAGTCTTTTGATTCGGCGTAAACATAAAAGCCGTCTTTGTGATTTTTATAGACAGAGGCTTTGCACTGCTTAAAGGAGTCCCCCAAATGCTTGTGAAGTAAATTCAGGAGGGCGGTACAAAAGGCATGGCGGAGAAAAGAAAAGTTAAAGTGAGAAATCTTACGCCATGTAATTGTCCTGCCAGCCCCACCCTCAGAAACGAGGCAGTGGATATGAGGATTCCATTTGAGATCACGCCCGAATGTATGCAGAACGCAGACAAAACCGGGAGTAAAGGATTGGGACTGATTAATTTTGTGAAACATACGAAGAACAACGCTTCTGACAGCATCAAAAAGGAGGACCAGGAGAGAGCGGTCAGAGAGGAAAAAATGGCGAAGTTCTTCGGGGATGGTGAAGACACAATGTCGGTGAGAACAATGAATAAGTTTAAAAGCCATAGAGGTAGTGCGAACAATGGAATATTTATTGCCGCAGGAAGGGCAGAAGCGGCTATGGCATCGAAAAGGAACAAACTTAAGAAATCTGCAGCCAGGGCAGGCATAAAAAGCCTCACCAAAAGAAGGGTCACCACAGTTTAACATTTTATCAACATTCTCGATGACCGCATCGCGTGGGTGTAAAATATAAATCATTTCTTCATAATGGTCGTTAAAAATATGCTGGAAAGTGTTCATAAGACTATTATAAGAAAAAAGCAGCAAAAAGGAAGTCCCTAAATTCCCCTCATGAATGAGGGGCTAGGGGAGTTGAAGTGCCGAAGGCACTTTCTTGT
>NZ_JANFYJ010000073.1:0-1687 GCF_024460495.1 Hungatella sp. SL.1.14 | reverse complement strand
TGATATGCCCCCTGTCAAGTAGACAGGTGAAATATTTAAAACGAGGGGCTGATGAACGGCCACATTTTGTGGCCGTTTTTCTATGCACACCATTTTTCTTTATATTTTTCGATTCGCTTGTTTTTAGGAATAGGGTATTCTTCTGGATGTTCAGCAGCGATTGCCTCATTCCTTACTTCTAACGGTGTCTTACAATGATACCTGTCTTGAGGACGTTCTGCGCTATAAAACTTCATATATTCCTTTATTGCATGTCTCAATGTCGTTTCATCAGTAATTTCATACATCTGATACATTTCTGATTTTATAATTCCCCAGAAACCTTCTGTGGGGCCATTATCAATACAGTGTCCTGCTCTTGACATGGATTGTTCCATTTCATGTTCCTTTAGTTTCTTCTGAAACACTCTGCTCGTATATTGAAAACCTCTGTCACTATGAAAAATCGGCGCTGCGTTCGGATTGGAGATCACCGCCTTATCAAATGTTTTAAACACCAGTTGATTATCATTCCGGCTGCTGATTACATAGGAAACAGGGTATCGGTCATATAAATCAATGATTACACTTAGATACAGCTTCTTTTTTTCGCCCGGTATTTTAAACTCAGTTACATCTGTAGACCATTTCTGGTTTGGTGCAGACGCATAAAAATCCCTGCATAGCTTGTTTTCTGCGGTTGTTTCCGGGGGAGAAGATACATATTTTTTCTTTTTCTTTCTGATTACAGATTGAATACCCAGTTTCTTCATAATCCGATGTACCCGCTTTTTTCCATAAGCAGTATGGTTAAAGCGATTGACCCATGAAGTCATTCTTCGATAGCCTAAGATATGGCCAAAGCGTTGATCGTATTCTTTAATCAGTTCTGCCAGCTTAAGATTTTCCGATTCCTGTTTCGGAATCTCCCGGTCCAGCCATTTATAATAAGCCGCCCTTGAGATTTCAAGCTGTTTGCACATCCATGCAATGCTCCACTGCTCTGTTTCATGGAAATGTCTGATTGCTAAATATTTTGATTCGTAACGCAGCTTTCCAAGCTTCACATCCTTTCGAATTCTTTCACTTTTTTTAGTAGTTCAACAGCCTTATCCTTTTCTTCCAGCTGGCGTTTCAACCTGAGATTTTCCCGCCGTAAACGCTCCAGTTCATCCACTTCATCATCTGCTCTGTGATGGCCGCGTTTATCTGTTAAACCGTCTTCTCCATTCACATCATACTTTTTTACCCAGGAATAAACCTGGCTGTATGAAACGTTATAAATGCCTGCAGTCCCTTTATAATCATGGTTATGTTTAATACAATACTCAACGATTTCTTTGCGTTCAGCAACGGTTGTTTTTCTTCTGGCCTCTGCCATATAGACCTCCCTTTTCGGAACATAATCCTTAAGTTCTCTATTGGCATTATAACTCACAACCCATTGGCTGAGTACCCTTCTTGAAGAAATGTTATATTTAGCAGCGATATCATCTACGCTTCCATCACCAGATAAAACCGCTTCGACACACATGGTTTTAAAATCGGATGAGTAAGAAGCATTCCCCGTTTTACGAATAAATGCTCCGATTCCATGAATTCTGTATTTAGCAACCCACTCTTTCAATGTTTTACACCCGATATTATATTTAGTGGCTAAATAATTATAGGAACCCAATCCATCAAGGTATTCCTGTGACACCTTTGC
>NZ_JANFYJ010000072.1:0-1708 GCF_024460495.1 Hungatella sp. SL.1.14 | reverse complement strand
CGCTCAGACGAGGCTGCTGAAAAAGGCTGGCTTTATCCACACAAGAATGTATTGGTATAAGCCAGCCTTACTATCTGATAATAATACAGCTTTATAACCATAAGACCTGGCTTTTTCGGAGCCTTTTCTCTCAACATCTTTATGAATCGCTTGATATCTACGGTTATTCCTGTCATATATGCCTGTACCTGCATACCAAATAACCCCCGGTAGATACAGTGCTCCATTCCGTGGCTTGTTTTCATCTCTCCGTTTTTCGCCTCTATTTTATATCGTTCCTTTATCCGTTCACGGAAACCTTCTGTTTCCTCGAACTCCAAATGTTTGCTCTGGATCCCCTCACGCTCTTTCACACTGAAGGTTCGGGTTTTACTTCCTGGCTTATAGCACGCTTCCCGATACGGACATCTTTTGCACTTCTCAACATCAAACCAATACATATGGCGGATTGCTCCACGGTCGATGGAGGTGGTCTTTTTGATTGCCAGCTCTCCTCCCCTGCATTGCAGGGTATCCGCATCCTTATTGTAGATCATTCCCTGCCGTTCCAGCCGTGTATTCTTTGATACCAGCTGTTTCGAACGGATATAGCCGGTTATTTCTTCCTTTTCCAGATATTCCAGGTTCTCCTTGCTTCCGTAGGCACAGTCTGCCAGCACTTCTTTTACCGTGACATGATTTTCACGGCTCTGATCAATCAGTCTCTCTAAATGCTTTCCATCACTGTCTTCTCCGCTTGTTACATGAATCCCTGTGATAATTCGATCCTCCGTCATGGCTATATGGCTTTTATATCCGAAAAAACTGTTGTTCTCACTTTTATATCCGGTCTTCGCATCTGGATCCACCTGAGATTCTTGATAAGTTTTTTTGGGGGCCTGATCCCCCTTTTTGGGCATGGAATTTTCCGCTTCTTTGATCATCTCCATATGTCTCTTGAGATGCTGGTATTCTTTTTTTATCCGGTTACTCCAGTTGGTCTGATCTTCCTTGTCGATCACTTTTATCAGCTTTTTTGTGTAAGAAAGTTCTTGGCCGAAGTCTGCACCCGGTCCGGGTTTTTGGGGAAAACGCGCTTTTATTTCGGGATCCAGCTGGTATAAAACTCTTCTGATATTTTTAGTAAGACGCTTCAGCTGTTCTGTATTATTTTCTTTTGTAGAACGGGATTTTGTATGGGTGGCAGCCAGGATCAGCGCGGCATCTTTTAACAGCCCTTTTTCTGCCGCCTGACCCAGAATTCCATTCAGTAACTGTTTCAGCTGATACTCCGTTGCGATATGTTTCCTGCGAAATTTAGAAAGCAGGCTGGGATCGCAAATTTTCTCCTCTGGGCTTAAATCGAGAAAAAATTTATATGCGAGGTTGTAGGAGGCTTCCTCTACCACTTCACGGTCAGATAAATTTTTCAGCCGTTGAAGAAAAAGCAGTTTTAACATGAATTCCGGTTCTCGTGCCGGTCTCCCAAACTTCTCACAGTAACTTCCTTTTAAAAGATCATTGGCAAAACTAAAATCAATTAGTTCTTTTACCTGCCTGAAAAAATGGTCCTTTGGAATCAGCTCATCGTAGAGCGGAGTATAGTAGGTAAAACTCATTTGTTTATTCTCGTTTAAC
The DNA here is from genome assembly GCF_024460495.1 of Hungatella sp. SL.1.14. NCBI lineage: Bacteria > Bacillati > Bacillota > Clostridia > Lachnospirales > Lachnospiraceae > Hungatella > Hungatella sp. SL.1.14. The sequence continues at coordinate 91 of NZ_JANFYJ010000072.1, read as the reverse complement.
ATAAAAAAACCTCTTTCCCTCATCTTTCTTTAGTATACCATAAAAGCATAAAAGAGAGGGACTTTTTCAGCAGCCTCGCTCAGACAGGTGG
>NZ_JANFYJ010000071.1:0-1741 GCF_024460495.1 Hungatella sp. SL.1.14 | reverse complement strand
CTGCGGAAAATAACTGATAATCCAATCCGCTATACTCCATTTACTGCCTGGGTATTTCATAATTGCTTTCATTTTCAAAAAAGGAACCCGGCGCGCCTGTTTTCCGGAAAGGTTCCAGCTCCTTTCTTAATCGGTCAAATATCAGTTTATTTGATAAAGACCAGCCATCTTGTTTTTCCTCTCTGGTCTCCCAGTAATGGTTTTTTATCAAAAACTCTCAATACTTCAGATAATTTTATTTGATCCTCATTCCATTTAAAAATCAATAGCCCATCAGGCTCCATTACTCTCATGCACTCGCTAAATCCCTGCTTCAAATACTCCGGCCAGTCAGCCGGTAGGATTCCGTATTTATTGGCCAACCAGCTCCCCGTCCCCGCATGAATCAAATGTGGCGGGTCAAATACAACAACTTTGAAACTGTTATCAGGATATGGCATATCCCGGAAGTCCATCTTTACATCAGGTTTAATCAGCAGAGTACGTCCGTCACACAAGGTTGTTTCTAACTCTCTGTTGTCAGCATAGATTACCTCTGGATTCTGCCTGTCAAAATAAAACATCCGGCTACCACAACAAGCATCTAATACTCTTTCTATTTCAATCACTCCTTTACAAAATCCTAATTTGTATACTTCCAGATAAGATAAGTGAGTTCCTTTTCTTCGATTTCAGTGATTGTACAATTATCTCTTTTTTCTTCCAGCGCTTTCATTCTTTCAAGATCTTCTTTACTCATACTATCCTCCTCAAAATACTAATTTACAATCGTTCCAGCATTTTGCTGAATTCTTTTGATGGCTTCTTTACCTGCCCCCACGCCAGCTCTGCGCCACAGTATGGACAGCATTTATATTCTTTAGCCACACCCATTCCACAGGTGCAATTATATTCTGGTTCTGGCGCTTCCGTCCCCTGTACGAAATAAGCTACAATTTCTGGCACAACTATCTTAATCAATCTCATCCTTCTCACTGCATCACCTCAATCTTAATTCTGTGCCTGAATCCAATCCCTGTACCGTTCTGCATCGTGGATAATCGCGTTGAGCACAGGGGTAATCTCTTTCAAAATGTCGGTGTCTTTCTCACGGTACATTTTTAACCTCAGCTCGCAAAGCTGTTCTAATCCTGTCTCGATATCTCTCTCATAATCCAGTTCATCATCGTACAATTGCGCATAATCTTTCATTCTGCACCTCCTAAACGTCAATTATCTATTGATAAACCACAAATTCCGAATCTTCTTGCACTTCTTGCAGTAAAACTCATGAACACTCAAAGCAATGCGAAATCTGGTTCCGTGAAACAATACAATTCTTTCTGCCATACAAATAGATTCCGGGTAATGCATTTTTAGACACTTACTTTTCCGCATTCTGCATCCCCTTCCCATGTGATCTTTACTCCCGGCACCGCAATACACCTCGGCTGCCCCGGCACCATTTTAATGATCCCCGCGTCTGCCATCTGCTTGAGATGCAATTGTACACTGCTCGTGCTCTCCAGCCCTACGCCTTCCCCGATTTCACGTACAGAGGGAGGCCAGCCGTGGGATATGGTGTACTGTACAATGTAATCCCTGATCTGCTCATGACGCTCTTTCATGGTCTGTCGCCTCCTAAAATCTGTATTCATAGAAATCTGCATCTTCCACGTACCAGTCCTCTCCTGTACGGTAAATCCTCACCCTGTCAAGCTGCTCGTCAGTCAAATCTTTCCACCCTGGCACATTTCTCAAC
>NZ_JANFYJ010000070.1:0-1741 GCF_024460495.1 Hungatella sp. SL.1.14 | reverse complement strand
TTTCAACGGTTGACGTGCACGGACTGATAGGCTGTGGCTAAATCATAATAGCCTCTGTTTATCAGTCTTTCTTTTGTCATTGCCATATTTACCGCTACCGTTTGTGTGGTAAACCAATAGCCTCTTCGGCTGTTCCCTGCCTTCCATGCCAATTCTTTCGGCACTCCCATTTTCAGCAGGTTCTTTACCTTCGTTTTCGGTTTCTTCCATTGTTTCCATATACACATTCGGATTCTGTGATATAGCCATTGGTTCAGTCCCTCTATTCGGTTCTTCATATCTGCTACTCCATAATAATTCAGCCAGCCCCGCATATACACCTTTATCTTTTCTAACGATGGGCGTATGCTCTGAACAGACCTTCGGGAACTAAGGTCTTTCAGTTTTGACTTCATTTTCTTCCATGACTTCCCATGAACCCGGACATAAATGCCCTTTCCGTTCTTTCCCAATGTGAAGCCAAGGAACTTAAAATTTCGGATTGCAAATACACTTACTACACGGCTTTTCTTCTGGTTCACCTGCAATTTCAGCGTCCCTTCCAGATATTTCGTGCTTGTTTCCAGAAGTCTCTTTGCGGCTCTCTCACTTTTAGCTAACAATACTATATCATCTGCGTAACGTACAAAAGCCACTCCTCGTTTCTCGTACTCCTGGTCGAACTCGTTCAGATAGACATTTGCCAGCAGCGGGGATAGATTTCCTCCTTGCGGCGATCCTTCCTCTGTCTCCATGACTACACCGTTTTCCATGACACCACTCTTTAGGTATCTCTTTATCCATTGGATAACCCTTTCATCCTTTACATCTCTGCGCAGAATATTTAATAGCATTTCTTGGTTCAGAGTATCAAAGTATTTCGACAAGTCCAATGCAACGGCATGGGTGTATCCCTGTTCTGCATACTCTTTTACCTTTAAAATGGCGTCCCTGGCGCTTCTTCCCGGCCGATACCCATAGCTGTTCTCCGAGAACAGCGCCTCATAGACTGGCATTAACTGCTGTCCTATGGCTTGCTGGAAGATACGGTCTTTCACGGTTGGAATGCCCAGCTTTCGCATTCCTCCCTCTGGCTTGGGAATCTCTACTCGTCTTACTGGGTCGGGGGTGTATTTTCCCCTTTTGATTCTCTCTATCAGTTCCTTTTGATTTTCCCTTAGGCAGTCACCTGTTTCCTCTACGGTCATTCCGTCGATTCCCGGCGCTCCCTTATTCGCCTTTACTCTCTTAAAAGCTCTGTTTAAGTTGTCCTTATTCAGTATCTTCTCTAAGAGTTCCGGCTGTGCACTGTCTCTTTCCTTCCATATCCGGCGGAAAGAACGGTGCGCTCTCACATACCCTTCACGTTCCGCGCTGTCTCTTTGTGAGCAGCTATCTCTGTTTTCTGTACCCAATGTTCTTTCCTCCTTTCCCGGTTGTACTAAAGACTCCTGTTGATTCGGTCCTTCGTCTCTCGACTACTACGACCTCTGCTGACTTCTGTACGTTCAGCACTACCTCACGATAGTGGTTATCCCTTTCAGGACATTCCGCACAGACCTCCCCGGGTACCACACGTTTCTTTCTCTCCATCTATCTGCCACATTTACCATACATGATTCCGTGTGGTTATTGGGCTTCGACTTGTTTGGCAGCCTTACCCTCACGCATGGCCTGATGTGATTTCTGTTCGTCAGACCAGAGATTTGCCCATGGGTTAGTATGTTCCCCATATCCAGCTTCCTTCAGATTCCACCTCACG
>NZ_JANFYJ010000007.1:0-258003 GCF_024460495.1 Hungatella sp. SL.1.14 | reverse complement strand
AGCCGGGACGGCTTGTAATTCCAAGATCTTTTCCTGCATTTGCAAGACTCTGGCCGCTCAGCACCGTCTCTGTCGTGTTCGGAAGCACTGCTGATGCATCTTCTGCATCCTTATCATACGTCAGGGTCACATTAGCATTCGGGATCCACATTGCGTAGACGGTCATACTTTCAGCAATAGCTGTTGTTTCTGTAAACTGGCTTCCTGATCCTTCTGTCTCCGTGTACCAGCCTCCGAACGTATAGCCGGGACGGCTCGTTCTTCCAAGATCTTTTCCTGCATTTGCAAGACTCTGGCCGCTCAGCACCGTCTCTGCCGCATTCGGAAGCACCGCTGCTGCATCTTCTGCTGCCTTATCATACGTCAGGGTTACATTAGCATTTGCTGTCCATTTCGCATAGACGGTCATACTTTCTTCTATTACGTAGGCTGTGTCAAACCGCTGCCCGGTTCCATTCTCTGCTGTATACCAGCCTCCAAATGTATAACCCGGACGGCTCGTGATTCCAAGCTCTTTTCCTGCATTCGCAAGACTCTGGCCGCTCAGCACCGTCTCCGCTGCACTTGGCTGTACTTCTGCTGCATCCTCTGCTGCCTTATCATACGTCAGGGTTACTTTAGCATTTGCTGTCCACTTTGCATAAACTGTCATGTTCTCTTTTATTGCAACAGTTTCGTCAAATGGAACTCCTGTTCCGTTTTTCCCTGTATACCAGCCTCCAAACTTATAGCCGGGACGGCTTGTTATTCCAATATCTCTTCCTGCATATGCAAGACTCTGGCCTCTCAGCACAGTCTCTGTCGTATTCGGAAGCACTGCTGCTGCATCTTCTGCTGCCTTATCATACGTCAGGGTTACCTCGTCATTCGGGATCCACTTTGCATAAACCGTCATATTGGTTTCTATCGGTGTTTCAACTGTAAACAGATTACCTGAACCATTTTTTTCTGTATACCAACCTCCGAAACTATAACCTGGACGGCTTGTCGAACCAATTATTTTCTGTTTGTCTTTTAAGCTCTGGCCACCCTGAACAAATTCTATCTTACTGGGCAATACCTCTGTTGCATCAGCTGCATCCTTATCATAAGTAAGTTTTACCGCACCATTCGGCTGCCACTGTGCATATAAGGTGACATTGCTCTCCATCTTAATTTTGTCTTTTTCATAGTACCTTTTACCGGATCCGTCTTTTTTAGTGTCCCAGCCATCAAAAGTAAATCCTGGCCACTTAAGCGATCCATTACCGGCTATTACAGCCGTCTGCCCTTTTGAATATGATTGACCATCGGGGACTACACCATAGTCTTCACCGGTCGGAGTCTCATTTCGATTATAATTAAGACTGACTGAAATTTTTTTCTGAACAACACCATCAATATGCCAGACACCCTCCGGATATTTTATATCATTTCTCTGGTCTTTTATTACATACCATTCGACATATTCATTGCTGTTCCATAGCCTCTTACTTTCGTTAAGCCTTTCTACCTCTTCATAAAATTCAGGTGTTAATGCATTGCTGACTTCTTCAACTCCAGCTACTGTGTGTAACGGATTAAAATAATACAACAAATTGTCTACTTTTTTATTCTCACACAGGTAGGCGTAGCCAGCATATTGAACTGATGGTTCACCTGGTATTGTCCCATCATTTCGAATTGCAATTGAAAGATATCCTGACTTTACCCCTGAATTCTGGGCCCATACCGCATAAAGTGTTGTACTTGACCAAGGCATCTGATAGCTGCTTCCCAGTGGAACATATCCAGCATAGGAAGATACACTTGTTTTACTGACAGCACTGGAATCCTTACTCGTTGACCAGCCTAAAAGTACATAATTATCTCTGTACAAATTTCCCTGACCAGGAAGTGTAACAAGTTCCCCTGCCTTTGCACTTATTGGCTGCGGGACAGTACCCTTTCCATTATTCAAATCAAAACGAAGCGTTGGACTGTTAATCCCTTTAAAAGTAACCATATATACGGAAAAATGCGCTGCTTCAAAAGATATCTCTGCTACCGTATTTTCTCCCGCAACATGAATTATATCAGAAACAGTTTCTATATTTTTTACTTCATTAGCAGCCACTTTATTTACAGATTCTGAGGAAATATCAAGATTACCTGTATCTATGTGTTCTACTTCAACCGTCTCCGCCTCTGCGCTCTTCTCTTCAATTGCCCTGCCAGAGAATGTAACATCTACATAGCCATTCTCACTCCAGCTGTTATCAAGAGCTTCCAGTTCCCCTTCGCCATTCTCGACAAATAACTTTATGTCATAAGCAAGAACTGTATTTTCAGAGGTATCTTCCCCTGTCTCTTCTGCTGTTTTTTCTTTGACAGCCTCTTGAACTTTTTCTGTAACCTCCGTTACTTTTGCCAAAGTTCCTGCCGGTAAGATTCCTTCTTCTGCATGAAGAGAAACTACTACATTGCCCAACGTCTTGCTGAAACTGAACTCGGGGTGTTCACCAGTCTCCGACATTGAGATCATAATTTCCTGTTCCTCTGTCACGGAAGGTACAATGTAACGCTTTGCAGATAAAGAAGCATTGGAGTCTGTCGCTTCGGAATCATCAACTGCTTCCAATTCCTCTCCGTTTGCAGTGACACGGTCAATCACATAACCAACCTGAGGCTTTACTGTAAAACTTAAATCATTTCCTTCTGCAACGTTCTTTGCACCCTTTATCGTTGCTGTTCCAACAGGGGTCACTGTATACGTTACTGCATAACCTTCTGATGACACATCAACATGAAGTTTATTAAGCGTTGTAACATATGCTTTCGCATAATAGGATTCATCCAATACGATCTGACCATACGTCTTGCCGCTCGTGCTTCCTGTTACTGCTTTTTCTTCTTCCTGCTCTTCAGCCTCTGCTGAAGTTTCTACCGTTACAGTCGATTCTTTTTCATCAGACAGATTCTCACTGTTGTCCTCTGTTTTTTCCGCCGGATTATCAATAGAATTATCCACCTGGATCATTTCTTCGGACGATACCGATGTCTGTTCTTCTTCATCACTTACCGCATCATTACTGCTTTCTGTTTCCACAGGTGCCGCAATCGTTGTTTCCTCGTTTACTTCGCCATCAGTGGCTTCCACAGGATCTGTTTCCTTGTTCTGGAATTCTTCTGCTTTTTCCTGATTATCTGCAGGAACTTCGGCAGCTTTGTTATTTTTATCATCATCAAAAGCTTTATCATTGCTGTCGTTTTCCTCTATAACAGTAATTGCTGTCGTCAGAACATAGGAAGAATGGCGTGATACGGACAGCTGTCCAGCATCGTCAGATAGCGCTTCCACATCGCTGCTGTTATCAGAACTGGGGGCTGCGGTATTCTCATCAGTTGTTGTATCAATATTACTATCACCTTCTGAAGCCGGTTCAACAGCTGCATGATCTGCTGGTTCCTGGTTGTCTTCTGATACATTTTCATCTGGGGTCTGAACCTCATTTGATTTGTCAGTCTCTGTTTCCGTATTTAAATTTTCTTCAGCATTTGTATTCGGATCTGGAGATTGAATGCTGTGATCCTCGTTGCTTTCGGCGTTTGCATCAGGATTCTCGTTTGTTTCACCTGTCTCGGTATCAGCCGCTGATGTCTCAATGGCTTCTGCTGATTCAGATTCCTCGTTTGTATCAGGAGTTTCAATTGCCTCTTCTGATTCAGATTCCTTACCAGGCTCTGACGCCTCAGTCTCTTCCTCTAAATTGGTTTCCCCGTTTGTATCAGGAGTTTCAATTGCTCCATCTGAATTTGTTTCTTCCTCTCCAGCCGGCAGTTGCGGTTCTCCCCCCGGTACGGCTGCTTCATTGTCATCCAATAAGGAAGAATTACCCTTTACCGTTACCTTCTGGGTTGTATAACCATCAATTTGGGAACGAAATGTGATTCTTGCTGAAGAATCATTGATATACAGGAAAATAATATCCTCATCTCCTGTAATCTGATATCCCTCATATGCGTCATCAACGCGAATAAACATTCGAAGCTCAGCTCCGTCTGCATATTCCTCTTCATCCATGTCATACGATGGAGAAAATTCAAAAACAGTTCCCGCTCCAAACAGTCTCTGATATTCTTTAGCCAGACTCCTGTCTGATGCGTCAGCACCAAGATCTTCGAAACTGAACTCATTGCCGCTGTCAATAGCAGCCTGAGCAGATTCCCTGATCTCCTCTCCACTCATGACAAACGTGGCCTTTTCTGTCTCAAACGCACTCGCCACATCCGCCCACGACACCATATTAAATGATGTCATCGTCAGCACGAACGCCAGAAAACCTGCCAGCCCTCGCCTGAACTTTCTTCTTAGTCCTTTCATACTTTCTCTCCTTCCTTACCCTTCCTTTATGGTCTTTTGTCGATTGTCAGTATAGTATCTATCTTCACACTCATTTTCCCCGCTTCCGATTTCCAAAGCGGAGGCCATCAGAATAATCATTTCCAGAAAGCTTCTGAAAGCCTGTTTTTCGCCGGTTTCCCGCCAGCATATCACGCCCTGCCAGGTTGAGTGTTCCCTGTACAGGATTTTTATTACAAAGGTGGCTTTTCTGCCGCCTTTCCGGTAGGTATCCCAGGTCTCTTCTGAAATGATCTTGCATTCTCCCGGGGCTGTCCCGGAAGCACTCCTGCCGATTCCAACCTCAAATAAATGGACCATAGCATCAGCCAGGCCAATGGTTCCTTTGAATTCCTCCAGATGATTGATAAATGCGTTCTGTACACTTCCTTCCAACAGTCCGCTGTCATAGGAGTTTACAGCTACCTGACATGTTCTTGCGCCTTTTCCCAAATCTTTTATTCTATATCTTCCGGTAAGAATTTCGTCTACCAGCTGGATCATCTGTAATATGCTTTCAAAGTGCTCCGTCCGTTCTTCCTCCAGCCAGGTTATCTCTCCCTGCCAGCTGGCGTCATATCGGAATTTTACATATATATGAAATGTTGCTAATTTTCCATTACATACCTTCCTGCATTCTTTCACTTTCGGTGCCGGATAATCAGTACCGGTAAACCTCCGGAATTCCATGGTCTGTTTCGGACACGACATCCGGTTGAATATCTGGTCCATCTGGAGTACTAATTCAAGAAAGTTACCATAACGGATACCGGGTGTTTCTCCCGCGTGACTGATAATTCCCTCCATACACTGCCTCTCATACCGGTCTACTGTTACGGTAAAATAGCGATATGAGTTATCAAGCATGCTCATTTTTGCTATCGACAATTTTCTCACCTTCTTATAATTTAATTTAAGTAATCCGTACGAATCAAAACATCCTGTTCCTTCTAAAAAAATCTGCCGTTTATTTTATTTTCCTTACAAAAAACTTAATTATAGAAGCATTATACATCTTCATGGTAACAGAATGGTTACATTTCAACTTTTTTCCATTTCTTTCTTTGTAATTTTTTACTTCTTATTTGTTAATAATGCCGAGTTTTATTCCCAAAATTGGTAGATAAATTAAATTATACGCACCATTAATTCAATATTTTTATTATTATTTATCTAATATTCAGTTATATTTCTGTTTTCATGCCTTAATATCATATTTTCCCATTACATTCTCCTATAAATCCGCAGCTACAATTTGCATATTTTCCCCATTCAAAATTCATTCTTCCATTTTTGAATGAAAAATCTGATCATTTCAAAATAACAGCCTTTCTTCTATATTAAATAAATCCTATTAAATAAATCCTCTGATAACCAATCTGACGACCACATATATACTCCTTCACACCATCAAGGCTCGGCGAGCCATGCAGACCCAGGTATTGAAACACCGGCATCCTCCGTCACCGTGACCCGTACTTTTTGATAACTGTTTTTAACCGGCACCATTGACGTAAGAACCGCAAAATCGGTATACTGTACTGTAGTTAATCCGAATGTGACTGGAAAAACAGCAAAATCGATATCATAAAATTAAATAAAATAACAGCAAGTAAAATCAAGCAGCGGCCGCCCGATGTCTTTATAATGAATATAGGGAGGTACAAACGAGGTGAGCAAGAGAATGTACGAATGGCAGAAACAAATTCAAGTAATTGTTGATGAAATTGACAAATGTATTAAAAGCTATAACGATGAAGCCCTCACACTGCGCTTTCTTTCCCGGAAACTGGGCTATTCTGAATTTTATACCACCAGGAAATTCAAGGAGATTTCGGGTATGCAGTTTAGGGACTATCTGCGGCAAAGGAAATTAGCCTTTGCATTAAAGGAGGTTCGGGATCATGATAAAAGCCTGCTGGATATCGCTTTTGATTATGGCTTCTCATCACATGAAGCATTTACCAGAGCGTTCAAGGGGGCATACGGTGTAACGCCCAGTGAATACCGGAAAAATCCGACCCCCGTGGCTCTCCGCACAAAAATAACCCCTTTTGACCGCTACTTTTTAGGATTGGGAGAGATTGGTATGATTCAGTCATCCGATGATATTAAAATTTACTCTGTAACCATACCTGCACACAAATTTTTACACATTAAAAACTACGAGAGTAATGGATATTGGGATTTTTGGCGTAAACAAAATCTTATACCGGGACAGGACTACGAGACAATCTGCGGTTTGCTCGACAGCATCAAGGGAAAATTAGACGACGAAGGAGGAAGCGAAGCCAACTGCGCGGGCGGGCAGATTATGGCATATATGAACGACCCCAACGGCAGACTTTGCGATTGGGGGATTTTGCGTACAGAGTGCTGGGGCGTACGGCTGCCCAGTGACTATCATGGAAACGTACCGCCGCAGATGGTTATGGCTGATATTCCCGAAGCCGAGTATATTGTCTTTGAACATGGGCCATTCGATTATGAACAGGAAAATTGCAGTGTAGAAGAAAAGATTGAAACGGCAATGGCTGATTTTGACTACACAAAATCTGGTTACTGCCTCGATACTTCCCCCGGCAGAATCATGTACTTTTATTATGATCCCGAACAATATTTTAAGTATATCAGGCCTGTTCTAAGGGAATCATCTGCTTCCCGGTATTGATAAAATCAAAATGATGGAGGAAAAACAAAAATGGCTGCATCTATTTGCGGAATCGATTGTACCAAATGCGAATTAAGCAGCATTTGTAATGGCTGCATGGAGACGAACGGCCGGCCATTTGGCGCAGAGTGCATGGCTGCGTTATGTCTGGAAAAAGGAGAGAAAGAATTATGTGAATTCAAAAGAAATTTAATTGCAGCATTTCGTGCACTTAATATAGAAGATATGGAAGAAATCACAGAGCTCCATGCACTGAAAGGCTCTCTCATCAACCTTGAATATACTTTGCCAAATGAACAGATTATCAGGTTTTGGAATGATGATAAAATTTATTTAGGGAATCAGCTTTCCAAAAAGGGCAGTGACAGATATTACGGAATAATTGCCGACGAAAACTATCTTATGGTATCTGAGTACAGCGGTCCTGGTTCCGATGCTGAGTTAGTCGCATTTATGCGTTGGAGACAGTCTTAAATCAGTTATAAGCAGCAGAGAGGAACGTGTCATATGAACAGATATATTGCCTTGTTAAGGGGAATCAACAGAAGCGGAAAAAATAAAATATCCATGTCTGAACTAAAGAAGGGCTTTGCAGAGTTTGGTTTTACAGAGATTACTACATATCTGAACAGCGGCAATGTAATCTTTTCAAGCACCGTCCAGGATATCAAGATTCTTACAAATAAAATACAGTTCATGATAACAGACATTTTTGATATGGCTGTTCCGGTTTTTATTATTTTACAGGATGAACTGAAGGAGCTGTTGAATCACGCTCCTGACTGGTGGGGAACAGATCATAAAGAACGATATGATAATCTTATATTTCTCATGCCTCCTCTCTCTTATGAGGCGTTTTATGATGAAATCGGCAATCCTAAAACCGGGTACGAGAACGTGTATCACTATAACAATGTTATTTTCTGGTCCTTTAGCAGGAACGATTATCAAAAAACGAATTGGTGGTCTAAGACTGCCAGCTCAGGCGTTAGCGGCAGAATTACAATACGAACCGCAAATACGGTAAGAAAAATTGTGGAGCTGTGACCTGGACAGACAGCCCCAGAATGAAATGCCGTGAGGGGATCTGTGAAACTCTTCCGGTATGGAAACTGCCGGTATACCCCGTAATTACGGGTTATACCGGCAGATAAAAACTTAAGAACAATCATCACACATCACGTCTGCTTACTCATCAATACTGTAGTTCGGAGCCTCTTTCGTAATATGAATATCATGAGGATGGCTTTCCTTTAAAGAAGCCGCCGTGATCTTTACGAATTTTGCAGTTTCCTGAAGCGTCTTAATATCGGACGCTCCACAGTAACCCATACCTGCTCTGAGTCCGCCCAGCATCTGGAATACGGTATCCTCTACAAGTCCTTTGTACGCAACACGTCCTTCTACGCCTTCCGGAACCAGTTTTTTAGCATCCGACTGGAAGTAGCGGTCCTTGCTTCCGTTCTCCATCGCCGCAATCGATCCCATGCCGCGATATACCTTATACTTTCTTCCCTGATACAGTTCGAAGGTTCCCGGGCTCTCATCGCAGCCCGCAAACATGCTTCCCATCATACAGACATTGCCGCCTGCTGCAATGGCCTTCGTTAAATCGCCTGAATACTTGATCCCTCCGTCTGCGATAACCGGAATGCCATATTCTTTCGCCACAGCGTAACAGTCCATAACCGCTGTGATCTGCGGTACACCAATACCGGCGACCACACGGGTCGTACAGATAGATCCCGGTCCGATTCCAACCTTAATTGCATCTGCACCGGCTTCAATCAGGGCTTTTGCTGCATCTCCGGTCGCTATATTTCCGGCAATAACAGGAAGATCCGGATATGCTTCCTTAATCATACGCACACAATTTAATACATTGGCAGAATGGCCATGGGCAGAGTCCAGAACAATGACGTCAACCTTGGAGGCCACCAGCGCAGCCACACGCTCCAGGACATTGGCCGTAATTCCAATGGCAGCGCCGCACAGAAGTCTTCCCTGGCTGTCTTTTGCAGATAACGGATACTTAATCTGCTTCTCAATATCCTTAATCGTAATAAGTCCCTTTAAGTTAAAATCATCATCGACGATCGGAAGCTTCTCCACCCTTGCCTTGGCGAGAATCTTCTTCGCCTCTGTCATGGTGATGCCTTCCTTTGCAGTGACCAGATTTCTGGAAGTCATACTCTCCTTAATCTTGCGTGAAAAATCTTCCTCAAATTTCAAATCCCGGTTTGTTATGATACCAACCAGCTTTCTGCCTTCTGTAATCGGAACGCCGGAAATGCGGAATTTGGCCATCAGCTCGTCCGCATCCTTTAATGTATGCTCTGGAGAAAGATAAAATGGATCTGTTATGACGCCATTCTCCGACCGTTTTACCTTATCCACCTCTTCCGCCTGTGCCTCGATCGACATATTCTTGTGGATGATACCGATACCTCCCTGTCTTGCCATGGCAATGGCCATGCGGTGCTCGGTTACCGTATCCATACCTGCACTCATCAGGGGAATATTCAGCTTGATGGTCTTCGTTAAGTTGGTCGTTAAATCAACCTGATTCGGGATTACTTCTGAATATGCCGGAACTAAAAGTACGTCGTCAAAAGTAATGCCGTCGCCAATAATTGTACCCATTAAATTTTCCTCTCTTTCTTGTCGTTTTTATTAATACAGCTAATAAATTTTAGCTTGTTAGTTACATAGTTTAACAAATTTTGCACCACTTGTCAACGGACAATTTTAATCTGTTTTCCGTGTGTGAAAGACATTATTTCCGGCGTATTTCATATAAAAAAAGGGCAGACACACGCTGCCAAAACTGTCACGTGTATCTGCCCTTTTCCCTTATCATTCTTATCTCTGAATTAATTCAAATCTTCTTTTCAAATAAATCCCTAAATCCGATCCACTACCTTGCGCGGAGCCGTCATCTTCATGCAGTGAAGAAGTTTATCATTCGGTTCGAAAATAATCTTCGTAGAATTACTGCCGGACTGGCTGATTAAGGTAAACGTCTTCGCATCCGGCATATGGGAAGAAAAATCCAAAACCTTCATATTATTCGTCTCATGGTCTTTCGCCTCAGTGGAACCGGTGGGCGCAACGATCTGAATTTCATCCATGGAACCTTCCCAGGCTTTCTTTCTCTTGGTCTTTCCGTAAATCCGGTCAATGGTCAGCTGATTGGTCACATAGAGGTACTCAAATTCAACTTCACTGTTGCGGAAGACAAAATAGGCTGCCGCCGCTGCCGCAAACAGAACAAGAATACCAAATATTCCGAGCAGCGGTGATACGGCGATAAAAAACGCCACCACACATACCAGAACCATCAATACCTTGACAAGCATCATATAAGCCGGTGCTTTCCGTTTTACGAGCCATTCTGCATACATTTCATTCATAGACTGTTGTCCTTTCTTCTGTGAAGGGAGATGATGGAATAAAGAGCCTGACGCAGAGGGGACCCTCAATTTCTGTGATAGCAAAAAGAGGATCTGCAATGCAAGCACTGCAAACCCTCTTTTCATTACGCATGCGTCGCTTTTGCTTCCGTTATTACATCATATCCATTCCGCCTGGAGCCGGAGCTGCAGGTGTTTTTTCTTTTATATTAGCAACAACAGATTCAGTTGTCAATAAGGTAGATGCAACACTGTTCGCATTCTGTAATGCACTTCTTGTAACTTTGGTCGGATCCAGGATACCGGCTTCGATCATGTCTACGTATTCTTCCTTATAAGCGTCAAAGCCTGTGCCTACCGCTGCTTCTTTTACCTTGCTGATAATAACGGCGCCTTCCAGACCTGCGTTTGCCACGATGTGGTATAACGGAGCTTCCAGAGCCTTTAAGATAATCTTAGCGCCTGTCTTTTCTTCGCCTTCCAGACCGTCAATGACTTTCTGAACGTCCTTCATAGCATGGATATAAGCGGAACCGCCGCCGGCGATAACGCCCTCTTCAACGGCTGCTCTTGCTGCGGATAAAGCGTCTTCCATACGAAGCTTTGCTTCCTTCATCTCGGTCTCTGTTGCCGCACCTACGCGGATAACAGCAACACCGCCGGATAACTTCGCAAGTCTTTCCTGTAATTTTTCTTTATCAAAATCAGATGTGGTCTCTTCAATCTGAGCCTTGATCTGGCCGATTCTGGCTTCGATCTCGTCTTTGCTGCCTTCACCGTCCACGATGATGGTATTTTCCTTCTGAACCTTAACGGATTTTGCGCGTCCAAGCATATCCATGGTGGTGCTCTTTAACTCATAGCCTAATTCTTCGGAAATTACCTTGCCGCCTGTTAAGATGGCGATATCCTGAAGCATCTCTTTTCTTCTGTCGCCGTAGCCAGGAGCCTTAACAGCAACTACATTGAAGGTACCTCTTAACTTGTTGACGATTAAAGTGGTCAGAGCCTCGCCTTCGATGTCTTCTGCAATGATTAAGAGTCTTGCGCCGGACTGTACAACCTGCTCTAATAATGGAAGGATCTCCTGAATGTTGGAAATCTTCTTATCTGTAATAAGGATATACGGATCGTCTAAGTTTGCTTCCATCTTCTCCATATCGGTGCACATGTAAGCGGAAACGTATCCTCTGTCAAACTGCATACCTTCTACCAAGTCTAACTCGGTCTTCATGGTCTTGGATTCTTCAATGGTGATAACGCCGTTGTTGGAAACCTTCTCCATGGCATCGGCTACCATCTCGCCGACTGCATCGTCTGCTGCGGAAATTGCAGCTACTCTTGCGATGGAGGCTTTGCCCTTGATCGGCTCGCTCATCTTTGCGATCGCATCTACAGCTGCCTCAGTAGCTTTTCTCATACCCTTTCTTAAAACGATCGGGTTAGCGCCTGCAGCCACGTTCTTCATACCTTCATTGATCATCGCCTGAGCCAGAACGGTCGCTGTGGTGGTACCGTCACCAGCTACGTCATTGGTCTTTGTCGCAACTTCCTTAACCAGCTGGGCACCCATGTTCTCATATGGATCTTCCAGCTCGATCTCTTTTGCAATGGTTACACCATCGTTGGTGATAAGCGGAGCGCCGAAAGATTTGTCAAGAACAACGTTTCTTCCTTTCGGGCCCAGGGTTACACGAACTGTGTCTGCTAACTGATTTACGCCGGCTTCCAGTGCTTTTCTGGCGTCTACACCATATTTAATCTGCTTTGCCATGATTTCATTCCTCCAGTTTCTTTCTATCTATCGTTTTTGTTATGATTTCGGTATTGCCTGTTGATATTGTCTCAAGGTCTCAGGGATTCGGTTTATTCGATCACTGCCAGGATATCGTTCTGCTTTACGATAACCAGCTTATCTTTTTCGCTTTCACCTTCCACTTCGGTTCCTGAATACTTGGAAAAGATTACTTTATCGCCGACCTTTACCTGCATGGTCACTTCTTTGCCATCAACCAGGCCGCCTGGTCCTACTGCGATTACTTCCGCCTGCTGCGGTTTCTCTTTTGCCTGACCCGGTAAAACGATTCCGGATTTTGTCGTTTCCTCTGCAACCAATGGTTTTAATACTACCCTGTCAAATAATGGTACTAATTTCATTGCAATTCCTCCTCATACTGTTTCTATTGATTCTTTCTTTTTGTTTCGCAAATGGAAACTTCTTTTAACCACATACTAAGTTATATCACTCATTATTAGCACTGTCAATAGTTGAGTGCTAATTTTATATATTTTTTACAATTTCATTCCATAACTGAGAGCATTTTCCCATTCCTACATAGTTTATAGAAATTTTCTTATTATATACCTTTATTTTTTTCTTTATAAGTATTACAATAAGAATCAAATGAAAGGAGTGTTTCACATGGCAAAAAAGGGTAATGGTTTTGGGAAATTAGTGGCTTTTGCCACCATCGCGGGTGCCGTTGCGGCCGGTATCTCTTATTTTACGAAATATAAATCTTTCCATAAAGAACTGGAAGAAGATTTTCATGATTTTGAAGATGACGGGAATGACGACATTTCCAAGATTGACAGCACAATGAACAGGAACTACGTATCCCTTCACGCTGACAAAGATGAATTTAAGGTTGCGGCCGCCGATATGGCTGACGCCGCCAAGGATGCAGCCTCTGCCGCGAAGAACCTCGTGAAAGACGCAGCTAACATTGTGAACAGTACGGCCAGGGAAGCCGCTTCCGCAGTTGCCGATACAGCCAAGGATATGCTTGATACAGCCATGGACCGTTCAGAGGATGATGAGGAAGAAGATATCACCGAAGACGGCGGGCTCGATTACGCAGCCGGCGCTGCAGACAGTTTCAAAGAGGAACCGGAGCAGGCCGCAGATACCGAAGATAAAGAAGACTCAGATGAAGTTGAAGAAATATACGAAGGAACCGGTGATGCATTAAAGAAGTTTGCCGCAGAGGAATCCACGACGATTGTGGAGGATACGGTTGACGAACCATAACCATCCGGTAATTTAAGAAAGAGTTCCGGAGAATGAACGGTGCTTCCTGTCAGCGAAACAGGAAGCCACTCATTCCCTGGAACTCTTTTTTTGTTATTGTCTCACAAAAATCGGGGAAACCCAGGCTGTATCTCCATTTCTCAGATGTACCCGGAGCCGGTAACAGCTTCCCGCCTCCAGTGCAACCTTCTTTTCGCAGCTCATGGTATACGCCTCTTCCGGCACCGCCTGGCGGATTCTGGTTTTATAGGCGTTATGCCAGTAAAAATCATCACGGTAGTGCTCTACATTTCCAAAGACTTCTGCTGCCAGCTCCATACTCTCCCGGTACTGGGCAAGAATTCTCGATGATTTCATCAATTCTCCTATCTTCAGGCGGTATACGTAGCTGTCCACCTTCAGCACAATCTCGTCCTCTGTATTTCCCTCAACCTCAAACACAAAGCCTTCCTTTACGACTGTACTCGGCCCCATCCAGTGGCCCGTAGTCGTGCTCATATAAGTAGTCATATGGAATTCACAGGATTTTTCCGTCACGTTTAACAGCTCCTGTCCGAAGCTGTTAAAGCATTTCTGTACCGAACAGAGACGGCCGGGCACCTCCAGAGACCCCTCCCATGTCTTGACAAGCCGGTCTTTATAAAACTTTGGATTTGGCCCCCACCCGAACTCCACTGCAAATTTCACCTTTACAACGCCGGTATATTCCGCCTTTTCCCATGTTCCCGCATGAACCGCCATGGTATCGAGAACGTTATCCTTCAATATCTCTACCCGGTCAATGGCATCTGCCGCCCGAACAGTAAATGCAAGTGTGCCCTCTCCCGGCTTCACCACAGCCCCCATGGGACTTCCGTTGATCGTAAAATCAATATCCATGCGGCTTCTGCTGACACCATATACCCGGCGGTTTTTCAGTCCCTCCCAGATCGCTTCTTTGGTTCTGTCTGCTGCCAGCACGCACATGGTTCCATGGTCATGAACAGCCGGTACATTGTGGTTGTCTCCTGAGGCAATCGCGCCGACCAGATACCCTTTCTCCAGTCCCCTCTCGTAACACGTCTCTCCGGTTCGCGGGCCCATATGAAGATGGCGCTCCATGTCAAAGGGGCCGGTATCATTCTCACTGCACCCATGGCTGGAGTAGATCTCCGCAAATGGAGAGAACTCCTCCCGGTGAGTCTCCCAGTTTTTTCCTCTGCTGCCCAGCTGGTAGGCCACATGATGGGGAATGGCAATCGCCTCCGTATCCTTATATGCCTGATAAAGCTCCTCATATCTCATGGGATGGTGCATTGCCTGCTCATTATCCAAAAAGAACACATTATGGTCCCCATCCTTTCCGGAGCCCTGCCACTCATAGCCCATAAACATGGGATAACCGGCTGCATTTTCCCGTTTTACCGCCTCGCGCAGCTGCTCCCAGTCTTCTTCAATTAATTTTCCGTCATATAGATCCTCCAGACCAGCTCCCGTTTTGGTAGCCTTCATATAGAAGGGATAGTAAGCGACCGGCCAGAAATCAACGGTATTTTTGGCGTGCTCGATCCACTGGTCCAGTTCTCCCATCTGATTGTGATGAATATTGCTGTGTAAATCCGTCCATAATTTTTTATAATGCATAGGGTTCTTTTCCTTACCTCTCCGTATTTTCTCCATATTTTTCGAAAAATTCCGCTTCCATTTTTCGCTGCTTTTTATCATTCTTCTTTAAAAGCCAGATAAGAACAAAGGTCAGAATGATGAATGCCAGGCAGATCGGACGTTTAAAGAATATGGTCCAGGAGCCGCCTGAAAGGACAAGGGAATTTCTTAAATTGGCCTCTGCGATAGGGCCAAGGACGATCCCCAGAATGATCGGTACGGGAGGCAGTTCTACCTTCTGCATAAAATAAGCGATCCCGCCGAATATCAGCATAACCCGCACGTCAAAAGAGGAATTCGCCAGGGAGAACGCTCCTGTACAGCAGATAACAACCAGAAGGGCCGTCAGAAGCTCCTGGGGAATATGTGTGATTTTTACGAAAACCGGAAGCAGATACTTCCCCTGTAAAAACATCACAATCTGTGAAATCACACAGCCAATTAAAATTGCATAGACGACAGGCCCGGAAGAAGAAAACAGCTTAGGCCCAACCACCAGTCCATGCATGGTGAATGCACCCAGCAGTGTGGCTGCCACCGCATCGCCCGGGATTCCCAGTGTAAGCAGCGGAATCAGCGTAGCCGCTGTCGCCCCATTGTTGGCAGACTCCGGAGCGGCGATTCCCTTTAACTCTCCTTCCCCGAACTTCTCGCCCGGTTTTGCGCAGCGTTTGGCTTCATTATAAGCAATATAGGAAGCGATTGCCCCGCCTGTACCCGGTATGGCTCCGATGAACGCCCCGATCGCGGATGACTTCAGCATCGTTGGGATCGTACTCTTTATCTCTTTGAAGGTCAGTCGATCCGAGGGATCCGCCTTTTTCAGCTCCGTACCGGAATCCTCTTCCTCCGTGCCGTTTACGCGGCTGATCATCTGGGCGATTGCGTATACCCCCAGTAAAACTGCCAGCATCTTGATTCCGTTATACATCTGCAGGCTGCCGAAGGTAAAACGTGTGACTCCGCTGACAGCATCGATCCCTACCGTAGCAATCAGAACGCCAAACGCTCCGCTGATTACTCCCTTTAAAATACTGCTTCCGCTGACAGAGGCTATCACGGACAGCCCGAATACCGCCAGTGCAAAATACTCCGGCGCCCCAAAATAAATAGCGATTTTACTGATCTGCGGTGCAAAAAACAGAAGACACAGAGCACTCACCAGGCCGCCAAAGGTTGAAGCTGCCAGCGCCATGTCCAGAGCCTTTCTCGTTTTCCCTTTTTTGGACAGGGGATAGCCATCCAGCAAAGTGGCCGCTGCTGCATTCGTGCCCGGCGTATTAATAAGGATGGCCGTTATGGAGCCTCCAAAATTCGAGCCAAAGAAGATGGCGGTCAGCATCAGCAAAGCCGGTATACTGCCCAGTTTAAAAGTGAACGGAATCAGAACCGTAATGGCCAGATTGCCATTCAGCCCTGGTATCGATCCGAAGATGATTCCGATAAAAATCCCCAGGTTTACAAACACAAAATTCTCCAGAGTGAACAGCTGGGGCAGTGCCTGAACTATAATTTCCTTCATTTGCGGCCTCCTACTTCAATCTCACGTGAAGTACCTGCGTAAACAGCAGATACAAAACGATAACCGTGATCATTACAATTACATAATACAGCTTTCTTTTGCTCTTTGTAAAAAGCAGAGTCACGGTTCCAAGGAAAATGGAAGCCACAATAAAGCTGTAATCAAACAGTATTACATAGATGGCGAACACCGCCATGTAGAGGAGCGCCTTTCCTTCTTTCGCCAGATTAAGTTCCCGGACCGTGTCCTTCTTTAGAATCAGGCTCTGAAAGATTAGTGCCGCTCCGCACACGATAAACAGCATGGCCGCTCCGCCCGGAACAGCCCTGGAGGTCAGACCGCGTCCTGACGAATATTCTGTACCAATCTGAGCCGGAATCAGCCAGAGAACTGCCAGGCCGAAGATTACGCTTATGATTCCGGCACACAGATTTGTCCTGTACTTCACTTTCATATCGGTTTCTCCCCACAGGTTTAGTGATAATACTTTTCATAGATTTCCCGGCACATGTTTGCGGATTCCTCAACAATGGCACGTACACTCGCTCCGTCAGCAATATCCGGCACGTATTTCGCACTTTCAGCCAGTTTTTTACATTCCTCCGTCTCAGTATAGGCCAGAATCATATCGTGAATCTGATCCAGAGCAGCCTGATCCGCTCCCTTTTTTGCAATCAGGAAATTACAGGACTTAAACTGAATATCATAGCCCAGATCCACGACTGACGGAACGGTAAAGCCTTCGAATCCATCATAGGCTTCTGCGGAAAATACGGCAATGGGAACCGCTGTTCCCTCTTCGATAAACTGCTGACAGGCGCTGGCATTGCCAATGGCACAGATTACGTCACCGGAGGTCAGAGCCAGCATGTCCTTATTCGTTCCATCCGAGGTCACGGCTTCCGCGTTTAAACCGGCTTCTCCGAACAGTGCGGTTCCCAGCATATGAGTGGTTCCACCTGGCGTATTGGATCCGAACAGAATACGTTCCTTCTCTCCATAAGCCTTCAGTTCTTCCCAGTTATGGATACCGCTCTTCTCCGGGTTTACACAGAGCACAAAATCCTCAGATACCATACCTGACACGATGGTGAAATCGTCCAGACTGACTTTAATATCCTGGTTGAACAGAGGCGCCAGTGTAAACAGCGCAATTCCTGATGTCATCAGTTCGCAGGGGTCCGCATCTTTTGCCAGAAGATCATTGGCCGCGATAGCTCCGGATGCTCCGGTCAGATTATTAATCATAACCGTAGTCCCTGTGCTTTGCTGGATCCCCTGTCCCAGAATTCTCGTGATCGTGTCCATCGTCCCGCCTGCTGCATTGGGCACACGGATTGTGATGTCATGATCCGGTTTCCAGCTGCCCGCCTGTGCGGCAGTGCTGTCACCGGCCGTATTTCCCTCATTTCCATTCTCTTTCGTGCTCTCCTGGCTGGCCGCCTCCTTCTGCGTCTCCGGCTGCTTCACCGTTCCGCTCTGGCTGCTGCATCCCACAACCGCCGCCATAGCTCCTGCAAGTACCAATGCCATCAATTTTCTTCTTTTCATTTGCTGCCTCTCCTTCTCATATAATTTCATAATGAAATTAATTAGTTAAATTTTTAAGACACACCCCGTTGTCTTTTTATCATTATATCACATCTCTATATTTTTTCAATATGAAATTATATATTTTTTATGAGGTTTATACAATAATCTCGAGAGCCTGTTCCACAGACAGCCTGGCAATGCTTTCTTCAATACGGACATTTTTCTTTTCCCTCACCAGCCAGCAGTTATCCGCAATCTCCTCCGTAAATGCCAGTTCTTTTGTTCTCTGCTTTAAATACTCCACAATCCCGTCGACGCATTCAAACAGATCCCCATATAAGACAAGCGTTCCCGGATTCACAACCAGAAAAATCTGGTTAATGCCAATCGCCAGCTTGTCAATGGCATCCGTCAGGACTGCTGCAGCGGCCGTCTCCCCGGCATTTGCCAGTCTGCATATCTCCGGCAGTTCCAGTCTTTTCCCACTGGCCTCGAAATATGCTTCTTCCATCGCCGGCTTAGACACATACGATTCCAAATGCCCCCGTTTTCCGCAGGCACACAGTCTTCCCCCGCTCTCCACAAGAATATGGGCGAATTTCCCTGCCATGCTGTTCTCCCCGTCGATCACCTGGCCATTACAGATAATGCTGCCTCCGACTCCGTCAGAAATGTAGAGATACACCAGGTTCCGGTTCGTGCCGCTTAAGTCCAGATACTGTCCCTTTAAATCGGCAATCACATTATTTTCCACGAGAATCTGGCAGTCATACCGTTCTTTCATGTATTCCTTAACCAGAATCTCTTCACCGGAATCGGGTGTATAGATCACGCTTCCTTTGCCTTCATTTACCGTTCCGCGGGAAGCAATACCAATGGCAAAAAGGTGTCTTTTCTCAACGCCTGCTGTTTTCAAACAGTCTTCGACCGCAGATTCCATCAGACTTAGCAGCTGATCTCCCCTCTTTCTCCCCTGAAGCCTGATCTCTCCGGAATGGACTGGTTCTCCCCCCAGGTTCTTTATACAGTAATACAGTCTGGACCTGCTTAAATTCATTCCAATGCTGTAATAGGCATTCTTTTTAACACAAAGCATAACTGGTCTGCGCCCCATATGGGTCTGTTCTGTCCCTTCCTCACATATCAGCCCTTCCCGCAGCAGTTCCTCTACAACCCGCGTAACAGACGGTGCAGAAAGGCCCAGACGCTTCTCCAGCTGTTTTCTGGAAATGCCTTCATTATTTAATATTTCACGAAATACACGAACCCTGTTTCTGGATTTCATCTGAGATTTTCCGGAATTTTCGATGCGAAGCATATGACAAGCCTCCTTTACTGTCTACTATCATACCTGATATTCCTGTTTCCGGCAAGCAAAAAGGATGGTATAGTATCCGTATCCGGTATTTTGCTGCAGCGCAAATCTGCTTCGGAAGGCCAAAGGCTCCGGCCGATGTACGGGGTAAATGAATTCTGCTGAAAGGGAGAAATTTTATGTTGACTACAATTAGAAATTCAGAATTAACTGCGGTGATTGACAGTGCAGGGGCACAGCTGATCTCTTTAAAAGACCGCAGCAGAAAAGAATACATCTGGCAGCGCGATCCGCGCTTCTGGAGCCGATGCTCTCCGCTCCTCTTTCCCGTGGTAGGCGACTGCAGGAATAACCGGCTCCTGATCGACGGAAGCAGCTACAGACTTCCAAAGCACGGCTTCTGCAAGGACATGGAGTTTCAAAGGCTGGAACAGTCGGAGGACCGTGCATCGTTTTTACTCCAGGACAACGCACTCACAAAGGCCATGTATCCCTGGTCCTTCCGGTTGTCACTGACCTATGAACTGAATGCCGGAAGCCTTTTTTTGAAATACCGGGTTGCCAACAGGGACTCCTCTGCCCTGTACTACTGCATCGGAGCCCATCCTGGCTTTCGCTGTCCCATGGAGGAAGACGCTGTCTTCGAGGATTACTGTCTTATATTTGAGAAAGAGGAAGACGTTTATGCCATGCCGTTTGACCGTTTCCAGGGAGAATACCTCTCCAACGGCCGCGGATATGAACTCCGCGGCCGTACCATTTCTCTGTCCAGGGCACTCTTCCGGGACAACGCCCTCTATTTTCCTAAAATCGCCTCCCGCAGAGTCGCCCTCATTCACCGGGCTGACGGATGCGGAGTCGAGGTTTCCTATCCGGACTTTGAAACCATTGCCTTTTGGACCACATATCCGGACCAGGCGCCATTTCTCTGTATCGAGCCCTGGAACGGCTCCGGGGCCCGCACCGGAGAAGGAGATGAGCTGATTCACAAAAATCATGTACGCAGACTGGAACCGGGCGCCTCCCATGACCTCTCCATGGCAATCAGGCCGCTTACTTTTCGTACAGAAACTCCTCCGGAAGCGTAACCTTAAAATCTTTCGCCAGATCCTTAAAATTCTGCGGTGTAATGGTCTGCAGCTTATCCGGGCGGATCGACAGAACCTTTACCAGGATTTCCGCAGATTTCTCCACGGTATGCATCAGGCCGAAGGTCAGATCAAAGTCTTCGCCGGAGGCAAACAGGCCGTGGTGAGCCCATACGGCAACGTCGTATTTCTTCATCAGCTCACTGGTAGCCACGGCGATATCGCGTCCGCCCGGAACCATCCAGCCGACCACGCCCACGCCATCCGGAAATACGACCGGACACTCAGTAGCCATTTCCCATAACTCTCTTGTAAACACCTTATCTTCCAGCGGAAGAACGAAGGTCAGGGCGATGACGTTGGTCGGATGCGCATGGTAGATCACGCGGTGCTTTCCGCCTGTCACTTCTTTCTTCACTTCATGGTTCATTAAATGGGAGGGGAGTTCGCTGGTGGGGCGTCCGCCGTTTACAAGGCCCCAGCAGATGCGGTAGTTCTCTCCCGCTTCGTCTACCTCGATGATGCAGCTGTTAGCCGCCGGATCAAGAATCACATTACGGAAATACTTTCCGCTTCCTGTCACCATGAAGTACTCGCCTGCCAGCTTTGGAACGCTGGTTCCGATCGGCTGCCACGGATTGCTGTCTGTCAATTCTTCTTTTACGGATTCCACTTCTTCCGGTTTGATGCGGTAGCTTAAGTTGCCGCCGTTTCTTTCATGCCAGTTCTGCTTGAAGCCGTCGTCACAGAGACGGATAAAACCTTTTACAAATTCTGCGTCTGTTACTCT
Organism: Hungatella sp. SL.1.14; assembly: GCF_024460495.1. Taxonomy (NCBI): domain Bacteria; kingdom Bacillati; phylum Bacillota; class Clostridia; order Lachnospirales; family Lachnospiraceae; genus Hungatella; species Hungatella sp. SL.1.14. Next base: position 236,636 of record NZ_JANFYJ010000007.1, on the reverse strand, counting down.
CATTTTATATACACCTGTTCTTTCTGTTCTTGTTCTTTCTGTTCTTATTCTTTTTATCCCAGTTATCTTCTATTCCATAACCACTGCCGTACTTAGCTTCTCTTCGCCAGAACGTCGGCCTCATATCTCTTTACTTCCTCAAACCACGCCTCTTTAACAGGAGCACCGTTCTGCTCACAGAAGTAATCCCACACGTCGCCTAACGGATAGGTCTTCATCTCCTCGGAAAGCATCATCAGCTCCGTGAACTTTCTTTCATTCTGAAGCTCCGCCATCTTACCGTTCGGAAGAAGCAGTGCGTTTAACAGCGCTTTCTGCATATTGCGCATGCCCACTACCCAGGCGCTGATGCGGTTGATGCTGGCATCGAAGAAATCGAGGGCCAGTAAGACGCGGTCTGCGCCGCCGCGGACGATTTCCTTGGCGATCTCTCTCGTCTCGTCGTCAAACAATACTACGTGGTCGCTGTCCCAGCGCACCGGTCTCGTCACATGAAGAGCCACTTTGTCAAAGAACAGAAGCATGGAAGAAATCTTGTCGGATACCACCTCTGTCGGATGGTAATGACCGCTGTCCAGCAGGCATAAAATATCATTCTTGGAAGCGTAATTCATATAGAATTCATGGGAACCTACGGTACAGCTTTCCATACCGATCCCGAACACCTTGGATTCAACCGCCACATATACCTTCGACTTGTCGTAATCTATGGAAAGGATTTGATCCAGGGAATCCTTCAGTCTCGCTCTCGGAGCCGTGCGGTCCGCAGGAATATCCTTGAAGCCGTCAGGAATCCAGATGTTCATGGTACACGGAGTTCCCAGTTTCTGTGCGAAATACTCGGAAATACGGATACAGGCCTTTACATGGTCGATCCAGAATCTGCGGATCTCGGGATCCTCACTGGATAACGTGGCATTCTCAGCTTTTATATGAGAGAATAAGGTCGGATTAAAATCGATGCCGAGACCTCTTTCCTTAGCAAATTCCACCCACTTTGCAAAATGCTTCGGCTCCAGCTTGTCTCTGTCCGCCCACTCGCCATCTTCGAACACGGCGTAGCTGGCATGAAGGTTGATTCTGTGCGTTCCCGGAATCAGGCTAAGCGCCTTGTCCATATCTGACATCAGTTCCTCCGGCGTTCTCGCACGCCCCGGATAGTTTCCTGTCGCCTGGATTCCGCCGGAAAGGGCGCCCGCGCCGTCAAATCCGATTACGTCATCTCCCTGCCAGCAGTGCATGGAAACGGGAATATTCTTCAGCGCCTCCAGCGCTGCATCCGTATCCACACCGGCTGCCCGGTAGATTTCTTTTGCGGCTTCGTATCTTTCTTTTACTGTCATGGTGTTATTCTCCTTTTTCCTGCTTTTCTATTATCATTTTCCAGTTATTCTGATTTCCCAGTTATTCTGATTTTCCTGTCTGCCCGCTGCCGGCCGTATCCTCTCCGGTCAGTCCAGGTGGAATACCGGCTTTAGATCCACGCTCACCGGGCTGTTGTCCGGGTTGGTGTCCATGATATCGGCCATATAATCCCACCATTTGCGGTTGATGGCCGTGTCGGCTGATTCCGCCCATTTATCTTCATCTTCAATCTCGATGTAGCCGTAAAGCACATTCGTCTCGCTGTCCAGAAAGATAGAGTAATTATGGCCGCCGTACTCATGAATCATATCCTTCATCTCCGGCCAGAGCAGGTTGTGCCGTCTCTCGTACTCTTCTGCCATGCCTTCATACAGATGCATTTTAAACGATTTGTGTATCATCCTTCAATCCTCCGCTATTTTAATAGGTACTGATCTCAAACGAGCGGTAAACTGCCGCTCTCGCTTCCTGAAGTCCCTTAAATTCACCGGCCTGAATCATCTGTGCCAGAAGGTTCCCGACAGCGGTTGCCTCGCCAGGACCCGCATATACGGTTTTTCCTGTAGCCCCTGCAGTCAGCCGGTTTAAGTAGTCTGCATTGGAACCGCCGCCCACAATGTTCACGGCCTGATACGTTCTGCCTGTGATGGCTTCCAGTTCCTCCACGGTCTCCTTATAGCACTGAGCCAGGCTGTTGTAGATGACTGCGGCCAGCGCGCCGGCCGTCTCTGGTACTTCCTGACCGGATTTTCTTAAATACTCTTTTATCGCTTCCGTCATACTCTCCGGCGCAAGAAATACGTCGTCGTTGCAGGGCACAATGGATTGTATGGTTTCCTCAGAAGCCATGCGGCAAAGCTCTGCAAAGGAATACGTCTCTCCGGCTGCCGCCAGTTCCTTTTTCACGGACTGGATCATCCACAGCCCCATGATGTTCTTTAAATAACGGAAACGATACTCATAACCGCCTTCATTGGTCAGATTGGCCTTTCGGCTTTCTGCAGAACAGTCTGCCTCTGTTAATTCCGTTCCCATCAGAGACCAGGTACCGGAGCTTATGTATAACAGGCCGCCGTCCGCATCACTGCTGTTTCCGGAGGCATTCTCCGGTACCGGTACGGCCATTACCGCCGATCCCGTGTCATGAGTTGCCGGAAGCACCACCTCGCAGGTAAAGCCAACCTCGTCCTCCACGGCTTTCGTCAGCGTTCCCACCACGGTTCCCGGCATGGACAGCTCTGTAAACAGTTTCTCAGGATATCCCAGACGCGCAATCAGCTCATAATCCCACGTTTTCGTCACCGGACTGACCAGCTGGGTCGTCGTCGCATTGGTATATTCCTGTTTCTTCACTCCGGTCAGCAGATAATGAAAGTAATCCGGAATCATCAGCATGGACTCTGCGCCGGCAAGCTCTTCCGGTCTCTCCTCCTTCACCGCCATCAGCTGATAGATGGTATTGAAAATCTGCTTCTGAATTCCTGTCCTCTCATACAGGGCTTCCGGAGAAATGGTTTCATATACCTTTTCATCCATTCCCTTCGTTCTGTCATCCCGGTAGCCGACCGCGTCTCCCAGAATCCGGCCTTCTCCGTCCAACAGGACAAAATCCACCGCCCATGTGTCAATTCCCATGCTGCATGGAATCTTTCCCAGTGCTGCGCACTGCTTCATCCCCATCTTAATTTCATGAAACAGGGATTCCACATCCCAGCAGAGATGGCCGTTCTTTTTCTTCATACCGTTTTCAAAACGGTAGATCTCTTCCAGACTGATGGTTCCGTCCTTCACTGTGCCGAGGATATGGCGGCCGCTGGAGGCGCCGATATCCACTGCGAGGTAATAGTTCTCCATTTGTATCATCCTCCGATATTTTCTAATCATATTTTATCGAATTGCCGGACAGAAAAAAAGGTCTCGGTTTATTAAAAAATATGTCCTTATTTGCAGTCTTGTGCTATACTGCATATAGAGATATCTGTCTGCGGATTAAACTCCGCAGGCCTTTTGATGGGAGACCGCCATGGCATATAAACAGACACGGGAACAGACCATATTTCAAAAGCAGCTGGAAAAAGCGGCAACCAGGAATATCGTTTTCCTGGTTTTTATCGGATGCATCTTTTTTTCGGCAGCAATATTCGGCATCAATTACTTAAACACGAGATTTAATGTTCAGGAACATATTGAATTTCTTACCAGCACCTTTCAAACAGCCTACCATGCCACGGATACGTATTTGAATGATGCGGAAAACGACTCCATTTTTACACGGTGCATTGAGAACCGGACAGACGGGAGCGAGGTACGCTACTCCTTAAGCAAGTACAACGTCGACAGTCCGATACGCTTAAACCTAATTCTTACGGACAGCAACCATAATATCGTCTATACCAGCTACGGAAACGATGACATGAACCTGCACCGGATCGCATTTAACGGAATCGTCTGCGACAATACCGTGAAAAACGGGCCGGGCCTCTATCACACAGTGTACTATTTTACCGGAGATACCTCGGAATACGTCTTTTCCAGGCCGCTTTACCGTGACGGCCAGCTCATCGGGTTCGCAGGCGCGTATTTAAACGGCCATGACTGGGCCAGGCTGTTTTCCAATTACCAGTACGACAGCATCATCACTACGGCAAACGGGGATATTATTTTCTGCTCCCGCGAGGGGTTTCTCCCGGAACGGAATACCAATAAATTCCGGAATGAAGAACAGCAGCGCCTGGTCTTCCTCCATGGAAACCGGTATCTGCTTTCGTCCCACTTTTTAAAGGATGAAGGCGTTACGATCTATTCCTTCATCTATTATCCGAAAAATGTACTTTACCTGGCCATCGGTATTCTGACCATCGTCTTTCTGGGAGTCATCTGGTTTATCATGACTCAAAAGCTGTCCAAACTCATGGCGGAGAAAAATGCGCGGTCTGTCGGCATACTGGCCGATGAGATGAGAATTATACGCCATGGTGACAGCAGCCATATCATTGAGATTCATACCGGAGACGAATTCGAGGAGATTGCCAGTCAGATCAACCGGATGGTAAAGAGCATCAACGAGCTGAACACGCGCAACACCGATTTAATCCGTTTAAACAGCATGATCGAGATCAGCAACTTACAGACGCAGATCAACCCGCACTTTATCTATAATACGCTGGACACCATCAAATACCTGATCATGTCAGAGCCAGACAAAGCCGCGCACCTCATAGAAAAATTCACTCACATTCTGCGCTACAGCATCAATAACACGAAGCAGGATGTATTACTGCAGGAGGATATGAGGTATATCGAAGATTATCTCTATATCCAGAAAACCCGGTTCGGCGACCGTTTCCTCTGTGAGACCGCCATTGCCGGCGAATGTATGAGATACGACGTTCCGAAGCTTCTTTTGCAGCCTCTCATCGAGAACAGCATCAAATACGGTTTTAAGAAAAGGATGGAAATCCGCGTCACCATATGCGGCCGATGTGAGGGGGATTACCTCTATTTAAGTGTGGAGGACAACGGCCCGGGCGTTCCCCGGGCGACGCTGGAGACGCTGCGCGCCATGCTGCGGTCGGAGGAATTGAAAACCGAGCACAACGGTCTGCAGAACCTGGCCCGGCGCATTGTTCTGGAATACGGGGATAACAGCGAGATGACCATAGACAGCCGGGAAGGTGAGTATTTCCGGGTAGATATCAAATTAAAAAATAAGGAGAGGACAACTTGTACAGTGTAATATTGGTTGAGGATGAGGACATCATCCGAAGAGGAATCAGGAACTCCGTACCGTGGGAGGAATTTAACTGCAGTGTCGTCGGAGAGGCTCGAAACGGGGAAGAAGGCGGCGCTCTGATTGCGGAACGAAACCCGGACATCGTCATCACCGACATCAACATGCCGGTGGAGGATGGGCTCCAGATGATCGCCAGAACGAAAGACACCTATGATTACGTCGCCATCATCCTGACCGGCTACTCAGATTTTGAGTATGCCAGGGAAGCCATCCGAAACGGTGTTTCCTACTACGTACTCAAGCCCCTTGATATGGAGGAAATGAAGGAGGCTCTGGAACGGGCCGCTTTAGAGCTTAAAAACATCAGAATTCTGCGCCGGGAAATGGAGGACCGGGAAAAACTGAAGCATTCCGTTTTGATTCCGGAGACGGACGCCATGAGCGGTATGGACCCGGTTGCCGCCCGGATTCTGGATTTTATCGCCGGAAATTACGACCAGAAGATCGCGCTGGCTGATCTGGAGGAAGAGCTGCATTACTCGGAACGCTATTTAAACCAGCGGTTCCAGAAAGCTTTGGGTACTACCGTGATCGAGTATTTAAACCGGTATCGGATCCAGAAGGCGCTGGCCATGCTGGCAGATGAGGACAACGCCATTTCCGATATCGGGTGGAAATGCGGAATTGGGGACTACAAGTATTTCAGCTATGTCTTCAAAAAATATATGGGATGCTCCCCCAGGGAATACCGTTCAAAAATTCTATAAAGAAAGTAAAATACCGGACAAATCGCCAGATGTGTTCGGTATTTTTGCTGTTTGTTCGGAAATTCAGGTATTATCTTTTATGCATTTTTACTAAGATAGTGGTATCAACATCAATCAAAGGAGGATTTACTATGAAAAAAACAATTGCAGTGACAATGGCACTCACCATGACGGCAGCCGCTCTGGCCGGCTGTTCTTCTTCCTCTTCCGCACCGGCAACAACAGCGGCACCGAAGACGGAAGCCGGCAGCGAGGCGTCAGGGGATACCCAGGCAGCCGGGTCTGAGGAAAAAAAGGGCGGCGGAAAGTTAGTGGTTTACTCTCCCAACTCTGAAGGACTGATGAACGCGACGATCCCGCTGTTTGAAGAAAAATACGGCGTTGACGTGGAAGTGATCCAGGCCGGCACCGGAGAACTGGTCAAACGAATCCAGTCTGAGAAAAATGATCCGTATGCCGACGTACTCTTCGGCGGTTCCTGGTCTCTGGCCTTTGACAATGAAGACCTCTGGGAACCATACGTATCTCCCAACGACGCCGGTGTGCTGGATGCCTATAAGAACACCTGCGGTTTCATCACCGGCAACGTCCTCGACGGCAGCTGCTTAATCGTTAACACCGATTTAATCGGCGATATCAAGATCGAAGGCTATGCCGATCTGCTGAATCCGGAATTAAAAGGCAAAATCGCTACGGCCGATCCGGCCAACTCCTCTTCCGCCTTTGCGCAGCTGACCAACATTCTGCTGGCTATGGGCGGATATGAAGATGACGCGGCATGGAAATATGTAGAAGATTTATTTACCAACATCGACGGCAAGATCATCGAGAGCTCTTCAGGCGTTTACAAGGGAGTCGCTGACGGCGAGTATCTGGTAGGCCTTTCCTACGAGGATCCCTGTGCACAGCTTGTAAAAGACGGCGCTCCCGTGAAGATCATCTATCCGAAGGAAGGCAGCGTTTATCTTCCGGCTTCCGCAACCATCGTAAAGGGTGCCAAGAACATGGATAATGCAAAGCTGTTCATCGACTTCATCATCAGCGAGGAAGTTCAGAATATCTGGGGAACGACCCTGACCAACCGTCCGGTATTAAAAGACGCAAAAACCAGTGATTTCATGACGCCAATGTCTGACATCTACGTAATTGAAGAAGATATTCCATACGTAAGTTCTCATAAAAAAGAACTGGTAAACAAGTATACCGATATCTTCACAAGCATTGAATCAGCCAAATAAAGAGAATGAGAGGGCCGGAGGATAAAGATGAGTAAGATAATGATTAAGGACGCAGTTAAGAAGTATGGAAATAACACAGTCATCCCGGACTTAAATGCTACCATCAGGGACGGGGAACTCTTTACCCTCCTTGGGCCTTCGGGCTGCGGCAAGACCACACTTCTTCGTATGATCGCGGGATTCAATTCCATTGAGGGCGGCGATATCTATTTCAACGACACCCGCATCAATGATATGGACCCCAGCAGGCGGAATATCGGCATGGTTTTTCAGAACTATGCCATATTCCCCAACATGACGGTACGTGACAACGTTGCTTTTGGGTTGAAAAACAGGAAGATCGAAAAAGAAAAGATTAAGACTGAGACAGATAAATACTTAAATCTGATGCAGATTATGCAGTACGCGGAGCGCATGCCCAACCAGCTCTCCGGCGGCCAGCAGCAGCGTGTTGCGCTGGCCAGGGCGTTAGTCATCACGCCGGATGTTCTGCTGATGGATGAACCGTTATCGAATCTGGACGCCAAGCTCCGTCTGGAGATGAGAAGCGTGATCCGCCACACCCAGAAGGATGTGGGGATCACCACCGTCTACGTTACCCATGATCAGGAAGAGGCGATGGCCATCAGCGATACCATCGCAGTCATGAAGGACGGCGTCATTCAGCACGTCGGCACTCCCAAGGATATTTACCAGAGACCAAAGAATGTCTTTGTAGCCACCTTTATCGGCAGAACCAACATCATCCCCGCCCGTGTAGAAAACGGCGCCATCATTTTCAGCAGCGGGTACCGGGTGGAACTGGAGTGCTTAAAACAGGCGGGAAGCCAGGAGGTCCTATGTTCCGTACGTCCGGAGGAATTTGTCATCTCGCCGGAGGGAACGGAAGGAATCGCCGGTGTCGTAAAAGAATATACGTATCTCGGTTTAAATACCCACTACTTTGTGGAGACGGACGACGGACACGGAGTCGTGGAAATTGTGGAGGAATCTTCCATCGAAGATGAGCTGAAGCCGGGTCAGAGGGTACTTCTTCAGGTGAAGAAGCATAAGATCAATGTCTTTAACAAAGAAGGCAGCTTAAATCTTGTAAGGAGTGAGGCATATGAAGGATAATAGCAAATTCCGGCTGGACATATGGGGAATCATCACGCTGTGTACAATTGCAGTCTACGCCCTGTTTCTGATTTATCCTATGGCCCACTTAATCCAGCAGTCCGTCATAGACGGTGAGACAGGCCAGTTCTCCATGGCCAACTTTACCAAGTTTTTTTCTAAAAGTTACTATTTTAATACCCTGTTCAACAGCTTTAAGGTCTCCATCGCGGCAACGGTGCTGTCTATCGCAATCGGAACCCCTCTGGCCTATATCTTTTCCGTTTATAAGATTAAAGGAAAATCCCTGCTGAACATATTAATCATCGTGGCATCCATGTCCGCTCCGTTTATCGGTGCCTACTCCTGGATCCTTCTGTTAGGCAGAAGCGGCGTAATTACTACATTTTTCAGGAATATTGGAATCAACATACCGGATATCTACGGCTTCGGCGGCATCGTACTTGTCATGACGCTGCAGCTGTTCCCGCTGGTATTTCTGTACGCGAAGGGTGCTCTCAAAAACATCGATAATTCACTGGTGGAGGCGGCTAACAACCTGGGCTGTTCCGGATTAAAATGCTTTTTCAAGGTTGTAATTCCGTTGATCATGCCGACGCTTCTGGCCGCGGCCCTGCTGGTATTCATGCGTTCCTTCGCAGACTTCGGAACCCCCATGTTAATCGGCGAAGGCTACCGTACGTTCCCGGTCGTCCTCTATACGGAATTCATCAACGAGGTGGGAGGCAACGACGGATTTGCTGCTGCGATTGCGGTGATCGCCATCGTCGTCACGACCGTGGTCTTCCTGGCACAGAAATACGTATCCAATAAAAATGCATTTTCCTTAAATGCCCTGCATCCCATTGAGGAGAAGACGCCGAAAGGTCTTACCGGATTTCTGGCTCACGCTGCCTCCTACCTCATCGTGGGAATCGCAATACTGCCCCAGGTATACGTCAGCTATACGTCCTTTAAGAAGACGGAAGGAAAGATTTTCGTTTCCGGGTACTCTCTGGAAAGTTATGCCTCCGCGTTTGGAAAGCTGGGACGCAGCATTCAGAACACCATCATAATCCCCCTCTGCGCCCTCGTCATCATTGTACTTCTGGCGATCATGATCGCCTACCTGGTGGTCCGCAGAAAGAACGCGCTCACCAGCACGGTGGATATCATCTCCATGATCCCCTATATCGTGCCAGGCACCGTTCTCGGTATCGCACTGCTTACCGGCTTTAACAAAAAGCCTGTTATGTTAAGCGGAACCATGCTGATTATGGTGGTTGCCCTCGTAATCCGGCGTCTGCCCTACACCATCCGCTCCTCGGTGGCCATCCTGCAGCAGATCCCCATGAGTATCGAGGAAGCAGCCATCTCCCTCGGAGCCTCAAAAATGAAGTCATTTTTCAAAGTCACCGTACCCATGATGACGGCCGGAATCGTCTCCGGCGCAATCTTAAGCTGGGTTACCATGATCAGCGAACTGTCAACTGCCATCATCCTGTATACAGGCAGGACAAAGACCCTGACGGTCGCCGTTTACACGGAGGTCGTACGAGGCAACTACGGCATAGCAGCGGCGCTGTCCACCATACTGACTGTCCTGACGGTCATTTCACTCTTGATCTTCAACAGGGTAAATGGAGGGAAGGATCTGAGTCTGTAGCTAATAAAATCGTCTGCAGGATGTTATGCCAGATATGAGAAATCTTCTTATGCCCGGTCCGTTCATGTGAAAATCATGATAAGGCCGGGCATGATTTATGCTTTGCGGCAGCTTTTATCGTTGTTTTTCTGTTTTATTTCTGTTTTACTTCTGCTTTTCCTCGTTTCCTGCCTCCCTGTCTGTTCTCTCCACTTGACAATCCCGGCATTTTTCGTTATACTGTTATACATATATATAACAGTATAACAGGAGGCCTCTCCATGGATTTTCAGAATGACCAGCCGATCTATATCCAGATCGGAACCTTCATAAAAGAGCAAATCATAATCGGAACCATACGTCCCGGAGAGAAGCTGCCTTCCGTGAGGGAATACGCGGTCTTTTTCGAGGTCTCCCCGCTTACGATTCACCGGACCGTCCAGTATCTGGAGTCGGAGGGAATCATTGAGACCAGAAAAGGCATCGGCAGCTTTGTCCGAACCGAGATACAGGAAAGACTTTCGGAAGACATGGTAACAGGAATCATTCAGGACTTTATAGTCCGGATGCATCACTGCGGGCTGACAGATGCCCAGATCAAAGCCGCAGTTTCACAGGAACTGGAAGGAGGTCTGAAATGAGAATGGAACAGATGACAGCAGATACCGTTCTGCTGAAGCTGCAGAATGTCACCAAAACGCGAAATGGCTGGAAGGTCTTAAACCACGTTACTGCCGAGGTCCGCGAAAACCGGATCATTGGAGTCATAGGCGACAACGGAATTGGAAAGTCCACGCTTTTAAAACTGATGGCCGGGCTGCTGAAGCCGGACGAAGGCCGGATTATCCGTGGAGAGGCGGCCATCTCCTATATTCTTTCAGGAAGCCACTTTTACGACTGGATGAACGCAGACGACTGTGTAAGATTCTATGAGGATTTTTACTCCGACTTTGACCGGGAACACGCCCTGATGCTTCTGGAGCAGTCGAAGATCGACCGCAGGACGCGGCTCTGCCGTCTTTCCAGGGGGAAGCAGGAACGGCTCTGCATGATTCTTGGACTGTGCAGATACAGCCGCCTCTATCTTTTCGACGAACCCTTCGACGGAATTGATCCCTATTTTAAAAAGGATATGAAACGCTTTCTTCTGGAAAATATGGCAGACAACAGTTCCATCGTTATGGCGACTCACCTTTTGAAAGATTTGGAGTCCCTGTTTGACGAGGTCATATTTCTCGCTGACGGACGAGTCTGGCAGATGGAGACAGAAGAAATCAGAACGAAGCACCACAAATCCGTAGAACAGTATTATCTGGAGGAGATATGCCATGATTAGAGTATGGAAAGCCATAAAATGGCAGATTCAGGCGGTATTTCATGAGATTCGGACAGCGGCGGCATTTTTCCTGGTCCTGAATGCAGTGTTATTGCTTCTTCCGCTTTCCGTCTGCCAAATCATCGATAACATGGCAGGATTCGCCGTCGTGTTCATAAGTGTCTGTTATGCCGCCTCCCTGCTTATGGCGCTCTTTTACGGAATGAACTGCATGCCGGAAAAACCGGATGCCCGCCAGAATGAGCTCTGGCGCCTGGCTGAGCCCAATCCGTGGCTGCGTATCTTCTCTCGGCTGACCGCAGTCGCCGTTTTGATGGCTGTCTCCTTTTTGAATGGTCAGGCCGGTACCATCCTGATGCAAAAATTTGCGGACGCCAACCACTCCTACTTTAGAATGGAGATGAATGGCAGCATCCCCCGCGCGTTCCTGCAGTTCGCTGTTTTCCTTCCGCTGCTGTATCTTTTTTTGACGCTGTTTTCCCGCCGAAGACAGAACGGTCATGGTACGGCCCTTACACTGATCGCGGCACTGATCCTTGGACAGATAGTATACGACATGTTAAAAAGCCTTTCCCTCATAGCCGCCATTCCGGCAGGGATCCTGCTTGTTATCTTCCTGTTCTGGCAGACCGGTAAACTGGAGGCTCAGAGAGATGTCATTTAGCTTTATTGATAAAAAACTGCCTCCAGGTCCTGGTACCTGGTTTTTCAACGATCCGCCTTTTCGCTACAGCGCCCGGTTATTCTTCCGGTACTCCTTCGGCGACATCTGATACCGCTCCTTAAAGATCCGATAAAAATAACTCGTGTTGTCGTATCCCACTGCCAGCGCCACATCCGCCACTGCCAGCCGCGTATTTAAAAGAAGAAACGCGGCCTGATTCAGCCGTTTGATCTGGAGAAGTTCCTTATACGTTCTTCCTGTCAGCCGCTTTACCATCCGGCTCAGCCAGTAGATGTCGTATCCCAGCATCGAGGACAGCTCGGTCAGTTCACCATCCCGGTAATTCTCGTCGATATATCCCAGCACCTGAAAAATCAGCCTCTGGTCGAAGCCCTCCGAGGTGTGACTGATCTTATCGGTATAGTGCATCAGCTGAAGGAACAGGAGCCCCATGGTAATCTGATTGATGCTCCGCTTGTTGGGCTGGTCGTTGAGCAGCGTCCATACCATATTTTCCACCAGATTCTGCACCGGAAGCACATCCGCCACCTTAAAATGCAGAAAACTGGCATACCGGGTGTCGTTGCACAAGCATCCCACCAGAAAATCCCGCAGCAGATTTTCTTCCTCCCCCATCATCTCAAAGGCAGTATCGAAAAATTCCGGCAATATAATGAAGTTCACGGCAACATCGCCCTCACCGGCAGGCAGAATCTCCTGGGTGGCGTGCTGATTTAAAAAGAGCAGCTCGCCGGTACGGAGAACGACAGTCTCCCCGTCGATCACATGGGTGGTTTCCCCTTTGCACATATAGATCACTTCGATATAGTTGTGTTTATGTTTTGGAAAATGAACAAACCGGGTGTGCGGCCGGATGCGGATCAGTTTTCCGTGCTCCAGCATCTTCCCGCTGTCAATATGAAAAGCACCTCTCACTTCCATTTGGCGGGATGTAACGAGTTCGTCTCCCTTTGTGTACCGTGTCCTGTCAATCTCCGTGCGACCGTTTAAAATCTCCCGCTCTTCTTCCGTAATCACACTGAGCCGCTCCAGCATTTCCTGATTCACTGCACCGCCCCCTCTTCTCTGCCGATTCTCAACGCCTCATCTCCGGCTGCTCTTCCGTTACTCTCCCCACTCAATCATGTTCTTCCAGCGCGCTTCCTTCATGGCATCGGCCTCCACCACATAGGCATGGCCATCATCCGTATCAGCCATCAGCCGAAAGACGGGAGTTCCGTCGTCGGACGTATCGGAAATCCACCTTGCATCCGGAACAATCACTCCTTTTTCCACCGTCATAGTCCAGGTAGTCGATTCTCCGCTCCCGCTGTCATCAGGGAAAGTCCCTCTCTCCGGTGTCTGGCGGGAAGAGGTATAGGTGATCTCCCCCTCCATCAGATCGTTTGAAAAGGTCCCTTTCTTCACCGTTTTTTTTGCCCCGTCCCCGGTTACACCCTCATAATAATCGTAACCGCACTCTCCGGGGCCTTCCATGACGCCATCCACCCATGTTCCGTCGGAGTAATCGTAACGGACTCCTTCATCCAGTGTAATCGCCTGAAGGGCCACACACTGCCCCGACGGCTTTCCGTCTTTAAACGTACCGTAGAAGACAGTTCCCGCACGCTGGAACACGAGGCCGAAGCCATCCGCCTCGTCCTTCATCACACTTCCATCATACAGACAAATCTCATCCGCCAGTTTTCCAAAAAATAAATCCTGAAATGCAGACTCATTCTCGTTCAGCACTCTCGCTGCTCCCTCTAAGTCATTGGCGCGCAGTTTTTCCTCCAGCAGCTTCAAAAGCTGTTCTTCCGTATAAGTAAGCGCAATCTCATGTACCGCGGTCTCTTCTATTTTTGACTCCTCGATGGATTCCTGCACCTCTTTACTGGCAATCTCCCTCTCGACCTGATGAATGGATTCCTCCATGCTGGCCCTTAAATATCCCGATATCCGAACGTTTCCAAGAATACCTACAACAAGCAGTAAAACCACAATTACAGCGGCTGCTCCGGCAGCCCTTAACGGAATCTTCACTATTACTCCTCCTGTTCTCCATCCGATGACCAGGCCGCACGAAGCAGCCGGATTCCCTCTTTAATCGCATCTTCACTGAGCATCGCATACCCCAGGATTACAGTAGGCGCCACCACCGCCTTCCCCTCCCGGATCAAATAGGAAGACAGACCGTAAACCTTTACCCCCGCACGTTTCGCAGACTCCACCAGCCACTTCTCCGTTCTGTTCTTCTTATCGGTCAGAAGCAGATGGAGGCCCGCATACTCTCCTTTTACTGCAAATTGATGTTCAAACGGCTTTAAAGCTCCGATCAGCGCGTCGTGTTTTGCCTTATACACGGCCCGCATCCGGTTTAAATGGCGCTCATAGCAGCCGCTCACCATAAACTGGTACAGGATATTCTGATCGATCCTGGACACCGTAGATGTATAAAAATTCACCCGCTCCTTATAGACCGCCAGAAGCGGCTTCGGAAGCACCAGGTAGCTTACCCGGATCGCCGGCGCTATGGATTTTGAAAATGTTCCGCTGTAGATAACCCGTTCCCTTCCATCCATTCCCTGAAGCGCAGGGATTGGTTTTCCTTTATACCGGAACTCACTGTCATAGTCATCCTCGATCAGATAGCGTCCCTCTTTTTTATAGGCCCAGGAAAGCAGTTCCTGCCGCCTTTTGACCGGCATCACAATTCCTGTCGGATACTGATGGGACGGCATCACATAGGCGATATCCGCCCCGCTTCCCTCAAGCAGGGAAGTCTCCAGACCGGAGCCGTCCATCTCCACAGGCACCACCGGGTATCCCAGACTCTCGAAGACGCGGTACGCCTGTTTGTAGGTGGGATTTTCCATGGCTATGGTATGATCCGGCCCCAGAATACGGGAAAGCAGCATCAGTAAGTATTCTGTTCCTGCGCCGACTACAATCTGCTCCGCTGTGCAGTTCACACCTCTGGCTGAATGGAGGTATCCCCGGATCGCCTCACGAAATGCGGGTTCCCCCTGTGGATCCCCTGTGGCAAACATCTCCTTGTTGTCGTCCACCAGCGTAATCTTCGTGATCTTTCTCCACGTATTAAAGGGAAAACTGTCCAGATCAACGCCGCGCGGCGAAAAATCCACCCGGTATTCCCCCTCTCCGGCTGCTGCCGGCTGGCTGTCTCCCGGCACTTCCCACGGATACATTCCAAAAAACGGGCTTTCTCCCCCGTTCTCCTGCCCCGTGTCCACCAGTTCCTCGATACGCGACACAAAGTATCCTTTACACGGCACCGATTCAATATATCCTTCCGACAGCAGCTGTTCGTACGCCATCTGCGTCGTGCTCCTGCTGACCTTCAAATGCTCCGCGAGCAGACGGGTCGACGGAAGACGGGTGGGGGACTTTAAATTTCCCTTCTTAATCTCTTCTCTGATATATTCGTAAATCTGTTCATAATAAGGCATCCCTGAATGACTGTCCAGAGGGATCATAAGTTCCACTGCTCCACCTCCTTAAGACTGAAGTGTAAACGCACGTTGCCGCCGCAGCCTCCACGGTGTATCACAGTACCTGCCGCCTGCATGTATAAAAAGTGCCGCGGGATCAGTCCTTCCGGCCCGTCACCGCAGTACGGTCCGGCCAGGTCAACAACATATCCCCCGCGGCATCTTTCATTGCCTGTTTATCAATTCAGTATCGTCTTTTCAAACATTCTGTTCTATCTTATTCGCTTCTCTGCCGCATAATTCCGCAGCTTCGGGCGAAACTTCTATTTCGTAATCTTAAAGGAGCTCTTTAAGGACACGATCCGGTTAAATACCAGATGCTCCGGCGTGCTGTCCTTACAGTCGGCGCAGAAAAAGCCATTTCTCACAAACTGGTAGCTGTCATACGGCTTCGCCTCGGCAAGCGCCGGTTCCACATAGCAATTCTTGATAATGGTAAGGGAATTCGGATTTAAATTCAGGCTTCCATCCTCATTTAACTTACCCTTCTCCTCATCCACAATGTTCTCATAAAGGCGGCATTCTACGGATACCGCAGTCTTAGCGGCTACCCAATGGATGGTTCCCTTTACCTTTCTGGCCGTAAATCCGGAACCGCTCTTCGTCTCCGGGTCGTACGTACAGTGAACCACAGTTACATTGCCGTTCTCGTCCTTCTCGCATCCGGTACAGGTCACGAAATAGGCATTCATCAGGCGGACCTCATTACCCGGGAAGAGACGGAAATACTTCTTAACCGGTTCTTCCATAAAATCTTCCCGCTCGATGTAGAGTTCCTTTCCAAAGGGAAGTTTTCTCTCTCCCAGCTCCGGATTCTCCAAATTATTAGGAGCGTCTAAATATTCAATCGTATCTTCCGGATAGTTGTCAATCACCAGCTTCACCGGATCTAAAACAGCCATCATTCTCGGCTTCTTTAACTTTAAGTCCTCGCGGATACAGTACTCCAGCATGGCGTAATCCACGGAGCTGTTCGCCTTGGACACACCTACCAGATCCACAAACATGCGGATGGCTTCCGGCGTATAGCCTCTTCTTCTCAGCGCTGCGATGGATACGAGACGCGGATCATCCCAGCCGTCCACAATTCCGTCTTCCACCAGCTTCTTGATATAACGCTTTCCGGTTACCACGTTCGTTAAGTACAGCTTGGCGAACTCGATCTGACGCGGCGGGTTCTCAAATTCACATTCTCTCACCACCCAGTCATACAGCGGCCTGTGATCCTCGAACTCCAGAGTACAGATTGAATGCGTGATATGCTCCACAGCATCCTCAATCGGATGGGCAAAGTCATACATCGGATAGATGCACCACTTGTCTCCGGTATTGTGATGGCTCATGCGGGCCACACGGTAAATGACCGGATCGCGCATGTTGATATTCGGGGAGGCCATATCGATCTTGGCGCGGAGCACTTTTTCTCCGTCCTGATACTTTCCTTCCTTCATCTCCTCGAAAAGCCTTAAGTTCTCTTCGATGCTCCGGTTCCGGTACGGACTCTCTTTTCCGGGAGTCTTAAAATCGCCGCGGTACTCGCGGATCTCCTCCGCGGATAAATCACAGACAAATGCTTTGCCCTTCTTGATTAAGAAGACCGCGCACTCATACATCTGCTCAAAGTAATTGGACGCAAAAAACAGCCTGTCCTCAAAATCGGCGCCCAGCCACTTTACATCCTCTATAATGGATTCTACAAATTCCGTCTTCTCTTTTGTCGGATTCGTATCATCAAAACGAAGGTTAAACTGTCCGCCGTACTTCTTAGCCAGTCCGTAGTTTAACAAAATGGACTTAGCATGTCCAATGTGTAAATATCCGTTGGGTTCCGGCGGGAATCTGGTCTGCACGTGGGAATAAACCCCTTCTGCCAGATCCTTATCTATCTCCTGCTCGATAAAGTTTTTAGAAACAACCTCTTCTTTTTCCGCAGTTTCTAATACTTCTCTGTTTTCTTCCATCCTGTTTCCTCCATATAAATAGTCCCAATAATATGGTATCATATCATATTTGGGAGAAATAGGAAAGGGGGAATGAGAATTTCTCGCGGAAACAATGATACTTGCATTCCTATGATCCTTGCAATAAAATAGTGATATTAGAGTACATGGACTATCAGAGAGGAAAAGTTATGAAAAATTACGGAGAAGAGAATAAGGATTTTTGGTTTACAATACTGAGGGCTGAAGATCCAGGGGCATTCTGGCATCTGGAACTGGAAATTATTTTTATTCTGAAGGGAACCGGACGGGTCTGTTTTGAAAACACCCAATCGGCTTATGAGTTAAACGAAGGGGATATTTTCACAGTCAACAGTTTTCAGCTGCGTATACTGGAACTGGATAAGGAAGCGCAGGCCATCTCTCTGATGATTTCTCCGCACCTTCTGTTCTCTATAAGCTCAGAAACCATGCAGGGGTACATTGACTGCCGGTCTTTTCTCTACGGGGATGACAGACAGGAAAACTTTGATATTTTAAGAAGAGACTTTGCGAATGTTTTCAGTCAGCAGAATAAAAGTGAATATGGCCGTTCCATATATTTAAAAAGTAAGATTGCCGTTCTTCTGGAAAACTTAACACGTCTCTTTCTGGATGATTCAAAATCCTCCTTTAATGGAAGCGGAAGGGAACGGCTCAAGTCAGCTGTTGATTATATTCAGCACCATTATAAAGAAAATATTAAATTATCTGATCTGGAAGATCAGACTTATTTAAGCAGTTCTTATATTTCTCACAGCTTTCAGAAGTATCTGGGTATGTCTTTCAAAACGTATCTCACTCAGATACGTCTTGCTCAGGCGACACTGCTGCTGCATGGAGACCGTACAATTACGGAGGTTGCTTCAGAAAGCGGGTTTTCCACAATAAACTCACTGATTAAGGCGTTCAACCAATACAAGGGCATGTCCCCTGGCGAATACAGGAGGCGTTTAAAAAAAGAAGGGCGGGGAGATATTCATTTTGACAACGGAGCGGAATATGGTATTTCTGATGTATTTTCAACGTTGATGAGGTATGCAGATGACAGTGATACACATACCGGAGAGAACTCCCCACAGGAAACAGTATTGGCGGTTTCTGTTGATATGAACAGCAAAAAACAGCGGCTTTCCATGCACTGGAAACGTTTAATTAACGCCGGATATTCTAAAAATCTTGTTAACGGGACCCTTCAGGAGGAAATCCGCAGAATACAACTGGATATAGGATTTGAATATATCCGATGTAAGGGGATCCTGGATGATGACATGTGCCTGTATCGTAAGGACTTAATTGGAAATCCTGTCGTTAATTATCATTATATTGATGAGGTTATCGACTTTATTCTGTCCGTCCATGCAAAACCTATGCTGGAATTAAGCCATATGCCAAGTATTATGGCAAAGCATAAAACCATGCTGTCCATGCGATCACTCATTATATCAATTCCTGAGGATATGGACCTGTGGGAAACTCTGATTTATAATTTAGTCAGCCATTTAAATCAGAGATATGGAACCGCAAACGTAAAAAAATGGCTTTTTTCTTTGTGGGCTCTTTTGGATTATGAAAATCTTAACTATATAACGATGGAAGAATATTCGTTAACTTATCAGGCTGCGTACAGAGCAGTCAAATCTGTATGCTCTGACTTTCTTATTTGCGGTCCCGGCTGTGAAAATTACAAGAAATATCTGCCATGGTACATTAAAATGTGCAGGGAAAACCACTGTATGCCTGATGTACTGACTTTTCGCTCCTTCGCAACAGTTGCTCCGGAAGAAGAAAAAGACGAATTAAAGCTTTGGGGAAATGGAGAAAGCCTTTTTATGTCGGTCAGCGACGATGAGGATATCCTTTTTCATTCCGTTCAGAATATACGCCGCATACTTAAGCAGGAACATTTAGAGAATATGCCCGTCATTGTGGAAGAATGGAGCAATAATATATGGCAGAAAGATTACTGTAATGATACGTGCTACAAATCAGCGTTTATTTTTAAGGGAATCCTTGAAAATAACGAGCATCTCAATGGCATCGGCTATTTTTCAATTAACGACAGGCTGGAGGAAGCACCTCCTTCCGGAGAGTTATACCATGGAGGTTTCGGCCTGTTTACAAGAAACAACATCCCAAAAAGCGGATACAGCGCAATGAAGCTTCTCTCACAGATGGGGGAATATCTCATTCAGAAGGGCAAGGGCTATTATATTACAGAATCTGATCATGAAATTCAGGTGTTTTTATACAATTATTGTCATTATGATATGCTTTATCGCTACAGGCATACTGTAAATATGAGTAAAACAGACAGATACCAGGTATTTAACCGTAAAGATTCCTGTGTTATCAATATTCAGTTGGACCATATGGATCCTGGAACCTATGTGTTTAAACATTACAGTATCAGCCCTGCCGGAGGAAGCAGCTATGATGCATGGATCCAGATGGGAGCACCGGATACGCCGGACAGTGAAGAACTTCTCCTGCTAAACAATCTGTCTCAGCCCAGTTATAAGACGTGGCAGACAGAACTGTTGCCTGGAAAATCGTCATTAAATATTAAAGCCGGTCTTCTGCCCCATGAGGTTCAGCTTTTTAAAATCTTTAAAAAATAAAAACAACCGGGAGAGGATACACCGTGATTGTCAGAGCGGTGTATCCTCTTTTTTCTGTCTGTACAAATATTCTGCTTTTTTATTGTCAAAATCTGCTGTCTTCATCAAATTATTTTCGTATCACCCCAAAACACGACATGAAATTGCGACAAAACAGCAAAAACGATATAGAAGCCGTTTGTCTATTTTTGTATAATTGTGTTAAACCAATTGGTAACAAACTGATACTTGGAGTATAAATATGACTAATCATAATTTTCCATCACAGCCCGCCGCGGATACTCATGATTTTGGACAGGGAAGTATCTCAAAAACCATACTGCACCTTGCTCTTCCCATGACGCTGGCACAGCTGATTAATATTTTGTACAGCGTCATTGACCGCATGTATATCGGCCGTCTTACATCGGCAGCGACGCTTGCACTTACAGGAATTGGCCTGACTCTTCCTGTTGTATCATTGATTATGGCTTTTTCTTCCCTATTCTCCACAGGCGGCGCGCCTCTATGCTCGATCGCACGCGGCAGGGGGGATATACAGGAAGCAGAAAAAATAATGGGAACTTCAATGTCTATGCTCATTGTCATCGGGATTCTTCTTACCGTTATTCTTTATTTATTCAAGAAGCCCGTTCTCTATTTATTGGGCGCCAGCAGCCAGACATTTTCTTATGCTGACCAGTATCTCAGCATTTACTTAATCGGAACTGTTTTTGTTATGATTTCTCTTGGCATGAACAGTTTTATCAATACACAGGGCTTTGCCCGTACAGGTATGCTTACAATTCTTATAGGGGCGGTTTTAAATATAATTTTAGATCCGATTTTCATTTTTTTACTTAATATGGGAGTTCAAGGTGCCGCCCTGGCTACAATTATCTCCCAGGGTGTATCCGCTGTATGGATTGTCTGTTTTTTAACAGGAAAGAAAACAATTCTCAGACTAACTTTAGCATCCATGATCCCCGATTTCAGACTGACATGTAAAATATGCACACTGGGGCTCTCCGGTTTCATCATGTCCGCGACTACAAGTGCGGTCCAGATGGCGGCAAATACAAGCCTTCAAGCCTGGGGCGGTGATATCTATGTAGCCATTATGACTGTTTTAAACTCCGTACGTGAGATAATCACCATGCCTGTAAGCGGATTGTCTAATGGTGCACAGCCGGTGATTGGTTTTAATTATGGGGCTAATAAATATCAACGTGTCCGTGATGGTATTAAATTTATGGGGCTGTCTGGGGTTCTCTATACTTTGGCCGCATGGGGTATCATTTTTACCTTCCCAGAATTTTTTATCCGGCTTTTTAATAACGACCCGGTGCTGCTGGCAAAAGGGATTCCTGCCCTGCGTATCTATATCTTCGGATTTTTTATGATGTCCCTTCAATTTTGTGGACAATCTACGTTTGTAGCTCTGGGCAAAGCCCGCTATGCGGTGTTTTTCTCACTGCTGCGCAAGATTATCATTGTTATTCCGCTGACATTCATTCTTCCCCATGTGGGAGGTCTTGGCGTTAACGGTATCTTCCTTGCCGAGCCAATTTCAAATTTTATTGGCGGCCTGACCTGCTTTGGCACAATGTATTTCACTGTTTATAAAAAGTTAAAAAAGAAAGAACAGATAAAAGGGGGAAATCTGTAATGACTGAAAAAACAAAAAAAGTAACTGTAGACCATGTAGAAAAGATAAGTACCTTCGAAAAAACCGCTTATGGCTGCGGTGATCTGGCCAGCAACCTGATTCTTATCCTAGTCACTTCCTACGTAACTTTCTTTTACACAGATGCACTGGGGCTAAACGCTGCTATTATCGGCAGTATTATGATGTTCTCGCGTTTTGCTGACGGTTTTTCAGATATGCTTATGGGGTACATTATGGACCGTGTGCGCACCAAATACGGTAAGGCGCGGCCGTGGCTGCTCTGGCTGGCCATTCCAATCTCAGTAGCCACCGTGCTTATCTTTCTCGTACCTAACACAGGAATAGTCGGAAAGTACGTATATGTGACAATTACCTACAACCTTGTAACCACTGTTCTCTATACGATGATCAATATTCCTTACGGAACATTGACCTCCTTAATGACCCGGGATCAAAATCAACGGACAGTAATTAATGTTTTCCGTATGCTGATGGCCCAGATCGGCTCTCTGATTATAAATGCATGTACTCTTCCTCTGGTAAATGCCATGGGCGGAAGCAGCAATCAGAAAAGCTGGGTTATCGTTTCTATCATTTATGGTCTGTTGGCGGCTGCTCTGTTCCTGCTCTGCTTTGGAAAAACAAAGGAAAGAGTCACTGTCTCTATGGAACGGAAAGAAAAACTTAAATTCACAACCGCATTTAAACTGATTATGAAAAACAATTACTGGCTTATGCTTGTGGCCGCCTGGGTAAGTTCAGCACTCAGTCTGGCCTTCAGCGGAGCTGTTGGGGCCTACTATGCAAAGTATATTCTTAACAACGAGAACCTTGTCGGGATTTTGAACGCAGCCACAATCCTGCCTTCACTCGTCTGCATCTCCCTGGTCGCTCCATTAAGTAAAAAATATGGAAAAACAAGTGTGGCTATCTGGGGAAGCGTGATTAATCTTGCTGGCCAGGTACTTATGATTCTCTATCCGGAAAATACAACATGGCTGATTATCTGTTCCCTGCTAAAAGGCGTTGGAAACGGTTTCCGCTCTGGTACAATCTTTGCAATGGTAGCAGATACAATCGAATACGGAGAATGGAAAACTGGCATTCGTGTCGAAGGCATGCTTTATTCCAGCACAACTTTTGGTTCAAAGATCGGATTTGGTATTGCAAGTGCTATTGCTCTCGGTATTGTAGGAGCTGCGGGGTATGACGGTCTTGCTGCAGTGCAGACTGAAAGCGCTGTCGCAGCAATTAAAGCAATTTACCTCTATGTCCCGATTCCATTCCTCATATTAATTCCGATTATCTATATCTTCTATAAGCTGGATAAAATTTATCCTCAGGTAATGGCGGATCTTCAGGAACGCGAGGCAGCTTTAAAAAAAGCCAACAACAATTAATAAAATATAATTAACAGGAGGAAATTTATATGGCTAAAAATTTTCGTTACGATGATGTTCCGATTGTGAACACAACAAGTGGAAAACTAAAAGGATATTTTTGGGAGGGCGAATACATTTTCAAAGGAATTCCCTATGCGCAGGCAAAGAGGTTTCAGATGCCGGAAGACGTAACGCCCTGGGAAGGAATTAAAGAGGTGACATCTTACGGATTTGTATGTCCTCTCTTAACTTCTGAAACACCTAACGGGGAACTTCTTGTTCCCCACCGCTACTGGCCGACAAATGAGAATTGCCAGAATTTGAATATCTGGACAGAGTCTTTATCACCCGAAGCCAGAAAACCTGTTGTTGTGTGGCTTCATGGAGGCGGTTATTCAGCAGGGTCAGCCATAGAACAGGTTGCTTATGATGGTTTTAACCTGTGTATGGAGGGGAATATCGTGGTTATCACGTTAAATCACCGATTAAATATTCTTGGATATCTTGATCTCTCTCCATTCGGTGAGAAATACGCAAACTCCGGAAATGCCGGACATGCAGATATCGTGGCAGCTTTAAAATGGATTCATCATAATATTACGGCTTTTGGCGGTGATCCTGATAATATAACTGTATTCGGACAGTCCGGCGGTTCGATGAAAGTTGCCGATTTGATGCAGATTCCTGCTGCAGACGGATTGTTCCACAAGGGGCTGATGATGAGCGGTTCTGCCGCGGAATATATACAGCCGGAATGTCACACAATGCCTCTGTGGAAGCTTTTGGGTATGCGCCATGACGAAAACGGCAGATTCCTTGCCGGTGGCCATGGAGACGGAACATCAATTGTTACGGCACTTCTTAAAGAACTGAATATAGACAATGTGGAACAGCTTGAAACCCTGCCATACGATGAACTTGCGAAAGCCTATATCAAAGTCAGTCCGACAGTTATTCAGGAAGGCGGCTATATCGGCGGTGGACCTCAGAGGAGTGACTATTATTACGGTGCTCCTTTGGATGTGGGGTTCCGGGAACATGCATATGAAATTCCTCTTATGATTGGTACCGTATTCGGTGAAGTTACCTTTAATCCGCCTGAATTCAACAAATATGAATTGACAAATGAAGAAATCCGAGAAATCATTGCAAAAACATACGGGGAATATACCGATGAAGTAATTGAAGCCTTTTCTAAGGCTTATCCAGGAAAGAATCCAACAGATGTTCTTTCTCTTGACAGATTTTTACGTCAGCCTTCCAAGAAGATAGCAAAAATGCATGCAGATGGTAAACAGGCTCCTACCTATATTTATAATTTCACACTGGATTTCCCATTCCAAAACGGCAAGACAGCATGGCACTGTTCAGACCTCCCGTTTATATTCAATAATACAGATAAAGTAGAAGTCTGCAATATTCCAGGCATTTCTGATAAACTGGAAAAGCAGATATCCGGCGCATTAATTGCTTTTGCAAGAACAGGCTGTCCGGAACATGAAGACTTACCAGCATGGCCGCCTGTAACTCCGGAAAATATTCCAACCATGATCTATGACCGGACATGTGAAGTCCGTTATAATTATGATGATGAATTACATGCATTAATCGATCGTATTCTACAGCCGTTTAATTTAATTAATCTGGTATTTCAGGATCAGAATTTCCAGCATTAATGTTTCTTCTTTATTTCAAAACAGCCGGGCAGAAAGGGTGGGGTAACCGCCCTTTCTGCCCGGTTGTTTTTGGTATGGTAATATTTAACACCGTGCTACAGCATCCCACTCACTCCTGCGCGTATCATACTGTTCATTTAACCAGTCCACCACGGCCAGCCTTCCCTCTTCTGTAAATGGAAAAGAATTTTTCACCTTAGCGGTCTCAGGGGTCGCTTCGAAGCAATACGGTTCCGGATAGACAACTGCTTCAAACTGGTCTTCGGATTTTATCACGCGGTAGCGCATTCCCTTAAAGCTGCCTGTATAGGCTTCTTTCTTGAAAAATGCCATCGGCACAAATGACTCTTTTTTTACTGCTTCCATGCGTTAAATACCTCCCTTTTCTCTACACTTTATTTCCTGCCCGGAGTCCCGTGTCCGCTTCTCCCGGCTTATTCCTGATCACCGGCCGGATCTTTTCCGTCTGCCTTCCTCAGGTTTTCATAGATTCTGGAAACAAGGCTGATGACTGTATCCATCTCCTCATCTGAAAAACCGTCCATCATCTCTTCTTCCAGACCCTCAAATGTATCCTTCACCTTTACCGCCATCTTTTTTCCCTCTTCCGTCAGAGAGATTAAGAAGGAACGGCGGCACTGAGGATTGTCGTTTCTGATAATATATCCCATGGCTTCCAGACGGTCCAGCGCACGCGACAGCGTGGCCGGTTCGATACAGCATGCCTCTGCAAGCTCTTTCTGCGTTATATGATCTTTGATGAACAGCTGGCTTAATACCCTGGGCTGCCCTGCAATCAGCCCCATATCGGTCCATACCGGATGGATCCGCCTCTTTCTGGCCATCTCAGTACGGAACATTAAGTCTCTGACCTCCTGTTTTCGGTCCATTCTTTTGATACCGCCTTTCTTATCTCTAACGATCCAACGTCACTTATTATGCCCTTTTTTTTAACAGATTTCAAGTGTTTTTCACTCCAATTCAAACTGCCCCGTATAGAGCCGGTAATACCGCCCTTTTTGCTCCAGCAGTTCCTCGTGGCTGCCACGCTCCATGATCCTTCCGTGCTCCAGGACCATGATGGCCTTAGAATTGCGCACCGTAGAAAGACGGTGGGCGATGACGAACACCGTACGCCCCTCCATCAACGCATCCATGCCGTTTTCGATCAGACGCTCCGTCCTCGTATCGATGGAGCTGGTCGCCTCATCCAGCACCAGAACCGGCGGGGAGGCCACTGCGGCCCGTGCGATTGCCAGAAGCTGCCTCTGTCCCTGGGACAGATTTGCACCATCACTTTCCAATACGGTCTCGTATCCCTCTGGAAGACGCCGGATAAAGGAATGCGCGTTGGCAATCTTTGCAGCACGAATCACGTCCTCCTCTGAAGCTTCCAGATTTCCGTACCGTATGTTCTCCGCGATGGTACCGGTAAACAAGTGGGTATCCTGTAGGACAAATCCCAGTGAACGCCGCAAGTCTGCCTTCCTGATCTTTGTGATGTCGATTCCGTCATAGGTGATCACCCCGCCCTGAATCTCATAGAACCGGTTGATCAGGTTGATGATGGTCGTCTTCCCGGCGCCCGTGGATCCTACAAATGCAATCTTCTGTCCCGGCTTTGCAAAGAGGCTGATGTCGTCGAGAATCTTTTTCTTCTCATTGTAGCCGAATACCACATGTTCAAAACGAACATCACCCGTTAACGGAACGAGAGTACTTTTTCCTCCCTCCTCATCCGTGATTTTCCACGCCCACAGTCCGCTCTTCCGGCTGCATTCGCCCAGAGTTCCATCCGGCTTTTCCTCCACCCGGCACAGAGTTACGGTGCCCTCATCCACCTCCGGCTCCTCATCCATCATTTCAAAGATGCGCTCCGCACCGGACAGAGCCGCCAGAATGAAATTGACCTGCTGGGTGCATTGATTGATCGGCATGGCACTCTGACGGACGTAGACCAGATAGGAAGCCAGACTTCCGATGTCCATAAGGCCGGCCAGTGCAAACAGTCCGCCCACACAGGCGGAAACCGCATAATTAAAATAGGAAATACTGACGACGACAGGCACCATTAAGCCGGAATAGGCCATTGCGTTGGTCGACGCCTGGCGAAGACGCTCATTTTTCCTGCAAAATTCCTCATAATCCTTCTTCTCGTGGTTAAAGACCTTTTCCACCTTCTGTCCGCCCACCATCTCCTCAATGAAACCATTGATCTCCCCCAAATACTTCTGCTGTTCCATGAAATATTTCCGGCTCCGTTTACTATTGAACCGGATAAACAGAAACATGAGCGCCATACAGCCCAGTACGATAAGTGACAGCCGGAAACTCAGAATCACAATCATCACCATCGTGCCAACAGTTGTGATAAAGCTCTGGATCAGCAGTGTAAAGCTGTTGTTCAGCGCCTCCGCGATCGTATCCACATCGTTCGTAAAATGACTCATCAGCTCCCCATGGGTATGGGAGTCGAAATACGCCAGTGGAAGCGTCTGCGTATGATTAAAGAGATCTTTTCGTATTTCCTTTACAATCTTCTGCGACGTTTTCACCATCAGCCGGTTATACCCCAGCGTGGCCGTTGCTCCCACCGCATACATCACCCCCATAAAGACCAATGCCTTTACGAGTCCCGGAATATCCTTCGGAATGATGTAATTGTTAATGACCGGCTTCAGCATATACGTTCCAAATACACTGGCAAGGCTGCTGACAATCACCAGAATTCCCACGGCAAACATGGAAAATTTATGTCTCCCCATATAGGAAATGAGCCGCAGCAGCGTCTTTTTTGTATTCTTCGGTTTCTTATAGCCAATATATTTTGCCATTATAAGCTCACTCCCTTCTGCGGAAGTTCTCCCTCACTGCCGTCTGGCAGGAAATGCTGGGAAGAATAGATTTCCTGGTAGATGGGATCAGAGGCCAGCAGGCTCTTGTGAGTGCCTGCCGCATGAACCTTTCCGTCTTCCATGATAATGATCTGATCTGCTTCCTGCACAGAGGTGATCCGCTGGGCAATGATGATCTTCGTCATATCCGGAAGGCTCTCCCTTAACCCTCTTCGGATTCCTGTCTCAGTGGCCGTATCCACAGCGCTGGTAGAATCATCGAGAATCAAAATCCTGGGCCGCTTTAAGACAGCCCTTGCGATGCAGAGCCGCTGCTTCTGGCCGCCCGATAAGTTCACCCCGCCCTGATCGAGATACGTATCGTACCCATCCGGGAAACGCTCCACGAATTCAGCCGCCCCGGCGATTTTACACGCCCACTCCATTTCCTCCCTCGAGGCATCCTCTTTTCCCCATCGCAGATTATCTTCGATCGTTCCGGAAAACAGCGTGTTTTTCTGAAGAACAACGGCTACCGCATCGCGCAGGTGCTCCAGCGGATACGATTTCACCGGTTTTCCGTCGATGCGCACCTCCCCCTCCGTGGCTTCATAAAGTCTTGGAATCAGCTGGACCAGCGTCGTCTTCGCCGAGCCGGTACCGCCGATAATTCCCACCGTCTGCCCCGGCTTTATGTCGAGACTGACATCGGACAGGACGTATTCCTTTGCATTCTTCTTATATTTAAATGATACGTGGTCGAAGGTGATTCCGCCCTTCTCCACGACCAACGGTTCACTGCTCTCATCCTTAATCTCAATCTCCTCATCCAGGACTTCCAGAATACGTTTTCCCGAGGCCATGGAACGGGTCACCATCATAAACACATTGGAAATCATCATCAGAGAGTTGAGAACCTGAAGGACATAGCTTAAGAAACCGGTGAGCTCTCCCACCTGCATTCCTCCGGTAAAAATCAAGCTGCCGCCAAACCACAGAATAGACACGATGGTGGCATACATCACGTACTGCATGGCGGGCATGTTCATACAGGCCAGGCCGAACGCTCTCTCCGACACCGTCTGCAGTTCCGAGTTGACCGCATCAAATTTTTCCATCTCATAGCCTTCCCGGACATACGCCTTGACCGCCCGGACCGCAGTTAAATTCTCCTGTACAATGCGGTTTACCAGATCAACGCTCCTCTGCATCCTGGAATACAGCGGCCTCACATGGCTGATGATGGTAAACAGGATAATCCCGAGAAGCGGAGCCGCCACCAGGAAAATCAGTGCCAGCCTGGCATTGATGGAAAATGAAAGGCAGAGCGCTGTCACCATCATCACAGGAGCACGCACGACGGGTCTGAGGCCAGTGGTCACAGCGTTCTGAATCACCGTCACATCGCTGGTAAGCCTCGTAACGAGGGAGGAAGTGGTAAAATGATCTGTATTGGAAAAAGAAAAGCTCTGGATCTTCTGATATTCCGCCTTCCTGAGCTCCGCTCCCAGCCCCTGGCCGCACAGCGCCGCGAATCTGGAATATGCAGCTCCAAGCCCCAGCGCCATAAGCGCCAGTATGCACATCTCGATTCCCTTCGTGATAATGTAACTCCTGTCTCCGTTTGCCACGCCCACATCGATAATATCCGCCATAACCAGCGGAATCACCAGTTCGAACATAACCTCCAAAGCCACGCACGCACAGCTGAAAAGCCCGTATTTCCGGTAATCCTTCATATAACCGTAGAATCTTCGAAACATGTCTGCCTCCATCTCTTCACTTGCAGTTTCAACTGTTGCAATCGCAACAATTTCTCATATACTATACGTCTAATTTCTGCATTTGTCTACTGAAAGTCTGTTAAAATCATGAAAATTTCATTTACCTTCGATTCATTTTCTGCTACACTAGATATTACAGCAAAATAATTACAGCTTTACATTAGAATCACAGAAGAGAAGGTCAAAGGAGGCACTTATGAAACAGGATATGATAGTCATTCTGGACTTGGGAAGTACAGAAAATACAAGGCTGGCCCGGGAAATCCGTGCAGTCGGCGTTTACAGCGAAATTTATCCCCATGACATTACCGCGGAAGAGCTCAAAAAGCTTCCCAACGTAAAGGGCGTGATCATAAACGGAGGTCCCAACCATATCGTGGACGGCGTACGAATCGATGTTCTGCCGGAAATCTACGAAGCAGGCTATCCCGTCATGGCCGCCGGACACGAGCCGGCATCCTGCGAAAACCGCGCAGCAGAATGGCCTGAGGACGAGGACACAAGAGTCTCTCTGATAAGGGAATTTGTATTTGACACCTGCCATGCGCAGGCCAACTGGAACATGACGAATTTCATTGCCGACCAGGTAGAGCTGATCCGCAGCCAGGTAGGCGATAAGAAGGTTCTGCTCGCCCTCTCCGGCGGTGTGGACAGTTCCGTCGTAGCCGCCCTTTTGATTAAGGCCATCGGCAAACAGCTCACCTGTGTCCATGTCAATCACGGCCTGATGCGCAAGGGAGAATCTGAATCAGTCATCGACGTATTCAAGCATCAGCTCGATGCCAATTTAGTATACGTGGACGCAACCGAGCGTTTCCTTGGCAAGCTTGCAGGGGTTGCCGATCCGGAGCAGAAGAGAAAAATTATCGGTGCGGAATTTATTCGTGTATTTGAAGAAGAAGCCAGAAAACTGGAGGGAATCGAATTCCTGGCACAGGGAACGATCTATCCCGACATTGTAGAAAGCGGAACAAAGACTGCCAAGATGGTCAAATCCCATCATAATGTAGGCGGCCTTCCGGAAGATTTACAGTTCCAGCTGGTAGAGCCTCTGCGTCAGCTGTTCAAGGACGAGGTCCGTGCCTGCGGCGTAGAACTGGGACTTCCGGCAGAGATGGTATACCGTCAGCCGTTCCCGGGCCCGGGTCTGGGCGTGCGCTGTCTCGGCGCCATCACCAGAGAACGCCTGGAAGCAGTCCGTGAGTCCGACGCCATCCTGCGTGAAGAATTTGCCAAAGCCGGTCTGGACAAGACTGTATGGCAGTACTTCACCATCGTACCCGATTTCAAATCCGTCGGTGTCCGCGATAACGCCAGATGCTTCGATTATCCGGTCATCCTCCGCGCGGTCAACACCATCGACGCCATGAGTGCCTCTATCGAGCAGATCGATTACTCCGTGCTGTTAAAGATTACAGACCGTATTTTAAAAGAAGTGAAGAATGTAAACCGTGTGTGCTACGATTTGAGTCCGAAGCCTACGGCTACGATTGAGTGGGAATAACCCTCAATCCGGCGCAGGCTCCAAAATTCAGCAGAAACCATGAGAGGAATCAGCATATGCCGATTCCTCTTTTCTTAAAACTAATCTTTTCCCGGTCCCACCGTCATGAGATCCCCGGTCCAATCTCTTTATTCCCCGAACTCCCCGTTGGAATTCCAGGCCCCTTCTCTCCGCTCTCTGAAGAAGCCGTCGTCGAGGCTTCCGTCTCCGGAGCCTTCGTCGGAGCTGCAGTCTGGCTCTCCGTTGGCTTCGGCACAGGTGCCTCAGACGGTGCCGTGCTCTCAGGAGAGGCCGTCGTCGCTGCCGTAGTGGGAGCCGCAGGAGTTGTCGCTGCCGTTGTCTCCGGCGCCGCAGTCGTCGGCTGTATCGGCTTTCCCGCCGGTGTTGAAGTAGTCTTCGACTCCGTTCCCTCCAGATGGTAACAGAGTACCGGAGTACCCGCCGAGATATTCTCAAAAATCTTCTGCGCTACGGAATGTGGCAGATTAACACAGCCGTGGGATCCGCCGTTTTTATACAGCGTACCTCCAAAGCTGGACCGCCATGTCGCATCGTGCAGACCGATTCCGCCGTTAAACGGCATCCAGTAATCCACCGGCGTCTTATAATCTTCGCCCTTTAAAACCGCGTCCTTCTGCTTATACGTCAGCGGATAGACTCCCGCCGGAGTAGCCCAGCCTTTGGCTTCATTGCCCGACACAAAATCAGATTCCACCACAAGACTGCCGTCTTTATAATAGAACAGGTGCTGCGCCGTCAAGTTAATCTCCACATAGGTGCTGCCATAGTCATTCGCACCATGGCTGACCGCCTTCTGCTTATAGACCGGTTCTCTCGTCTGGCTCTCGCCGGAACGGATAATAGCCGCCAGTTCATCTGCCTCTGCGGCCTGGTCGATCCTCCAGCCATAGCTGCCTCCCGTAATCCTGACCGTCTTTCCGTACGAAGTATTCAGGGTTTTCGCCTTATTATAAGTGTCATATTTAGAAGCCAGACTCTTCACATACTCCGTAACTGCACTGCTGCTGACATAGGCATTCCCATCGTCACCAATGCCGACCCAATCCTTAATCGTATCACCGCTCAGCACTTCCCGGCTGTCTCCAAAAGTATAAGTCACCCTGACATTCACAAATCTGTTCAGCGCCTGCACACGGGCAAGAAGTTCCGCATCATCACTGGCGATTCCCGGCTTCACATATGCATCCAGCTCCTCCAGAGACAGCTCTCTCTGTAGCCCGCTAACCGCTTCTTGAGCACCGGCCGCCACCTTCTCCTTATCCAGTTCATTCCCCTCCACAGCCGGAATCACACTGTATCCCTGTCCGGACACATACTCCGACATGGCCGCATCCTGTGGTTTCACCACCTGTGCCTCATCAAAACACTTAAGCGCACCGATCACTTCCCCAAGCTTCTCCTCATTAAACTGGATCATCGTATCGATCTCAAAAGACTGAGGCGTCTTTCTGTGACGGAACCAGTCATTAGGCTCCTGTTCCTCCAGAAGCTTCTCGAGGCTGCCGTCAAAGACAGATTCCAGGCCAATATCATCGCCCGATATCACTTCCTCCGCTCCGCCTCTCTCCTTTATGGTCAGCGTATATCCATCGATGCCAGAAGCAATCAGCTGCTTCACTTCATCCACAGTCTTCTTCGACGCATCAACCCCATTAATTGTCGTATTCGGAAAAAACACAGTGCGATACTGCTTCCCCGTCTGTATGTACATCACTGTAACCGCCGCGGCCCCCGCCACTGCGATCCCACCTAAAACAGCGGCCCAACCCTTTATGCCCAGCGACTTCTTCTTTCTGCTGCGTGGTTTCTCTCTCTCCATCCAATTCCTACCTCTTCACTAGTAATTAATCAATACGTTTATTATAACGCACTGCCATGATTGATGTCCAACCCTTTTCTGATAAGATTTTATGACATTTTTATTACGATCAAAATTTATATCTCAGTCCCCCCTCCCCAATCCCACTCCCCCGTTTTTCGTTCTTTCTAAATTCAAAGCTTCGCGCTCAGAAAGTTTCTTCCCCGCCTCGGGGTGCGTCCCGGAGCAGGGGGAGTGGATATCCCAGTGTGCCGCCATCTGGATACGAGTCATAAAAATGAACGTGACCGGCGAACACACGCATTATGTGTCCGTCAGTCACGTTCATTTTTATGGCGAGTAGGAAGCAAGGCGGACACGGGATATCCACTCCCCCTGCTCCGGGACGCACCCCGAGGCGGGGAAGAAACTTTCTGAGCGCGAAGCCACCTTCTATTCCTTCTCCGGTTTAATTTTCCCCTCCCTAACCGCCTCCACAAACAGCGGCGCCAGCTGCGGATCAAACTGCATTCCGGCCTGTTTTAAAATCTCTTCCATGGCAAACTCCAGGGAACAGCGATCCTTATAGGACCGTTTGGAAACCATGGCATCAAAGGAATCCGCAATACAGAGAATTCTTGCAGAAAGCGGAATGTCCTCCCCTGCAATTCCCCTCGGATATCCCTTACCGTCATATCTCTCATGATGGCCGATCACGGCCGGGATAACGTAGTCTAAAGACGGCAGGTTCCTGATAATGCTGACCGCCGCTTCCACATGCCCCTTCATGATCTCATACTCCTCCGGTTCCAGCTTCCCCGGTTTGTTCAGAATATGTTCCGGAATCCCAATCTTTCCAATATCGTGGAGGAGCCCGGCCTCTCTCACCAGCTCAATGAAATCCTCACTCATGCCGTACTCTTCCGCCAGAATCCCCGCGTACTCCGCCACATGTCTGGAATGGCTGAAGGTGTAGTGATCCTTGGCATCGATCGCCGCCGTCAGCGCATAGATGGTGGACTGGTACGAAGTGTACACATCCTCTCTGACAAGCGGCTCTCCGTCTCTTGTACTTCCGTCGATATGAGATCCGATGTCAAAGACCATCACGCCGTTTTTCCCTTTCCGTTTCACGGAAAATACGGCCATGTCCGCATTCTCCACCAGCTGCTTGATATTGCTGGCGGAATACGGGATGGTACAGATCCCGCAGCTCACGGTCAGCACCTTTAAGGCATAATCCGTGGCTCTCTTATTCATATTTAAAATCTGCATCCGGATGGATTCTGCGATGTTTCTGGCCGCCAGAACATCGAAATCAGGCAGCGCAGCCGCAAATTCCTTTCCGCTGTAGCGGGCCACAAATCCCCGTTCTCCCACCGTGGCACTGATGATCTTCGCCACATTCTGCAGGGCCGTGTCCCCCTCCTTCATGCCGTAAAGCTGGTTATACAGCTTAAAATCATCGATGTTGATGATAATCAGAGCCAGTTCCCGGTTCGGTTTCTTTTCATACTGCTGATTTAACAGCTCATAGAAATACTTTCGGTTCAGCAGTCCGGTCAGTTCATCCGTTCTTGCCTCAACACAGGCCTTCTCATAAAGTCTGGAATTGCGGACCGCGATGGAAGCGATGGAACTGACTGACTCCAGAAAATTCAAATCGTCATATCCATAGGACTTCCCCTTCTTTTTCGAGGCCAGAAGCACGATCCCCGCCAGGTTTTCCTCATCCTGCAGCGGCAGCATACACTGAATCCCCAGTTCCCGGATCAGCCGCTTCTCCTCCTCCCACATGGACTTAAAGAGCACGGTCCTGCGGAATTCCGAGATCTGGATACACCGTCTGTTCTGGCGCATCCACTCCACCATGGGATTATCTTTCCTTATGGTAACATTCACACCGCTGATCGGCCGGGACCGGTGAGCCGTCTCAAAGCTTTCTCCCGCCTGGTCAGCCAGACAGATATAGATGGATTCTACTGCCAGCGTATCCTGGATCACCGAGGATATCTCTTCCACGATATCTCCTACCTCCAGGCTTTTTGAGACCGCTGTGCTGAATTTCTTTAAATTTTCCGTCTGAACCAGTTCCCCCTTAGTAAACAGAATATCGATAAACGTCTTCACCACTGAGGACAGCAGAAACGTGACAAGTGTAAAACAGACTGCCACAATCAGAAGACTGCTGTCTGCAAATACAGGCATTTTCCTCTGGATAAACTCCTGGAGCGGATTGATGTAATTGGCAAACAGCAATGCCACCAACAGCGTACTGATTCCATAGACCACCCCCCGTGAAACAAGGAGTGTCAGCCGGAATAAATGTTTTTTGTATAACGCATAGAACATGAATCCCGCATTAATAATGCCTGAAAGCACATCTGTCGGGAATCCGTGGAATGCAGGCACTAACGTTCCGGCATGTCCGATAAACAGAATTACGATTCCTGCAAAAATCGGCTTCAGCTGGTTTCGTTCCACCGTATTCTTTCTGTACGACTTGTGTACCAGATAGAACATATGGATAATGGGGAACGACATGGTAATAAACAGAATGGCGATGGGCCATCCGATATGGTACACAAAGCCGGCCGATCCGTTAGCCAGTCTTACCACTTCCGGGCAGGGAATGTAAAAGCCCCATTTGATATTGGCTGCATTATTGACCACTGCCAGTATCAGCCACGCCCACCAGAGGATAGTATCATCCGAATCCACCAGAGCATAAATAAAGTTAAAAAATGTGAAGGGCAGAATAATCAGGCCCACAATGGAGAAATGGAACCAGAATTCCACTCCCGGCCACAGCTCCATCCGCATGGCAAGGGAACCGCCGGTCCACAGTAAAAACGCGGCCAGCACTACCAGGAATGAATGGATGATTTTCGTCTTCTGCGCGGCCATGAACGCCACAAATAAGATCATGTAGCAAAACAGAGCCGTGACAGAGATAAATGAGTAATTATACACTTCTCTGAGGCCTCCTTCCAAAAGCGGAAACCAGTTCCTGACTCTTTAAAAGCTCTCCGATCTCATACTGGGTGGGATTGATCCGCCGCATCTTCTCCTTACCCCCGCGGTAATACGCGTCAAATGTTCCGCACCGCAGGATCGTAATCTCCAGGGGATCAATCCCCAGGATTTTCTTTAAGTCCTTGTAATCCTCATCGACGTATTTGAAATAGACGCCCATGTGTTCCTTCAGGATGTTGACGGTTACTGCAGAAGAAAACAGGCACTCCGGCTCCATCTCCACATACATGTGCAGAAACGGCCGCTTATTCTCCGTAACCTCCTTGGCTGCCGTCCATTCCTTCACATTCAGTCCCGACAGTCCGATGACGCGGCTGATGGAATTCTCCGTGATTCTTGTAAATCCGGCGATATCGATCACCGTTGGTATCCGGTCTATGTACTCAAATCTGGGAAATCGAACGTGATCCCGCTCATTTTCCAGGGCGATGCATCGATAGACATCCCCTACACGGTAACGCATGAAGACGCCGCCCTTCAGAACAGATATCACAAGTTCGTATTTCTCCCCCTCCTCCACCTCGTTCATAAGGCAGGTGCGCGGTTCATAGGAGGAATCCGCCAGGCTCCGTTCCATCTCCTTTTCCGGGATAAATTCATAAAAACAGGCATCCGGGAAAAAGTACATGCCATCCCGGCTCCAGATCTCGGTTCCGATACAGGTTGGCTCCGTCCCCGCAAAAATCTCCATGGGGCGAACGCCCCACAGCTTCTCTAAGTCGTCGCGGTAAAGGCGGTTATCCGTTCCGGCACACATAAATCCCTTCAGCCGGAACAAATCCTTTGGAAGCAGATCTCTTCCCTCTTTCCTGCAGATATGCTTCGCCTTCAGCAGCCGGATCACCATGGCCGGGCTGATGGAAATCTTCTTTTTGCCGTCGCCGCTTCCCGAACCGCCTCCGCTTTTATGCCCGGAACCGAGAGACGCAATACTGAGACTGACGTAATATGTAACGCTTCCGACGCCAAAGAAGAAGTCAATCCCCTTCTTTAAGCCCATTTTAAAGCCCTTTTTATTCCGTTCACTAAAGGACATCTTCTGGGCTTCCTTGACCGGCGGAAGAAATTCGATACTGATCGCATCGTTTAAAAGCAGAGGAAAAATTCCCGTCGCATAGGGAAGCGGTGCCAGCGCATAAAGAATAGTATCCTTTGGGTTGACATCGAAGTCTCCACGCCCGCTGCTGGTGGACAGCATCAGGCAGCCAAGCATGTTATTCTGGTACGTCTCCAGCATGCTTCTCGTGTAAGGAGCCAGCTTGATCGCATGCCGTCCGCCCTCCCACGTCGTCTGGATCCAGATCACCGGATCATCCGGGAGTATGGATTTATCCTTTAAGGATAAGCTGTCCGCATAATCCTCATAAGAGGTCAGCGGCACCATCTTCCGAAACTCTTCAATCGTCTCCGGATTCCGTCCCTTTAAGATCGCCTTTCCGATACCGCTGGCCTTCCATTTACTGATCTGTTCCAGCATAAGCCGGTTCTGAATCGCCATAAATTCTTCTATGGTTAAATCCAAAAAACCGCAGTATTCCTTCCAGAGCTCCCAATCCTTTCGCTCCTTCAGTTTATCTTCAAATTTCATCCCCGTCCTCCTCCACTGTCCGGAAGTACCCGGCACATTTACGTATGCTCTTTCCGTTGGGTATCAGAAATGGTGTTTCTCTCTGATACGCCTCATAACCGGAAAGCGTCCTCCGAAATGTAACCCGGTCCTGAAACCAGACATATAAAACATTGAGCCCACTGTAACAGATACACACAGCCATCATCAGCCTCTGCCCGGTTAACAGGGCGAGAAACAGATACAGAAAGAAAAACCACACCACCCCCGGGTGTCTGCAGAGGGAATAAACGCCCTCTGTGTACACTGGCGGGTTTTCTTCCAGCCTGGTATACGTTTTTTCAAACGGCAATGCGAAAAACAGTGTATAGACAAGCAGCGCAGCCTGACTCACAGCCAGGGCACCAAATATCACAATTCGCCAGACCGGCGGTCCGTACGCCTTCACCAGCGTCATGAAACATACCACGGTAGAAACCGCCAGAATCACGCTGCCGATCAGGAAAAAGGTGTGCAGAATGCGGTTTTTCCAGGTAAAGCTGTTCAGATCATAGAGTAAATACATACCAAAAGCAATCACGCCTGCTGCAAGATAACTCATTCTCCCTGCCTTTCTTTATGATGACGTCTGATAATTCCGACTCCCAGCGGATACGGCCCCGTATGAACGGCGATCGTCGCACCAATCTGGTTGATCCAGGCATCCTCCATCTCATACCCCCCGGTTCTGAGAGCTGCAAGCACCTGGTTCTTAAATAAAACCGCCTCTTCACGGTCATAGCCAAAGCCAATGGTAAAACGGTAGCTGCTCATGGGCTCCCCGTTTTCCTTCAGATAATCGAGCAGAAGCGCAATCACCTTATCGATCGATTTTCTTCTGCTCCTCGATATTCCGCTCGGAAATATCTCCCCCTGCTTCAGGGTAATAATGGGCCTGATTCCCAGCACGGAAGCCGCAGCTCCGGCCACTTTTCCGATTCTTCCGCCATGCTGTAAGTAATCCATGCTTCCAATCGTAAAGAATATCCGGCCGCTCTCTTTCATCTCATCGAGTGCCGCCACAGCCTCCGAGAGGGTCATCCCTTCCTCCCTCATGGAGACAGCCTCCAGCACGAAAAGCCCCTGAAGCACAGTATTCACGGTTGCGTCTATCACTTCAATCTGCGCATCCTCATACTGGCTCAGCACCATCTCTCTCGCATTCAGCGCGGACTGCATGGAACCGCTGAATTTCGTCGTGATGCAGATACACAGAACAGGAGTATGCGCCTGCGCAAATGGCTGAAATACATCGACATAATCTTGAATCGACGGCATGGAGGACTTGGGATATACACCGGGCTGCTCTACCATCTCCCTGTAAAACTCGCGGATGCCGATTTCCGTTCCCTCCTTTTTATAGGTCTCTCCATCAAAAGAAACATAGAACGGCACCACCGTGATCTCCTTCGCTGCAGCCAGTTCTTCCGGTAAATCACAGGAACTGTCACTGATGACTGCAAATTTGCTGTTTTCCATGTCTGATTCTCCTCTCCTCCGTATACAGCTGTGCGCGCATCTCCTGAAAAGACTGAAAATATTTACGCGACACCTCCATTATACTAAACCTGCCACAACCTGTCCATTGTAATTTAAACGATATCTGACAAAACTTTAGTTATATTTTAAAATTTTTAGCTATTTACCATTCATTTTTGTAACCTTATCTGTTTCATATTTCCTTCCTTTTCACAGATTGCCATTCTCCTCATATGATAAAAAGAAAGTGTACACATAAGGAACATCACATGGCACAGTTCACACCCGTTTATGGAACCATCACCTCCATCACTCCCCTGCAGGCAGCAGACGGTACTCAGGACTGCACACTACTGTTTTTCATTATGACGCAGGATATGGGACCTGTAACCTTTACTGTCACCCCTCTCACCTATGTGGAAGGCCAGGAAACCCTGAAACCGGGAGATCCTATTGTCGCATTCTATGACAATTCGGTACCTGCTCCTTTAATCTATCCGCCCCGCTATCACGCAGTGCTTATGGCAGAGGCGGATGACGGCCTCTTTGCCGCCTTCGATTACTTCGACGAAAACCTGGTGAATACCGACGCAACGCTGAAATTAAACCTGATGGAAAAGGGCGGTACGGAAGTAGTCATGGCTAACGGCCAGATCTACTACGGCACCCCCGCGAATCACTACCTGCTGGTGCTCTACAGCACCACCACACGCAGTATTCCGGCCATGACCACACCGGAGAAAATCGTTGTATTCTGCAGTGAATAGAGCGAACACATCATCCGATCCGCAGAAAGGGATATCCGGCTCTAAGCCAGATATCCCTTTCGCTGAAGCTCCATCTCTATCATATCCAGGTTTTTTTCCGACTCTGCAGCTACCGTATGGTAATGGCAGCCGCCGGTCAGAGCCTTCAACGGCTCATCCCGGCTCATAGCCATCTGATTCACAAATTCCTGCGCATCCAGACGGTTATTGATGATCAGATCCACACTGATCTGGCCATAGAGCGTATGTTCAATGGATACATCGAGAATTCTTCCTCCATAATCCACAATCGTCTGAAGCTCATCCAGCATGTGCTCCGTGTCGTGATTCACCCGGAACACACGGACGTGAGCCTTCGGCCTTCCCGGCTGCGGTTTAAAGAGAACATACCCCTTGTTTGTGGACATGATCTCTTTATTCTCGGCCCTTAAGAGCGCAATGTCCTGAACCACAACCTGACGGCTGACCCCTGCCCGCTTTGCCAGTTCCGTCCCGGATACAGGCGCCGTCTCCTGATTCAGAATCTCCATGATCTGCTGTCTTCTCTTCTCTCCGTCCACTCGTTCCATCACTCCTGTTATACTGTCCTGTCTTTTATGTCATTCACCGTCATAAACGCCCCCTCATACCCCAGTTTCCGGCAGAGAGCCGCCGTATGGGGCTGTTCCAGCTTTGCGGCCGCCAGGGCGTCCTCCTCATAGAATACGGTTTCCTTCGGTCCGTCGGCCAGCACCTTTCCATGCGCCATCACAATGACCCGTTCAAAGTACTCTGCCACAAAATCCATATCATGGAGAATCGCCAGCACAAACTTACCGGAATCGCTGAGTTTCCGTACAATCGATCCGATCACCCGGCGTCCTCTGGCATCCTGTGCAATGGTCGGTTCGTCCAGAATCAGGACCTGTGTGTCCATGGCGACGACAGAGGCGATTGCCACCATCTTCCGCTCTGATAAATCCAGATCATAGGGATTTTCTTCCGCCGCATCGAGGAGCCCCACCATGGAAAGGGCCTCTCTGGCCCTCCTCTCCGCCTCCTCCCGGCCCATGCCGATATTGAGAGGACCGACCATAACTTCGTCCATCACTCGATTTTTGAAGATCTGGTCATCCGGATTCTGGAATACATATCCCACACTGCCGGCCAGCTGTGCCACCGTCCGCTCTGAAATATCATTCCCGCCAAACAGAATCGTCCCGGAAACCGGCTTAAGCAGTCCCTTTAACAGCTTGACCAGCGTCGTCTTCCCGGCTCCGTTCTGACCGATCACCGCAGCAGGTCTGGTATCCAGCGTCAGGGTGAGGTCTTCCATAATCGGCACATGCTCCAGATAGTGGAACGACAGATCTTTGATACGGAATATTTCCCCTGGCGTACGGTCGGAGGCGCCGGTGGTTCTTTCTGTTTCACCGCCCGGCTGCTCCGCTTCTTTATATTTTCCGCCTAATTCCGGCGGGAACTGATCTTTTAAAGCCATGGTCTGCTCCATCGTCACCGGATAGAGGCGTTTTCCATCCTCCTCCCTGTATACGGAAAGCTTCCGGCAGACCCGGGTAAACACAGGTGCTTCCACCCCCAGTTCTTCCAGATCATCTCTGGAAAATATCTTCTCCGGCGTATCGTATGCAATCTGCTTCCCGTCGTGAAGAAGGAGAATCTTGTCACAGTAGGACGCCAGTTTTTCCATCTTGTGCTCCACCATAATAATGGTGATTCCGGTTTTGGAAAGCGTATCCACTACCCGGAACACCTCCTCGCTTCCCTGGGGATCCA
The DNA here is from genome assembly GCF_024460495.1 of Hungatella sp. SL.1.14. Classification (NCBI taxonomy): domain Bacteria; kingdom Bacillati; phylum Bacillota; class Clostridia; order Lachnospirales; family Lachnospiraceae; genus Hungatella; species Hungatella sp. SL.1.14. The sequence continues at coordinate 195,370 of NZ_JANFYJ010000007.1, read as the reverse complement.
GCTGGGAAGTCGGTTCATCGAGCACGATAATCTCCGGCTGCATGGCAAGAATACTGGCTATGGCCACTCTCTGCGTCTGGCCCCCCGATAAATCAAAGGGATTCCGGTCTCGGTACTGTTCGATGTCGAGAAGCCGTAAATTCTCTTCCACCCGCCGCACGATCTCCTCCCGCGGCACCCCCAGATTCTGCAGACCAAAAGCAATCTCCCCAAACACCGTGTCCTTCGCACCGGAAAGCTGGTTAAATGGATTCTGAAAGATCAGTCCCACCTTCTGGCAGAGCATCGCCACCGGCGTTTTGCCCGCCTCCAGTCCGTCGATCATGATCTTTCCGCCGTAGGCCCCCTTAAACATCGTGGGCACCAGACCGACGAGAGCCTGGCAGAGTGTGCTCTTACCGGCCTTATTTTCACCGGCTATCCCGATAAAGCTTCCCTTTTCCACCTGAAAATGGAGGCCATCTAACGCCAGCTTTTCCGTATGGGGATAACGGTACTTCAAATTCGTCACTTCTATCAGAGCCATCTCATCACCCTCCATACCACAGCGCCCGCTATCAGAAGGACCATCACAATCATAAACGCCCTGTCGCGCCCCTTGATCTTGTGGTCATTTAAAAAGGTCTTCTTCGTCTTTGAATCAAAGCCCCGCACTTCCAGCGCGATGGCCCTCTCCCTGGTGTTGATAAGGGAGCTGCTCACCACCGGTGAAATCAGCGGGATAAATGCCTTCGCCCTCACAAAAAGGCTTCCTTCCGTCTCCATCCCTCTGCTCCGCTGTGCATCCATGATGGTGTTCATCGTCCCCATCATCTGTGGAATGATCTGGAACACGGAGCTGATCATATACCCGAAGCGGGGAGAAAAGCCTGCCTGCTCCAGATCTTCCACCAGGGCAGCCGGCTTCGTAGTCAGCACAAACATGGCGAAAGCCAGAAGCATGTTTAAGATGTTAAGCCCGATCCGGGAGGCGTAGAGAAGTCCTTCCTTATAGAACTTAAGCGGCCCCAAAGCCGCCAGGACATTCTGATTCTCCCGGTTGAACAGGCCGTGGATCAGGAAGACCGTGATGATGATGGTAAACGAAAATGCAATCAGCGGAAAGACCTTTTTCATGATTTTTCCGCTGATGAGCAGTCCCAGGCTGACGGCGATAAACACGCCGAACATCCACAGTGTGCCCATGATGACGGGCACACTGATGGCCGCCGCAATATAAAGCATCTTGGCGAAGGGATGCAGCCTGGTCAAATATGTATCTTTGTCCACATAAAGGCTGATACTTTTCATAAAACGCTCCATCCTTCATTAAAAAGTTTCGTGGTTAATCGAGACTCTCCACCTCATCGCCCATCTCGTAAAGGGAGGTCAGCTTCTTCGGCAGTCCCTTGATAATGGCAAATACGATGAACAGGGTAATCAGCTTATCCGGGACATCGACAATTACTTCATCCAGGAAGGACCCCAGCGCTACCGGAAGTCCGGAAGCCTGTGACCATGCAAACACGGCGTCTCCCCAGAGATTTCCTGTCGTACCGCCCCAGAATATGATGTTGAGCGGTGTGGAAATAAGGACTGCCACAAAGCCGGCCACACACGCCGTCAAGACAGCACCCGAAAACTTCTCCATGCGTCCGAGCCTTGCCATAATTCCGACAGCCACACCGATGCCAAGACTGGTCAGTGCATAGACCAGAGTGATGGAATCGCCTGTTGTAAAGCCGTAGATTAAGTTGTTGGCCGCGCCGCAGATGCCACCGATGATGGGCCCGCCCAGCACAGCGCCGATGCAGGTTCCGATGGAATCCAGCCACAATGGCAGCTTTAAGACTGACGCAAACAACTTGCCTAAGTAATTGATTCCGATACATGCCGGAATCAGCACGATACATGCTGCATTTAATTTGGTTTTAAAAATGTTACTCATACGAATTGCCTCCCTGTTTGTTTTTATCTATTCGTACAAACGCTTCAAGCGCTGTAAGAATCTCCATCCGTTCCCCCTGCATCATGGCGGACTCTCCGCCGGTATAGCTGTTAATGTTCTCCTCCAGGGAATCTTCCCATTCCACGACCGTGTTCAGGATCGAGGCCGTCTTCACTCCCCGCAGTCTCCCGATGACAAACAGCGCCGCCGTCTCCATATCGGAGCCCAGAACGCCCCTCTCCCTCCAGTAGGTGCTGACCGCCTCTTCGTCATCGATGTAGAAGCTGTCATGGCTCCTGGCGATTCCCACATGGAACTTTGCTCCCAGCTCCTCCGCACTCATCATGCATGCCGCCAGCAGCTCCGTGTCCGGTATGGCGGGATAAATGCTGTCCACATAAGTGACTGAGGCACCGTCATCCCGCACGGCCCCATTCACCAGGATTAAGTCCCCCAGCCGGATTCCCTTTTGTAAAGCGCCGCAGCTTCCGATCCGTATCATGTTCCTGACGCCGATTCTCACCAGCTCTTCCACCGCGATGGCGGCAGAGGCACCGCCGATTCCCGTGGATACCGCCATGACCGGAACGCCCTTATAGACGCCTCTTAGGCTCCGGTATTCCCTGTTATAAGCCAGTTCTTTCACATCCTCCAGGCATTCCGCAATCCGGTCCAGCCGCTGCGGGTCCCCGGGCAGAAGCACATGGGGCGCCGCCTGCTCCTTCGACAGCCTGATATGAGGCATGAATTCTTCCATCTTCCCATCTCCTTTCCTCTCATTCCTGCGTTCACGTTCAGAAAGGGCTGTACCTGCTGCAACTCACTGACACTTTCGCCAAAAACAGTACTGCCCTTTTGTTTAAATTTACCATAAATCACCTGTCTTGTCAATCAAAAGACAGGTGACAAGACAGGTTTCCTTTTCGCCCGGTAACGTTCACGCCCTGTCCGGTGCCCCGCAGCGGGCCCTATACAAAAATCCCGAAAGACGTTTTTTCACAAAATGTCTTCCGGGATCTGATCTTTTCCCTTATTTAATTATAGCAGATAACCGGAATCCCGGTGTAAACCATATCGTAGAGGGTCTTTGCCTTGGCCGGCGGCAGGTTAATACAGCCATGGCTTCCGCCGTACTGGTAAATGGTTCCGCCGAATTTACTTCTCCAGCTGGCATCATGGAGTCCGATGCCTCCGTTAAACGGCATCCAGTAATCCACGTGACTCTCATATTCGTATGTGCCGTCCGCCTTCTTCTCCCCGCGGAGTATCCGGTCCGTCTGTTTATAGGTCAGGCTGTAGATGCCCTCCGGTGTCGTGTAATTCTTTGATACATTTCCTGTAACACAGGGCGCATCCCATGCAAGATTCCCGTCCTGATACATATATACGTGCTGGCTGGTCAAATCAATCTCCACATAAGTATTTCCCCAGTCCACGGTCCTGTCCTGGCCCTTTTTGCTGTATAAGGGTTCCCTTGCCTGGCTCTGTCCGGTCCGGATCATGGCGATCAGCGATGCGGTCTCTCCCGCCTGGTCAATCTGCCAGCCGTAGGGGCCCGTCAGATTCAAATCTTTTCCCGTCGTCGTATGGAACACCCTTGTCTTTCCGGCTGTATCAAACTGATCCGCCATGGATTTCACAAATGCCGCAGCCTTGTCGTAATTCACATCTACAAGTCCGTCCTGAGTGCTTCCGAGAATCCAGGTACAGATGGTTTCCCCTTCCAGCGTTACCGTCTGGTCGCCAAACTGATAGGTAATCACCATGTCCCTGCACCGGTTCATGGTATCGCACAGATCCTTTAACGCCACATCCTCCGCGGTTACTCGGACAGTCGCGTAACAGCCGGATGCTGCCAGATCCACTTCGCTGCTGCCTGCCTTCACCGCTTCCTTTACGAGAGCCAGAACCTTATCCTGATCCACGTTGTTTCCCTGTACCTCGGGAATAATCGTGAAGGGGCTTCCCTCCTGATATGCCGTAATATGGGCATCCTGAGTCACTACAATGTCCGCACCGCTGATGCAGCCCAATCCGCTCACCGCATTGGTCAGGGCTCCCTCATCGTACTGCACGCTCATACTCATGGTGTGGGAATTATCCGTCGAAGGCCCCGACACGCGGCCCGAGGCATTCTGTGCGTCGAGGATGGCCGAAAGCCCGTCCGGAGCCGCTGCCTTATATCCCACATCTCCCCCCTTTAACGTCTCGGTCTTTCCGTCTCTCTCCTTTATCGTCAGCTTGTATTCTGCGCTGTAAAAGCCTTCTATCTGTGCTTTCGCTTCATCCACCGTAAGTCCGCCGATTCCGATGCCGTTCACCTTTGTTCCCGGTACAAATCTGGTCGTGTCATCTGCCAGTACAGCCTGTGCCGGCAATAAGATCAATACTGCCGCCATCAGGGCAATTCTTACAAGCATTCCTGTTTTCTTCATTCTGATACTCATTCACCTTACCTTTAAAACCTTTTAAGAATTGAGCGCCGCCTGGTCCGCAGACTCCCGCGTCCGCTCTCCCTATACCTTAACACCATATCAGCCAAAAGTACAACCCCTTTTTTAAATGTAAGAATTACTTAATACTTTATTCCTCTTTTATTCTCTTTTTCGTGCCCGACAGACAGTATTCCCCATAGTCATCTAAATAGACCCACTGGATGGTACTCTCCTCCAGCGCGTCCGTGCGGTACTGACTTCTCTGCTGCCAGGAAGTTCCATAAAGACTGCTCACCAGTTCCCCGCGCCCGGCCCGGACCGCCTCCTGCCCTGTCATGGTCTTAAGGTCTGCAAGCACACTCCGGAACTCATCTCCTCCGTCAGAAATCATAACGCTGGTTTTCCCCCATTCCACGCCGGAGGCATACAGCGGCAGTTCCAGCGTTCCCACCGGTTCAAACTTCTCATCGAACCCCAGAATTACCGTCCTCCATTCCTGCGGATACCCGTATTCATCTGCCGTTTCCGCCATGGAAAATACAGCCGCCCATTCAGGACCTCCCGGCAGTGCTGTCTTCTTAAGCTCCGCACGGCCGCAGCGCAGCAAATCCATGGTTTTCACCAGTTCCATGGTTCCCGACTCTAAGTCCAGCTTCCGAATTCCGTCTGGGGCGGCAATATAATAGGAGTCTCCGTCGAGACAGCCTCTCGTCCTCATTCCGCCATCCTTCGTCATATTTTCAAAATACCTGCTCCACTGTACAGCAGCTTCTCTTTTCCCATCTGCAGCATCAATTCCCGATATACAGAGCCGGTCCCCCTGGTAAAATCCCAGATTGAGGCCGAACAGCAGTCCTTTAAAACCCTGAGTCACAGCCGCCGTCTGTCCGTGACAGGAAAACGCATCGATGAGGAGTGAGTGCTTCTCATCGGGCAGGGGCACCTCCTCTGCCTGACCCGACTGAAAATCGTACCGGAACAGCCTCGGTAGAAATCCCTGGGGATCCGCCCCAATGGCCCCCCGGTAGATCCGCTCCGTCCGGTCCTCGTTATCCATGCCGTCGAACAGGACGTACAGGCAGTCATCTTCCATGTTCAGCAGCGGGGCCCGGTCTAACTCCATTCCCGTTTCCTCCAGTGCAAACAGCTCCCGGACGCTTCCATCGTATGCAATCTCCATCACATGATAGTTGCTCTGAAACTGCCCGGCCGGTTCTTTATAGATAAAACAGCCCTCAGGCTTCTGCTCCCGTTTCACTACAATCTGAAATTCACTGGTATGGTACGCAGTCTCACTGCTCTCAGAAAAACGGTCCAGCGCAAAATTAATCGCGGTTTTTCCATATAAAACAGTCAGGACTGCCAGACATATGACCGTGCCCAAAAGAATCAACCAGCGCTTTCGCTCCTTTTTTTCTTTTTTCAGGGAATCACTCATAGTGTCCACCAGAAGCTCTTCCACAGTTTCTTTCCCGATCCTGTCCTCCTTCTTCTCCCCGCAGAGAAGCTCCACAACACTGACATCAAGCTCCTTTGCCAGCTGCTCCAGCATCGATATATCAGGAAGACTCAGCCCCCTCTCCCATTTGGATACCGCTTTATCCGTCAGATGAAGACGATCCGCCAGCTGCTGCTGTGTCATCTGTTTTTCTTTCCGCATGGACCGCACGAACTGCCCGAATTTCTCATTATCCATAGGTTCCCTCTTTTCCTGTTGTATCCGGGCGTGTCTGAAACACCTTCCGGTATGTACAGTGTACAAAATATGATAAACTGTGGCAATCGACTGTCAGTAGAATCGCGGTTCTGTGCGGGAAAACACTCTGATTTGCGGTCATTGATCCGAAAAACAACAGGGAAACCGATAGAAGAAGTTATTCTGCTTCCAACGGCTCCCCTGTTGTTTTCACTGTTGTTTTCACTGCTCTTTTCGTCCATAATCCCGAATCACATATCACCGGCAGAGATTCACCCGTGTCAGTCCACCACTTCAACGCTCTCTATCACCGGCTGATTTTCTTTTGCCACTGTTCCGTTGCGGTCTGTCACTTTCGTGTCCTCACAGATTTTATCAACCACATCCATCCCGTCCGTCACATAACCGAACACTGCATAATCACCGTCGAGATGAGGGCTGTCCTGATGTACGATAAAGAACTGAGAGCTTGCGCTGTCCTTATCCTGGGAACGGGCCATGGAAATTGCCCCGCGTGTATGGGAAAGCGGGTTCTCCACACCGTTGCTGGAAAATTCGCCCTTAATGGTGGTATCGGAACCGCCCAGCCCTGTTCCTAACGGATCTCCGCCCTGAATCATAAAGCCGTCGATGATGCGGTGAAATGTGAGTCCGTCATAGAAGCCGGATTCCGCCAGCGAGAGAAAATTCTCTACGGTAATCGGGGCGTATGTTGGATCCAGCTCCACTGAGATGGTGCCGTAGTCCTTCACATTGATTTTCACATGATGTTTCACTGCTTCCGCCGTCTCTCCCGCAGTGCCGGCGTCTGTTTTGGTCTCTTCTGCAGCCGTCTCTGCGGCGGAAGAGGAAGTCGTCTGGTCTGCCGCGCCCGCCTTACCAGAGCAGCCGGCCAGCACGGCCGCTGTCAAAACCATGAGCAGCATGATACGTTTCTTCATAATCAATCTCTCCTGTCATAAAATCGTATTCTCTGATAACGTATCATATTATAAGGCCGCGCCTGGAAAAGATCAAATGAATTTATTGTGTCTTAGTAAGCCTTTCCGCCCAGAATCTCCTCGTAATCCTTTAAATTCCGTTCCAGGAGGGCTGGCGTATCCAGACCATATGGACATTTGCTGCTGCACTGGCCGCAGTGCAGGCAATCCTTAATCTTCATCATCATATTCTGTGACGCCTCCGTCAAATGACCCGCAGATGGGGAACGGCGGATCAAAAGCGACATCCGGGCACAGGTGTTGATCTCAATCTCCGCCGGACACGGCATACAGTATCCGCAGCCCCGGCAGAACTCTCCCAACAGCTCCTTTCTGTCGTGTTCGATGACTGCCTCCAGCTCCTCTGTCATGACCGGAGGATTGTCAATGTAGGACAGAAATTCATCGAGTTCATGTTCGCGCTGGATTCCCCAGATGGGAAGCACATTGTCGAACTTAGCCAGGTAGGCATAGGCCGCGGCAGAATTGGTGATGAGTCCTCCTGACAGAGCCTTCATTGCAATAAATCCCATGTCCGCCGCTTTGCAAGCTTCCACCAGCTCCAGTTCTTTTTCAGACGCCAGATAGGAAAAAGGAAACTGCAGCGTCTCATAAAGGCCTGACTCGACCGCCTCGGCTGCCACATGCAGCCTGTGATTGGTAATGCCGATGTGGCGGACCGTTCCGCGCTCCCTTGCCTCCAGCATCGCCTCATAGAGGCCGCTCCCGTCTCCCGGCTTCGGACAGACCGCCGGATTGTGGAACTGGTAAAGATCGATGTAATCCGTCTTTAAAAGGCGCAGACTTTCCTCTAAATCCCGCCGGAATCCCTCCGCCGTATCTGCCGCCGTCTTGGTGGCAATGTAAATCTTCTCACGAATCCCTTCAAAAGCCAGGCCCAGTTTTTCCTCACTGTCACTGTAGGCCCTGGCCGTATCGAAAAAGGTGATTCCATGATTAAACGCCTTTTTTAACAGCGTTCCCGCCTCTTCCACCGAAACTCTCTGAACCGGCAGCGCACCGAAGCCGTTCTTGTTCACCGTAATCTTTGTTTTCCCCAATGTCACATCAGCCATTTCCACTCTCTCCTTTGTATATAGAAGTATTCCATACTGTTGTTCTAAATTGTATCACACTGCAGTGGTCAAGTCACTCCCTTTATTTCCATAATTTTACTGCCATAATGTTTACCGTCCTGAGCAGTAAAAATACAAAAACGGAATACAGGTGAAACTACAATTTGATCGGTCTTCAAATTGTCTTTCCCCTGTATTCCGGCTTTACTTCAGCGTTATTTCGTATTCATCTTTCTTCACTCATTCACTTCCAGCAGATCCAGCAGCCTCCTGGCCGACTCCTTCGGAAAATCCTCCGGAAGTTTATCGTCATCGGACACCATGGACATAAGCAGTTCATGGGTATTCCGGCTCTGAGGAAGCATATATCCCGCCTCGCGGTATAAATCCTCCGCCATCAGACGGTTGGACCGCTCCAGGGCTGCCGCAAACTGCTTTACCACCGGATCTGCCGTTCCACGGCCGATGGCCGCGGCCATGGCTTCCTGCTTTACCTTACTGGCAGCCAGTTTATTTAAGCGTTCTGTTGTCTTCTCTTCTTTCTTCTGCTGAGGGGGATATTTCTCCGGCACCATGGAGATGGCTCCTGAGGGACAGGCATTGGCACAGATTCCGCATCCGATGCATTTGGAGGCATCCACCTGGCCGGTCTCCGTATCGGTTGCACCGGTAGGACAGACATAAAGGCAGAGACAGTCTTTCGTACATAATCTGATATTTCTTACTGCATGCATATTCTTACCTCCTTTGAACTTCCATAATTTTTAAACTGGGAACCTTGCACACGGGACATATGGCCGGGGCCTCGTCGCCGATATAGATGAATCCGCAGATATCACAGACGAAAACCTTTGTGTGCTCCAGAAAGGCTCCCTGCTCATTTTCATAACGCTCCAGCAGAGCTTCCAGCATCCTGGTAACCTTCCCGCTCCAGACCAGAGCCCGCCTGGCGCCGCGGTCCCCGCTCTCCTCTGCGGCCGCTTCCGCCTGAGGATATTCCGTCTCCAGATCCTTTGAAACCATTGCCAGCAGTTCTCCCGTATTCTCCCGGTCTGCCGGTGCTGCCTTCGCCTTAAAATAGCCGGCCAGCTGTAAAAAGAGCTCCATTTCCTCTGCGAGGTACTGCTTCTCACAGCCTTTTGCCAGATTCGAACACACCGCGCTCAGTTCCCCAAAGGAAAGTTCTCTGAGTTCCTCACCGCCGCCTTCGCCGGATTTCCCTGCCGGTTCCTGAGAAACAGCCTTTGCCCCTTCCTCCTTCTTTTCACGAAAGGCAGATTTTGGAGCGCCGCATAACGGACAGACCCAGTCCGGAGGCAGTTCCTCCCATTTGGTCCCCGGCTCGATCCCCCGGTCGGGAATACCGGCGGCTTCGTCGTAGATGTAGCCGCAAACACTGCATATGAATTTCTTCATTCGTATAACCCCCTTTTCTTTTCAGGCTTTGCTGTCTGCCTTGTATGGGGAAAGTATAGCATTTATTTACGGCCCGGTATGTGACTTCATCACAATATTAGTAACTATTACTATTTATTCTAATTCCTCCTTTTTTGTCCTCGCTGCACAGGGATTACATCAGCGTACTGTTTTCCAGAAAGGCAGGCAGCGCTGTGACAGCTTTGGAATTTTGAAGATACGACTTTATATGGTGAATCTGCTCGTATGTAACGCAGATATTACCGGAAACAACAGAAATGAAATGATCCGTTTTCAATTTGCTGACTGCACGATAATACGTCCGTATGCTGACGCCGATCTCATCGGCTATACGGGTATTGGGAACCGCTATGGTATACTTTGTCTTCTGTCCGTGATTGGCGATCCAGTGATCCAGGATATAAATCATCAGCTTTGTGCATGGATCGTAAAAGAGCGTATGGTCATAGCGGAACGACGTTTCAAAAAATTTATTGCAGATCGAGTACAAAACCTCATAGCACATCTCCCCATTTTGCCTGATACTCTCTAAAAAGTATTTCTGATTAATTTCAAGCACCAGACAATCCTCCAGTGCAAGATTATCCGCATAGTAGCCGTCGAGAGACAGGACGGTGAAGTCCACGCCCAGGAAGGTGGGGGCCTTTTGAATACGAATTGTGTTTTTTCCGTCAACGGAGCTTCTTATCATGGAGAATGATCCCGACATGACATAGTAAACTTTTTTGATCGGTGTATGAACCGTTGTTATATAATCGTCTTTAAGTACCATTCGTATGGCAAGCATGCGGTTTAAGTATGGACGTATCATATCACTGGTTACCGGATGTTCCAGCCTGTGCTGCTCCTGTACGAACTGCATAATTTGAAACAGCGTATGTTCGCTCGTTTGATTCATGGCTTCTTATCTCCTCGTCAATGGTTTTGTATCAATCCGGAAAAAGAAAGGATACATTTTGGCGGATCAATTATATAATCATTATAACACGTTCCTGCGAAAAGCGTGACCGCAATCAGACATAACGCAGCGTTGGAATTGCTTTACCGTATATGGTAATTTTGCACAAAATCCATTCACAGAATCGCACAATATACACAATATATTCCCAGTGTGCCAAATGGCATCATAACAGTCCGGATAAATCCTATAAAATGAGATTCAGGAAAAGCACATACGAGGAGAGGTAAGAGGAGGATATTTAAATGGGTAAGAGTAAAACAATTGGAAAGCCGGATTATTTCAATTTCGGAAAGTACGCAGTAGGCGGCATCGGATTCAGTATGACGAATCAGTTCATCCTGGTGTATCTCACGTTCTTCTGTACCGACATTTTCGGTATCAGTTCTTTGACGGTGGCAGGTCTCATGCTTGTTACAAAGATCATTGATGCCGTCACAGACCCGCTCATGGGCTTTATTGCGGATCAGACAAGAACGAAGCAGGGGCGGTACCGGCCATACTTAATCTATGGAGCGCCTATTTTGGGAGTGCTGGTCTATCTGCTGTTCAGTGCGCCGGAGCTCTCTTCCACCATGAAAGTGGTATTTATTTATGCAGTCTACATACTGTACTCACTGGCCTTTACAGTAGTAGGGGTTCCGTTTACCTCACTGGTTCCGGTTCTGGCGAAGGATTCCACGGAGAGAACCATGGTTGTATCATGGAAAAATGTCATGATTCAGGTTGGCCGTTTTTTCATTACAACGTTCGCATTGCCGTTAGTCGAAGTGTTTGGCGGCGGAGCCATCGGCTGGGGACGGTTCGGAGCCCTGGTGGGCGTTCTGATTACCCTGTGCTTCTGGTGCGTCGCGTGGGGACTGAAGCCGTATGATACCATCGATTTAAAAATCGAAAGGCCAAAGGTAAATCTGCTGAAAGAAACACAGCTGATAACCCAAAACAAACCACTGCTTATGCTGATGTCGGCTTTTGGTACGGATATGATTGCAAATTCTGCACTTCTGGCAGTCAACATGTACTATTTTAAATACGTCCTGGGAAGAGTGGATTTAGTTCCCATCACTTCCGTGGCACTGACCATGACAGGCGTACTGTCCAACCTGGCGATCCCATTTTTAACGAAGAAGGTTGGAAAAAAGAGATTATACTGGTATGGAAGTCTTTTCTCCATCATCCCGCTGGCGGTACTGTTTGTGAAACCAGTGGTTCCCAGCGCCGCATTGATCGTGCTGATCACCCTGTTTGGACTCATTTCCACGGTTCCGAGTGCGCTGGCCTGGGCCATGCTTCCCGACTGTGTGGATTATGCGGAGTATGTCACCGGAGTCAAAGGAAACGGCGTTGTGTCATCCACGTTTTCATTTATGAATAAATTCTGCGGCGCCATAGGCGCGTTTCTGGCCAGCTATCTGCTTGGTATCTTTGGATTTGCCGCGAATCAGGAACAGACACAGACCGTATTGTTTATCATCGTTGTCTTAAGATTCGGAATTCCGATTTTAGGATATATTGCGTCGCTGCTTTCGATGCATTTCTACGAACTGACAGACGAGAGAAACATGGAAATCAGGCATGCTTTAGATGAACGGGCACAGTTTTAATTTTAAAAGGAGCCAACAGATGAAAAAACCAAATATATTACTGATTACCACAGATCAGCAGAGATACGATACCATCTGCGCCATGGGATATGATTTTATGGAGACCCCGAACCTGGACAGACTGGCCGCGGAAGGCTGCTGCTATCCCAATGCATATTCCAGCAATCCCGTCTGTATGGCGGCCAGGCACCAGATCATTACCGGTCTGACGGCCAGGTATCACGGATTTGACGACAACTATTTTGAAAGTGATCAAAAGACGATCCCTTTCGATCTCCCGACGCTTCCGCAGTTACTGTCCGACGCAGGTTATGATACGATTGCGATAGGAAAGATGCATTTTCAGCCGTGCAGAAGGCATAACGGATTTACAAAAATGGAACTGATGGAAGAAATTCCGCGATACCTGGAGGATGATGAATACGCAAAGTATTTAAAAGAGAACGGATATGGACATTTGCAGAGTCCCCATGGAGTGCGCCATCTGTTATATATGGTGCCTCAGAGGTCCCTGATTCCGGAAGAGCATCACGGCAGCACATGGGTGGCAAAGAGAAGTGTTTACCATCTGAAAGAAAATGCGGGAAAGAGGCCATTCTTCCTGTGGAGCAGCTTTATAGCGCCTCATCCTCCGTTCGATGTTCCGGAAAAATGGGCGGATCTCTACAAAGGAAAAGAGCTTCCTCCGTTAAAGGAGTCGAAAACACCGATATCCGGGATCGCGGAATGGAAAAAATATATTGCAGACTATCCCAATGAGTCATATCTCCGGAGAGCAAGAGAACTCTATTACGCATCCATATCATTTGTAGATTATAATATCGGTACAATCCTTCAGCAGCTGAAGGATATGGGGGAATATGATAACACCCTGATTCTCTTCACAAGCGACCACGGAGAAATGCTGGGGGATCACGGAACCTTCCAGAAGATGCTTCCGTATGACGGTTCCGTAAGAATTCCTTTTATTATGAGGTATCCGGACCAGTTAAAAGCCGGAAGTGAGGATACCAGATTTATAGATATCAATGATATTCTTCCTACTGTTCTGGACGTGGCGGGAGTTCCCTGTCCGAATCCTGAGAGATTGCCGGGCGAATCGATATTTGCAGTGGATGGGCGAAAGGACAGGACGGTGGAATATGTGGAACACAGCCACGGAAAGCTGCGCTGGATAAGCCTTATAACGAAGAGCTATAAATACAATTACTACTATGGCGGCTGTAAAGAAGAAATGTTTGATCTGGAAAATGATCCGGATGAAACGACCAATCTTCTTTATCATGCCCCTGCTCCCGAAGCTCTCGCGGTCAAAGAGAAGCTAAAAGCCCGGCTGACTGCAATTGAGGCACAGTATGGACTGAAAGGCTGCGTCGAAAACGGGCAGTTTGTGGAACAGGAGGAATTCAAGCCGTTTAAGTATCACGAAAATAACCCGCCGCTGTTTCCCAAGAGACAGGAAGGCGACTATATAAGCCTGGAAGAGGAAGTAAAACGGGCGGTGGCTCATGAAGATGTCGTAAAGCTGGAAGAACTGGATATCCCTTATTATGAGGAACGTGGTGTCTTAAGCAGAGAGAAATTATGAAAACCAGAGATCCCGTGAAGGCTGAGAACGTGCTTCACGGGATCTCTGGTTTCGATATGGACACGATTTTGTCCAATCCTTATAATTATATAAAAAGGTTCACATTTGAGTTTTCCGCATCGCCTAAATACGTCGCCACACCGGCAAACTCCACGCCGTCGATGATTTCTTCCTTCCGAATCCCCATCACATCCATGGACATGGTGCACGCCACCAGCTTTACGCCGTTTTTCATTGCCTGGTTCATCAGCGTCTCGAGGGAATCCACACGTTTGTCTGCCATGACCTTCTTCATCATCTTAGTTCCCATACCGCCCATATTCATCTTTGAAAGCTTCAGCTTTCCGGCGCCGCGCGGCATCATGGCTCCGAACATCTTTTCAATCAGAGACTTCTCCACCTTTCGTTTTTCAGGCTTTCTCAAAATATTGAGTCCCCAGAAGGTAAAGAACATGGTCACCGGGCTTCCCATTGCAACCGCGCCGTTGGCTATGATAAAGGCGGCCAGCGCCTTATCCATGTCGCCGTCAAACACTACCATTGTCTTTCCGTTCAGAGTGCGGGGAACAGTGGAAACCGTATCCTGCTCTGCCTCCCGGTTCTCCAGCCCCTTGCGGATCAGCACGATGCTTTCCTGTCCTTTTCGTTCCGTATCCACCAGCGTGTTTCCTGTCTGCCTGCACCAGGAGGCGATATCACGTGAGAATCCCATATCCGTGGCGGAAACCTCCAGAATCTCACCGTCTTCCATCTCACCGATCGCTTCATGAACCTTCATGATCGGCCCCGGGCACTGAAGTCCGCAGCAGTCAACGATTTTAACGGATTTCGCGGCGGCTGTGTGTATCTGCGTTCCTTCCATCTGTGTTCCTTCCATCTGTGTTCCTTTCACCTGCGTTCCTTCCTTCACTTCCCTTTCCTTCACATGCTTTCCCTGCTCCGGCTCACTCCGTTCTTGTTCCGCGAAGTCACGGTGATGCATGGATTTATAGAAGGAAGTTCCGCCTTCCAGCACCTTCACGTCTTTAAATCCATTCTGCGACAGAATTCTCGCCGCATTGTAGGAACGAACTCCAATGGCGCAGTATACGACGATCTGCCTCTCACGATCCAGTTCTCCTAAACGGTTCCGCAGCTGTCCCAGCGGTATGTGGTACGAACCCGGAATATGGTAAACCATGCGTTCCACATCCTCAGTGACATCGAGAACCAGCGGACGGTCACCCTCCCGCTCAGAAGCTAAAAGACGGTCCAGTTCATCAGAGCTCATAAAGGAGACGAGATGATTTAACACATTTTCCGCAGTAAATCCCAGCATATTCACCGGGTCCTTGGCCGAGGAATACGGCGGTGCATAGGCCAGCTCCAATTCCTCCAAATCATAGATGGTACCTTTCATCCCCATAACCGAAGCGATGGTATCAATTCTCTTGTCGGCGCCTTCCTGACCTGCAATCTGTGCTCCGTAGATCTCGCCCTTTCTTCCGAATATCAGCTTAAGGAACAGTGTGACGGCTCCCGGATAGTAACCCGCATGGGATTTCTGGCTGATCAGCACGGTCTCGTAATCCGTTCCTTTCTTCTTCCCCATGGCTTTAAGCGTCTTTTCGTTCACTCCGGTCAGGGCCGCCGTATAATCAAAGACTCTGGCAACTGAGGTTCCCATGGTCCCTTTGTATTCCTTCTCGTCTCCCGCCAGAATATCGGCACAGATCCTCGCTTCCTTGTTGGCAGGCCCCGCTAACGGGATCATCGTCCTGGTTCCGAGAACGGAATGCTCCACCTCAATGACGTCGCCAACCGCATAGACGTGTTCCGCCGAGGTTCTCAAATGAGAATCCACCACAATGCCGCCCCGCTGATTCAAGGTGATCCCGGCCTCTTTTGCAAGGCTGCTGTTAGGCCGCACGCCGATGGATAAAAGCACAAGATCCGCTTCCACAGTTTCTCCGCTCCCCAGTCTGATGACCGTATGACCATTTACCCGTTCAAAGGAGGACACACCGTCTCCCAGGACCAGCCTGACACCGTTTGCAGCCAGATTTTCATGAAGCAGCTCCGCCATCTCCGGGTCAAGAGGCGCCATTACCTGGTTCTGCATCTCGATCAGCGTCACTTCTACGCCTGCATGAACCAGATTTTCCGCCATCTCAAGGCCGATAAATCCACCTCCGATGATAGCCGCGCGCCGGGGCTTCTTTTCCACCAGCACCTCCTTGATCCGATCCGTATCGGGAATCGTCCACAGAGTGTGAATGTCCGGTCCGTCAATCCCCGGAACAGGCGGTATCAGCGGGGATGATCCCGTGGCTATGACAAGATCATCGTATGATTCCTCATAGGTCTCCCCTGTCTTTTTATCCTTGATCGTAACTGATTTTCTGTCTGTATGGATGGCGGTTACTTCACTCGAAGTCCTCACATCGATATCAAACCGGGCCTTCATGACCTCCGGCTTCTGTAAAAGAAGGGAGTCTCTGCTTTTTATCACATCACCTATATAGTAAGGAAGTCCGCAGTTGGCGTAGGAGATATACTCCCCGCGCTCCAGCAGAATAATCTGCCGCTTTTCATCACGCCTTCTTAAGCGGGCCGCCGTCGTGGCTCCGCCCGCTACACCTCCGATAATTACTGTTTTATTTCCCATCGCCTGGTTCACCTCTCGTTTTTTGTCATGAGGCAATTATAACCGGGAAGTAAAATCGTTTCTGTGATAAAGTCACACAATGTTTTTTCTGCTGTACCTTACGATGTGATGGCCCGCTGCTCGCGGGAATAAAGCAGCACGCCGCTAATTGTCACGATTCCGCCGGCCACAGCCAGAAGTGCCGGTATCTCTGCAAATAAAACCGCGGCGAACATGGCCGCCACCACCGGCTCACACAGCTTTGAAGCGGAGACGAAGGATGGAGACAGAAATTTTAAACACCAGCTGAAGATACTGTGTCCGAGAAGCGTGGAAAATACGGCCAGCAGGAATCCCACCACCACGGAGGCCGCACCGTAACCAGTAAAGGAAAGGCCGCTGACCGCTGTGGAGATACAAAGCACCAGCGCGCAGAATACGTATACAATGTATGTATAAACCGTCGTAGACATATGCTTTCTCGCTTCTCTTCCGATCAGCGTGTAGACTGCTGAGAATACGGCCGCCGCCAGAGCCAGTCCGTCACCGGTCAGATGATTTCCGCCTGCGGAATAATCAGACAGTGCAATGAGAAGACTTCCCGCAACCGTGACCGCGATACTTCCCACCGCAGTCTTTGAAAGCCGGCCTTTTAAGAACAGGCAGTACCCGAGTGCCACCCATATCACCTCGGTACAGACGATGGCTGTGGAGCTGGCTACCGACGTCTGATTTAACGACTCGAACCAGGATGTAAAATGCAGTGCCAGAAAAATACCGCTGACCGCACAGAGCGCCACCGTCTTCTTATCGGAGCCCGCCAGTTCCCGCCTGATCTCCTTCTTTCCCAGTACCACCGGCGTCATAAGCGCCACCGTCCAAAGAAGGCGGTAAGCCGCTGTCACGACCGACGGAGCCTCCGAATACTTCACAAATATCGCTGACAGGGATATGCCGATGATCCCGATCACAATCATAATCATGGGGTGCTTCTCTAAAAACGTCATTTTACTCTCCTTTATCAATGGGTCAAACTGTGATGCTTCTTACTACCTTAAACGGAATTGGCGGTTTCGTCAAGCACTCCCTCGATATTCTGCTCATGCCGTGCCATGGCCAGAGATCATAACTGCTGCCGTGCAAAAGGGGCTGAAATCAAGAAAAGATTTCAGCCCCAGATATTCATACAGATTTTTTGTTAATGCTCCAGATACATATGCATCGGATAAGAAAGATACTTAAGCTCTTCCAGCTTCTCCACCGTTATATATCCGGCCGGTGCATTCAATATAGTAGGAATTCTGTTGACAATCGTCGCGCACGTATGCTCTACCGTCGCCGGTTTCGTTACATAAAACGTGGTATCCGGCTCGCCGATGATCTTCCAGTCGCACATATCACCGTCATCCGGACCGTAGACCTTACCGATACACTGTGTCTCGATCACCGGCCCCTGGAAGGTCTCCGTGGTGACAACTGCGCTCATGCCGATGCAGTTCCCCTTCGGGATCGTCTTACCAAGTGTTGCAGAATAGAGGTCGGTATCATAGAAATACGGTACACACTTCTGGCTCTGGGATTTTATTGTCCAGCCCATCTTGTTGCACAGCGCCTCGTTGGAGTTCCATACGTAAGCCGGCTCCAGCGTCGTCGGGTGGGCGATCTGAGCTTCAAATTCTTCTGGTGTCAGTCCTGCTCCGTGAGCTTCCGCCAGCGCCAGACCGTAATCTTCCACGTTGTAGCTTACCGCGCCTTCGATTCTGTCGATGCGGTGCACGCCGCTTGCCACACAGCCGATCATGTTGATCCAGTAGATATCCTGCATACCGGCGCCTACGATGGTGCAGCCGTTTTCCTTTGCCAGCAGGTCCAGTTTATTCGTAATAGCGGAAGAAGTTGTCCATGGGTAGATCGCTTCTTCACACGTAGTTACCACATTAATGCCTCTGGAAACACATTTTTCAAAATGGGAATAACAGTCATCCATGAAACTGAACAGTGTCACTACCGCGATATCAGCGTCGCACTCATCCAGAACTGCATCCGCATCGTCTCTGATTGTAACGCCCAGCTTAAAGCCCAGTTCCGCGAATTCACCGACATCCATTCCGACCACTTCCGGATTCACGTCGATCGCGCCAACAATTTCCGCGCCCTTCTCATATAGATAACGAAGGATGTATTTTGCCATCTTGCCGCAGCCGTACTGTACCACACGAATCTTTTCATAATTCATCATAACAACGCTTCCTTTCTTAGATAAGAATCTCAATTAAAAAGTCGACAGTTTCGGGGCCATGCCCCATATGCTGACTTCATTATAAGGCTTATATGCGGTATCAGGTCAATTGAGCAGTATCACCAAATCGGAATGGCCTTAAAAGCCGCTTTCATGCGCAGTTTTGGTGTGAACAGCGGGTGATGGATGCACAAGAATTTAGGATTCGCCATATTGGTATGCCCCCATCCGAATCGGCACCTGCAGGCGCAGAAACATCCCCCGTTCCGTGTAATCCAGCGGCATTTCCACAATCACCTCGCAGATATAGTCGCCGGTCACGGTATAGTGCTTCTCTTCAATCTCCACCAGCAGCCGGTCGATATACTCCTTTTCCTTCTCAAACCGGTCGCAGTAGATGCAGAGATAGGGACTGGGCGGAATAACCGTTATGAGTTCCTCATCCACATATTCCCGGTCCACGAACACAAACACCTCCGCGGAATAGAGCCGTCCCTTCATGAAATTTTCTCTCCGCAATATGGTTCCCGCATTGGCAAAGTAGAGCGGCGAAATGGCGTGTGCCGCCATATCCTCCTTCAAATCCCGGAGAATCCGCTCATATTCATCGATTTCATAGTCGTAAAAGTTTACATTCGTATTCTTCACATACATCTGACGCTTTGGGATATACTCCAGCACGATGGAGCCGTCCGGAGGAGCCGCTTCATACCGCTCATAGCTGTCCAGCGTCCGTTCAATTGCCCGTTTCTGTAAATTCAGCTCCTCGATTCTGCGGTCGATTGCATCCCGGTTCTCCACCAGAAGCTGTTTTAAACGCCCGGTATCCCATTTTTTCATATGGACACGGATTTCCTTTAACGGCATTCCCAGGGCCTTCATATACTGGATCATGTCCAGCTGGGCACTCTGCCGGATATCATAATAGCGGTAGCCGTTTTTTTCATCCCGTCCCAGAGGCGAAAGCAGGCCCTCCCGGTCATAAAGCCGCAGTGTCTGCTCCGAGATATGGTTCATTCTGGCCATCTGGCCAATCGTCATTTTTTTCACATCCAGATTTGTCAGTTTTATCATTTTTCACAATCCTTATTTAGAAAGCACGCCATGATCTATGTTTATTATACAAAATAAACCTTATACCTGCAATAATGTTTTTGACATTTTTATGACAATCTTTATTATGAAACGTGCATCGGTTATCAGTTAAAACCTGCTTACGGTTTGTCGTTACCATTTCATATATTTTGTAAAACTCCAATCCCAGCCTCCTTAGTATAACAAAACAGGGAGATAAATTGCTTATCCCCCTGTAAATTAACATTCGCATTTAAAGCTGCGAAGCACTTAAATTAAAAGTTTGCATTTAAAGCAGCAACGCACTTAAACTGAGCAAATCTCTTTGCTCTCTATTTGTTATATACAATTTGTCACAAAAAACAACTGATTTTTTAAGTTTATCACGCAATCCCATTCAACTCCTGATACAAATCCTTCGCATAACTGTCCGTCATCCCGCACACATAATCGGTAACCAGCAAAAGTCTTAAATACAGCTTTTCCTCCTCGCTCTTCCCAGCCGAACAGATAAAATACAGCTTCTTGTAATTATCAGAGATAAGCGAGACCAGTTTTTCCTGTACCGCGCTCTGCTTTTTTCCAGTATCAAAGTAAAGAACAGCGTCCACAAACTTATCCAGGAGGAAATTGAAAATAGTCTCCGCTGCGATTTCCAGCTTCAGAATGGGCTTGGACACAAACGCATAGCGGTAGGCGATGTCTCCCAGCGCCTCCATGAGAAGCTCGGCGTCTGTCCCTGAAGTCAGCTCCTTCTTATACGTTCCCTCCATAATTTCCCTGTAATGATTCGTAAAGCCCTCCGTAGCCCCTCCAATCATCTGGCCCTGCATGGTGACCACCCAGTTCTGGACCGCGTATAAATCGGGGCGGCTGTAGCCCTTACTGACGGCCCGGTTGTATTTGTCTGTCAGCCAGGACACCATGTCGCGGTACCGGTCGTTCTGACGCTCTTTCTTATACTCCGTCAGTTCCCGGACCAGCTGTTCAAAGGTCAGGCAGTTCTTCTTTACTGCATCCTCGATATCCGCAGTGGCATAGGCGATATCATCAGCCGCTTCCAGAATAAAGGCCAGCGGGTGTCTGGCTCCATTCGTCCCGCAGGAAGCCTGAATATCGTCAAATGCCTCCCGGTCAGCATAGAAATACCCCATCTTCTTCGTCTTAATATCCCCGCTGTGTTTATCCACCTCAAGAGATGATCCCGGATACTTAATGATGGAGGCAAGGAGCGCCTTCGTCAAATTCATGCCGTGCTCATCCACCAGAAAATGCAGCTTTGTCACCACCCGGAGCGCCTGGGTATTTCCCTCAAAATGATAGAAATCCTCCACCATCTGGCGGTTCAGTACCTCCGTCAGCGGCCGCTCCTCCCTCTCTCCTCTCTTCTGATAACGAAGCTCCGGAAGTCTTCTCTTAAACCAGTCCTGAATGGCGGTCTCTCCAAAGTGGCCGAACGGTGGATTTCCAATATCATGAATCAGCCCTGCACACTGTAAAATATCACATACGGCCAGTGCATGCTCCGGTAGAAACGACTCGTCCTGAATCACAGTCCGGATACTGGCAGAAATGTTCTGGCCCAGCGACTTGGCAAATGATGAAACCTCCAGCGAATGTGTCAGTCTCGTCCTGATAAAATCGCTGCGGTCCAGCGGAAATACCTGAGTCTTATCCTGCAGGCGCCGAAACGATGCGCTTCCAATAATACGGTGGTAATCCTTTTCAAACTCTGTCCTTAAATCCATTCCCGACGGTCTCTTCACCAGACTTCTGATTCTGTCCTCACACAGCAGTGTATTCCAATCCATGGTGTACCTCCTCATATCTGCAGCTCTCTGTCTTACGCTCTGCATCCTCTAACATTATAGAACACCACGGATAAACCTACAAGCCAAATTCTCCCCTCTTAATACAAACCGGAAACCCCCGGATACAGACGCTCTGATCAATCGGTTCACCGTGGCGCGGCTTCAGAGCGTATATCCTCAGTCCGGCTTGTGAGCGCCGCACTCCACTCCGCTGATCCGGTAATTCACCTGCTCTGGTCTTGCTGAGAATTCTTCTTTCTATTGATCTGATATCGTTATCCGGCGCTCCCGGCATTCTTTCTGTCAGTTCTTCTCTGTCGTTATTTCGCCATTTTCTTCTGCTTCCGCCGCAACACGTTTCCGTTTCATGTCCGCCTTATTGTGATACATGGCATCATCGGCCCGTTTAAAAACATTGGAAAAGACAAGATCGGTTACGCTGTTATATACAGCGATTCCCCTTGCAATCGATAAGTGCTTATCCTGCTGGTCACTTCGATTGTACTCCTCAATTGCATCGTGGAAGCTTTCCAGCAAATGCGTACAATTAGCATAATCAGCGCCTTCCAGGATTACTACAAATTCATCCCCGCCAATCCGGTAAACCGGGCTGTGCGGGAAGCTCTTACAGATCAGCCTGCAGGCATCCACAATGAACATATCTCCAAAATCATGACCGTAATGATCATTGATTTTTTTCAGGTTGTTGATATCCAGTACTATAACCGCAAATTCCGGCCGCCCATTCCGCATCTGTTCCTCCAGGCGCCGTTCCGCCTCCTGGTAGGCAGTCTTATTCTTTACGCCCGTCAGCGCATCCCGGTAGGCCAGGCTGTTTATGTAATTAATGTATTTTTGCAGGTGATTGACGGTCTGCTGGAAACTGTCCGCCAGAGTGCCAACCTCATCTTTGGTCTGCTGAGTCAGGGAAATGCTTAAATCCCCTTTGGCGATCTGCTTCGCCGCCTCATTCAGTTCCTTAAGCGGCCGTATCATGCGCCTGGTAATCAGCACCGTCACCAATACGGAAAGCGGGGCGATCACCAACAGCGCTGTCACAATCTGCATCAGCAGCATATTTTTATTTTTGTCAATTTCCGACAGCGGAGCCGTCACGGCCAGCCGCATTCCGTTGCGCAGCGTGCGAAATGCCAGCTTTCTCTCCACATTTTCATTGACGTAAGAAAACAGGCTGCTCCCGCTCGTACCATTTTCCAGTTCCGCTACCAACGGTATCAGACTCTTGTCCACACTCCCCATCGGAACCCCGAAAGGATAAACATTATGGTACATGACATTTCCCTTATCATCGGTTAAAAATGCATTGCCGCTCTCATAAATCCGAAGGCTGTTAATCATGTCTTTGATGACGCTGAAATCAATGTCCATCCCTACCACGCCAACGGTTTCATTGTTTTTATAAATGGGAATGACATAGGAAATCATCTGTATGTTGATGTTTTCATTCGTATAGGGGCTCAGCCAGATGGCCCTGCCGTTTTTAACCGGGATATAGTACCAGCCTACGTGCTCGACGTCGGTAGGGCTGTATCTGGAGAAATCGGTGGGAACCAGCTTCTGGAAGGTTCCGTTTAAATTGGTTTTACTCCAGAACACCCCTGAGGTCGGCGGAGTAAAATCAGGATTATAGCGGACGTATACCGCCACCGCGCCTTCTGTGTTGTTTGCCGCATTGACGGCGACAGACTCTATCTGCTCCGTAAATGCCTTTCGTGTGCCGTCACTTTTTAAAAGTTCCACACTCTCTAAGTTTTCATCCGTATAGACAGCCAGGGTTTTGACCGACTGTTCAATCCGGGAGAGCATGGCGTCCACTTCGCACGCCAGCTGGCTGCACCGGTAGTTCATCATTTGGGCGGAATCCTCATCTACCACCCGTTCTGCACTGATGATGCCGGCTCCGCCTATCACGGCAGAACAGACAAATACACAGCTTAAAATTAATATGATAAATTTTGTCTGTATTGATTTCATATTCGACCTCTCCCTGATCTGGTATCCATTTATCCCCGGTCTGCCCCCAGAACCTTTTCTTTTAATTTGACAAGTTCGCCCACCGTATATTCAGCCCAGCTGTATTTAGACATGTATTCTCCCATAAAAGCATCAAGCCGAGATGTATCCCCATCCAGCACCGCATAATAGTCACAGTCCACAAGTGCCCTGTTGATAGCAATGTCCTGTCTGCTTTTAATGACAAGCTCCTCTAAATTTGCTTCCCGCAGTGTCTTAATCAGGTCCGAAACAACTTTCTGGGTATTGGCCTGTACCGACGGATCGTACGTGCGGGCTTCCCACAAAATGACTGCCAGATCCGCATACGTGACCCGCGCACCGCGGCGGTCAATCAGATAGGCCAGGCATTCCTTACACTTTGTCCTGGTAAATTTAAGCGGCACAGAATCCACAAATACCTCGAAAAATCCAAACGTCTGCACCCGGATGTGATGCCGCGGGATCACGTGACGCAGATGTTCAAGCTCTGCCTGCAGATCCTCTGACCGCACAGGTTTTAAGAGATATCCGCTGACATGAAGCTGAAACGCGTCAAGCGTGTATTCCGAATGTCCCGTCACAAAAATAATGTTTACGCATGGCGCAAGAGCAATACACCTTTTAGCCAGCTCTATTCCGCTGTACTCCCCCATTTCGATATCCAGAAAAGCGATATCAACCCGGTTTCTTTCCATATATTCAAATACGTCCTCTGCCTCGGTAAATCCGGTAATTTCAGCCTCCGGCTCCAGTCTGCGCAGAAGCGGCAGCATATACTCCACGGATAACCTCTCATCGTCCGCTACAATAATATTCACTTATTTCTCCCTTTCTGCGGCAAACGAATCGTTACGGTAGTGCCGCTGCCCTTTTTACTGTTAATCGAGAGCGTTCCGCCGCACTGCAGCATGAGCCGCTGGCGTACATTTTCAATTCCAACATGAGTCTTTCCGTCATTCCTAATCTCATTGGGGTCAAAGCCTGCGCCGTCATCCATGACCGAAATCATGACCTCCTCCCCTGTTAACTGACTTTTTATTGTAAGCGTGCCGCCGCCTTTCTTTTTCGTGATTCCCCAGCGCACTGCATTTTCTGCAATCGGCTGGACTGTCATAGCCGGCAGAAAAAAGTCTGTATATTCCAAATCCAGGACAACCGTAAGTTTTTCTTCAAACCTCATTTTTTCCAGATACAGATAATCGTTCACATGGCACATCTCTTCGTCGAATGGGATCAGCTGTTTCCGGGTGAGTGAATTTAAGTTTCTGCGCATATAAAAAGCCAGATGCTCCAGAGCTTCCGATGCTTTTTTCGGATTGCTGTCGCAAAGCTGTTTAATGCCAAGCAGAACGTTATAAAGGAAATGCGGCTGCACCTGGCTTAAGATAATCGCCGTTCTCGACTGTTCCAGTTCCATTTCCTTCCATCTCTGTTTCTGGGCCTGATTGGCCTGCAGGGTTTCATAAACAAAGATGATGGAAATCGTGGTGGCAAGATACAGCCACGCGATGCCGTAAATGAAAATCTGAACCGTCATGGCAAGGAGCGGCAGGATAATATAGGAGAGCAGAACCCACACCTCATTCTTTCCAAGTCCCTGCCTGTAAACGAAAAGCAGTCCGATATCCACTGCTATTCCCACAAGCCCCCAAAGCTGCGACAGCCAGAACCAGTCTCCGCGGCTATAGACATTACAGCCCACAAATCCATAATACATATGATTCCATTGAGACAATACCGTGGAGGCAATTCCGATCATACAGATCCCCCACACAAACCTGGCGGCACGGCGGGAAACCTGTATTCTTTTTGAGAGGTAACCGGTCAGATATTCCGTAAACAGCGCCATCAAAAGATACCCAAGTATGTAAACTAAAAAATTGGCAATACGCACTCCCCAGTAGCACAGAAGCGATCCATGACCTTTAAAAAGCCACGCCGACGCATCGCTGATCAGCAGCAGCGCATTGCATAAAAGAATTCCGATAAACACCCGTCCCGTTTTGTCCTTACCATTTCCCCCCATATAGAGACTGGGTATAAACACCAAAGAGAGAATTGCCCCCCAAATTTCAAGAGAAATATTTACATAACCAATCGTACTCGTAAACACCGCCCCTTTTTATCAAATGTGAATTTTATATTATCATACACCTATACCCTGACACGAAGCTGACAAATCAGGGGGACAGATGCATTTTTTAATTTTCCGTCACGTCGTATTTCTAAACGCAGCATCCGCTTACCGGTCCATGTGTACGCCGCAGGAACCTTTTAACTCCCTGCACGGGAATCTTTTTCTTCAGCAAAAATGCCGCAGAACAGCCAAAACTGGCTGTCCTGCGGCACTTTTAACCGCCGGCTGACTGAACCGGCGAACCTTATGCTGCTATTTATAAGTCGAACATATAACGGCTTCCAATATAATACTGGCGCCCGATGCATAATGATTTTCCTTCCTGATCAATGAAATAACTGTTTAAAAACATCAGAGGTTCCCCCAGAGGGATTCCAAGCTTCTGCGCCTGCTCCACAGATGCCCGCGTGATCTCCAGTGTCCTTCTCGTTGTTTCCACCGGCTTCCTTCCTGAAATCCTCTCAATCACCTCAAACAGTGACACATCGTTTAAATTCTCCTCCATCAGACCTTTAAACTTCTGATACGGAAAAAACTGGTTTTCCAGAAAAATAGGGAGTCCGTCCGCCGTTCAGTAACAGTTCCTGGATTCTCCTACCTGACCGACTCCTAAAACCGGTAGATTCCGGTTTTATCCCCCAGAACATCAAGAGCAATCCTGCATGCTCCGTACGCTGCATCCCTGCCGGCCACAGTCACCGTCACGTTGGGATATTTCGCCAGAAACTGTTCCTTAAAGAGTTCAAAATGATACAGATTTTTCACAATAGCGCTGCCCCAGGCGCCGACTGTAAATTCCGGCTCCTGCCAGATTTCCAGCTTCTGCACCACCGAATCCGCCAGTTCAAAGGTCAGCTCTGCCTCCAGGCGGGTGATTTCCACAGCATTCTCATCGCCCTCCCGCAGCGCCTTCATGACGACCGGCCCCAGCTTCAGGAAGCCGGCGTTCTCCCGTTCGATTCTCTGGCAGATACGGATCAGATCCTTTGCTCCCCCGATTCCCAATTCCTGGTTCAGCAGATCGTAAAGCAGGGTTCTCTCTTTTCTTCCGTCCAGAACATGGCTCATATACTCCAGGGCCTTTAAGTTCAGCCACGCGCCGGAGCCCTCGTCCCCGAAGATGCAGGGAGGCCAGCCCCCGCTGCGCCCGGTCCTGCCGCTGCTGTTCCGTCCGAACGCGATGGAGCCGGTTCCTGAGATCACAACGACGCCGGTCCCTCCGGTCACGGCATAGAGAGCCACCTCGGCATCATTCACACACAGGGCGGGGCAGGAAAATCCCGGAAGCAGCCGGTAGATCTCCTCCACCTCCTGGCGGTCCTCTTCGCTGTCGATGCCGGTAGTGCCGCAGACGATCGCCCGGCAGTCCGCTTTGGTCAGTCCCGCCTGCCCGATGCACATCTCTAAATTGTCCTGTATGGTGCGTACCGCCTCATTTCTGGAAAAACGGTACAGCCCGGCCGGATGCCCTTCATACTCCGCCAGCTCCCTTCCATCCATTCCCACCGCTTTTACGAGAAATTTTGTTCCCCCAGAGTCAATTCCTAATACGTAATCCATATTGTCACCCTATTTACCATTCCTGAATTTTGTTGGACAGAGCGCTGTATACTCGTCGTACAGGGGCGAACCGTCCGCGATGCCTAAGTATCCCTGGACCACAGCGGCAAGGTACTGGGGAATCACTACAATCTCAAAGACTTCCGTGTACATGGCTCCCGTCTTTCTGATCCTTAACGTATTCCCGTCCGTCTCCCCTTCCTCATCGGTAATCAGGAAGGTGTATTGGGAGTACTTACTCTGGCACTCCGCCAGCTGCCTGAACCGTTCCCGCTCCTCCGGCTTTCCTGAAAGGAAGAGAAATGCCCCCGTACAGGCGTCCACCGCAAGGATGGGACCGTGTAAATATTCTTCAAACTCGTAGCTGAAAGCCGGATATTTGATGGTTTCCAGAACCTTTAAGCTGCCTTCCTTTAATGCCGCGGCTCCCGTCCCATGGCCGATAAAGATATACTTTTCAATCGACTGAAGCTTCTCCTTATGATCAGCCGTCCATCCGGCAATGGCTTCCATATTGTACCGCATATGGGCGATCCCTGTTTCGAGAACCGTGCGTACGTAAGCGTACTTCTCCTCTCCGATGGCTCTGACGGCCCTCGCGGCCTCCATGGCCATTAAGTAAAGGATCATAACCGATGCCGTATAGCCCACGGTCTTCGGTCCCACCGGCTCTTCCCCGCATCCGATGACCATATGGCAGGAACTTCGGGACGCAATCTCACACGTCTCCTCCCCCGTAACCGTGATAAACGGATACGCTGCCGTCTCCTCCATTGCCTTTAAGGTGTTGGTAGAGGAACCTCCCTGAGACAGAAACACAAACATCGGCCGGTCTCCACGGATATCATGTACGTAGGATGACGGCATGGAAATCACATCGATATCCAGCATCTCTTTCATAAAGGAGACCGCCGTTTCCTCCGCATTTAAGGAAGTGCCGCTTCCCACCAGGTATAAATGGGTCGGTCTGACTTCCTGATACAGCTTTACAAAATTCTCCGTAAGCGGCAGGCTGTTCTTTAAACACGCCTCCAGAACCTCCGGCTGTGTCTTCCAGTATTCTACAATATGCGCATTGCTCTCCATAATGGGTTTCTCCTTTATTAAATAAGATTGTAACGATTCAGTCGTGCCTCCCTCATCGTCACAAGCATGCACACAAGTCAGAAAAAGCCTGACTTGGCGCTGCAGTCCTCGGGTTTTCTGTGACTTCCGCTTCGCTTCACTCACAAAAAACGCCTCGCGGGATACATTCGACCTAATAGTTATATGAAATTCAGATCTTTCGCTTTTCTTAACGCCAGTATTTTGTTGTTCACATCCAGCTTCTGGTAGATGTTTTTCACGTGGTACCGCACCGTGGCGATGGAAATATAGATCTCGCCGGCAATCTCCTCATGGGTATAGCCCTCATCCAAAAGCTTTAAAATCTCCAGCTCCCGGTCCGTCAAAGATACCTCACAGGCGTGAAAAAGCTTTAACTGGCTGCTGTACCGTCTGCACGCCTCTAAAACCTCCCGGATATAGGGACTCTCCTCCCGTTTTAGCAGCGCCTCCAGCATCAGCCTGACATGGCCCGTGTTCTCTGCAAAGGGCATGATGAGATGGTCTTTCTCTGCCAGTGCAAGCGCTTCTTTTAAGATCTCCTCGCCTCTCGGACGGCTCTCCAGATAGCTCTTGGCCACAGACTCATAAATCAGGAAGTAAATCCGGACCAGATGGTACTGGAACGGCTTTAAGAAGGTGGCAAAGGACTCACAGAGCGAATCCAGTTCAATGTATTTTTTTCCTAACAGGAGGCATTTTCCATAAACCACATAGAAAAAACCGGTCCCCTGAAAAAAAAACTTTCCCTTTCCGATCTCCCCTTTTCTGATCCATTCGGGAATGCTGTCCAGCCGTCCCAGGCATCCGTTTAGATAGGCGCCGCATAAATCAAAGGTAGTGTTTAAAACCGGATTATTGGCCGCAATCACCTCGTCCTTCAATGTGCTGTTCGACAGAATGCGGTCCCTGCTACTCCCCTGAATCAGATTCAGGCGGTCCAGCACCAGTTTGGAAGAAATCATGATGCTCAGCTGCTCCGCCGCCTTCGCCTTAAAATACGCCTTATAGGCGTGAAGCTCCGCCTGCTCCCAGGCGCCCGTCTCCAGCGCCGCCTCGGACGCTGCCAGGGAATCACATCCGATTCCGCATCCGTCGGTGGCTTCCGCAAAGCTCATCCCCTCCGCTGCAAAGGCGTCCCGCACCTCCGCCATACTTCCCGGCTCCTTCACGAATCCCATCAGCATACAGGGAAGCCCATAGGTAAATTCCGTCTCCCTGGTCACGATGCAGGAACAGCCTCCGCCGAAGAATTCCGCGCTCTTTCCTGCATATTCCGCCATAACCGCAATATCGTTAAAGGAAATCCGGCTCCGCACCATGGAAATTTCGCCCAGGATCAGTTCCCGCATCTCTCCCTCATACTCCGAACCGCGGCAGTATTCCTCCAGGCGGTCGAGGCAGAGCTTAACCCGTGGAATGTAATTGCGTTCCCCGTCCATGGCACAGGCCAGTAAGTATTTTAAATAGGCGAACGGGTACCGGTAACACAGATCCTTTCCGGCCTTTTCAAACACCTGACGGATATTCCCGCTGCCCCAGATCCCCTTGTCATTCTGGGTATCCTTATTTAAAATGGACAGAATCTCTTCCAGCTCTCCCGCCCGGTACAGGCATTCGAAGGCTTTGGAGTACTGGCCGTCTGCCAGCAGCCACCGGCCGCTCTTTCTGTAAACCTCCGTAAAATCCACCCGGTCAATCAGGGCCCGCTCATAGACGTAGTCCTTCAGTATATTTCTCAGCCGGTACGTGTGACCGGATTCGTGAAAGACAAAAAATACACTCCTGCTGATAAGCGTTTCAAAGGCGTCGTAAAGCTCCGAATCGTCCAGCACCGCGGCCGCCATGCGCTTCGTAAAGGATGACAGGACCGACAGCCGCCACAGGACCTCCTTTTCCGCCTGACTTAAGCCATGGTAGAAATTCTGTTCGATGATGTCGTCGGCAGTCGCGCTCTTACCCACGGGAAGTCCCTGCTTAATCCCCTTTGCAGTGATATAGAGCATGGATTCCCAGCCGTCGGTAATCTGAAAGACCCGCTCCCGCTCTTCCTCACTCATCCTGCATTCCATCAAATCCAGGTACCGGAATACCTCTTCCCGGTTAAATTTTAAGGATTTCTCCGTGATGGTAAAACACAGCTGTTTCTGATATAAATCCGCCGCGTCCAGTTTTGCCAGTTCCCTGGTGATGAGCACGATATGAAGGCCGGTAAGCCGTTCCCGCACGATCGCCTTCATCAGCTCAAACACACTATTTTCCTCAATCGTATGAAAATCGTCAAATACGAGAATCAGATGGTTTTTATAGTCATAGTCCATGAGAACATCTAAGAGCGCGTCGGTCTTAAAACAGTCGTAGGGAAAACCGATGGCCGAAAAACGCGCCGCCAGCTCCTCGTTCACTCCGTTTAACGCGTCACACAGCCGCGCCCACAAGTAGTCCGCTTCCCCCTCTGAGCCCGCCAGGGAGACCCAGACCCAGTCCGCCTCTGTCGTCTTTAAATATTCCCGCACCGCCACAGTCTTTCCATATCCCATGGGGGCGTGAACGATAGAAAGAGGATACCGCTCGATATTCTCCATTTTCACTAAAATTCGTTTGCGTTCAATATATTTGGAAGCCATATCATTTCACCCGTTTCAGTTTCCAGCCCATGGCATTTAAATACCAGCAGGCATGAGGAAGCCACTGCTCCGCCCATCTCCAGTTGTCATCACATTCCTCTGTGGGAGCCATCATGAATTCCAGCCCCTTATCATCCGCTTCCCGCGACGTGATTCCGTTGCAGATTCCCCCCGGACTGTTCATAAAATCATACTGGTTCCGGAAGAAATACTGGATATTATTTCTTCCGAAGCCGTCGATCATGCAGCTGTCGAAGGGATTGCATCCCATGATCCAGTCCAGCTGGTGCCCGGCAAACTTACGAAGGTCCCCGGCCATCTCCGCCGCTTCCTTCTGACAGGAAAAACGGAGTGCCGCCGCGGCCAGAGACGCGATCCTCGCATTCTCTCCCTGCCACCAGGGCGCCGCCTTCGTGTCATGGGGAAAGAAGTACCGGTTCCTTTCCTCCTCACCCGTTTTCTGCGTAAATGCTGCGTAGCCAAACGGTTTTCTGCTGATGGAAAGGACATGTACAAACGCCTGAGCCACCAGTTCCATCGCCCGTGTCCGCCGCGTTTCATCCGGTTCCAGGCTTCCGTATTTCATCATTGTAATCAGAGGGAATCCCTCGTCAGAAGGATGAAAATACAGTTCTCCCTGCCTGGACAGAAACCAGATTCCGTCTTCCATGGCAATCGCACTGCGCTCCAGTTCTCCGAAAAACCTCCTGCATGCCTCTAAGTAATCCTGTGATTTTGTGGCCTCATACAGTTCTTCTGCCGCCGCCAGGGCACAGTACCAGTCCAGAAAATTCCACGTTCCGTCGCTGGAATACTGTTCATTGTGTTCTGTCATATACTGAAAGGCCTCTTCGGCCGCCGCCAGATACCGGCCGCAGGAATACTCTCCCGATGCCCCGCGATACCGTGAAGCCTGCGCCAGAACGGCCACAGCCAGACCGGAACCGCTTCGCATACACGTCTCGTAATGCTTCTCCTCAATGGTCTCCGCCAGATAGCTCCTGTCCTCTTCATGTCCGCTGAACCGGAAATATTCATAGTCGATTGTGCGGTGCTGTTCCTCGGAAAATGCCTCTCCCCGGTCCACCGAACGGATGAATCCGCCGCCTTCACGGTGAAGTCTCATCGCATAATCAGCCCCCCAGTACGCCTCGTCGAGAAGCTCCTTTTTCAGAATCCGGCAGTCCTGCAGCTCCTCCCGTTCCATCCGTCCCACAAGATCGAAACAGACGTAGGAAGGCAGAAGGGACTGCATGGGGTTGAAAACGGCGGTGTGAGACAGCTGGGTCAGATGAATTCCAAAATCACCAGAAGCGTCATACCAGCCTCCATGTAAATCCAGCGTTCCCTCTTTTGCTCCCTTAAACTGCACATTCCGGTCGGCCTTCAGCCATTCTCCCGAAGACCGCTCCCCCTTTAAATAAGCCCTGGACGCGTTCACCATGCGCAGGTTCAGAAAATATCCGGTGATCGGAATGATCTCTGACCGGAATGCCTTCCCGTCGGCATTTCCGGCAATCCGGTACGTGCCTTCCCGCCTGACATCGGAAAAGTCCAGAACATAATAGCAGCCCTCCGACCAGTCCGGAATCCGTTCCGGGCCGCTTACGGATACGTCATACCTCTCTCCGTCATCCGCTTCCAGCCAGGCTGTTAACTCTGCCGCCTCTTTCTCCAGCTCCAGTACAGCTGTTTTGTCGTCCGTCTTGTCGAATCCAATGTGATTGGCAAATACTCTCATCCAAACTCTCCTTTATGTACTTCCGCAGATTCTACCGCAGATTTTCCCGAAGTTTCCCTAAGGATTTAACCCTTGACAGCTCCCGCTGTCAGCCCCTTGATGACCATTTCCTGGGACATCATATAGAGGATGAGGACCGGGACCACCGTAATGAAAATGGCCGCCATCATGGCACCGTAATCTGTGCCGTGCATGTTGCTGACCATGGTCAGTATCACGCAGACAGGCTTCAGCTTCTGATCGGATATGTAGACCAGAGACGTAATCAGGTCATTGTAGGACCAGATAAATACCATGATTCCCACTGTAGCGAACATGGGTTTCGACAGCGGCACCGTAATGTGCCTTAAGACCTGAAACGGCCCTGCTCCGTCGATGATGGCCGCCTCATCCAGTTCATTGGGAAGGGAGCGCATATAGGACGACAGAAGCATAATGGCGAAGCAGAGGTTGCCCGCCACCTGGGGCACGATAACTGCGAAATACGTCTCCCGGATGGGAAGGTGGCTTACCGTGACGAAGTTGGGGATCATGGTCGCAAATGCCGGTACGAGAAGACAGGCTACCATGCCGGCATCCACAACTTTACCAATGCCTGAATCGAAACGTCCCAGACCGAACGCCGCCAGGCCTCCGAGACAGACGACTCCCGCCACCACGCCTCCGGATATCAGGAAGCTGTTGAAGAAGGAGCGGAACATGTTCACATCCGGATAGGAGAAAATGGAACGGTAATTCGAGAAATCCAGATTTTTCGGAAGGGCTACTCCATTTAACAGAATCTCCTCCGAAGGCTTGAATGAATTTTCAAATACCCACAGAATGGGAATCACGGTAATCAGAAGCCAGAAAATGAGAACCGCGTATAACAGAATACTGCTGATTTTTACTTTTTTCTTTCCCATGCCGTCTCTCCTTACTCTTCACCATCGGCCTTCAGAAGTTTTCGAAGTCCGATGGTCAGCAATACGCCGATCAATATCATCACCACCGCAATGGCGCTGGCGTAGCCGCCGTTGTATTTTTCAAAAGCGGTCTGGTACATGTAGGTGCTTAGCAGCTGGCTGGAGTTCATGGGGCCGCCCTTCGTGATCACGTAGATGGTATCAAACACGCGGAAACAGCCGGAAACGACGAGCACCACGGTGGATACCAGCACATCCTTTAACATCGGGATGGTGATATAGAAAATCTTCTTGATTGGTGTAATGCCATCCAGCATGGCTGATTCATAAATGTCCTCCGGGATCTTGGCGATGCCGGTCAGGAAAATCACGAAATAAAAACCGATATACTGCCACAGAACGGGAATCAGGGCCAGATAGATCGCCGTCCGGGGCGTGATCCAGACCTGCTTGTCATATCCCAGAAGTGTGACAAAGTAGTTGAGAAGACCGTATTCGTATTTGTAGATCAGGGTAAACATCAGACCGATCGCCGTACCGGAAATGACGATAGGAAAGAAATAAACCGTCCGAAACAGTTTAAATCCATGGTGGGCGCTGTCCACCATAATCGCCAGCAGAAGTGCAAACCCCACCTGGAAAATCAGCACACCTGCGATCAGAATCGCCGTATTCTTAAATGCCACAGGCATGACCATATCCGAAAAGATCCGCTTGTAATTGTCGAGACCGATCCATTCACTGGTAAGTGCAAAATTATACCAGGAAGAAAAGCTGTATATAACCGTCTTTATGAGTGGATAGATCAAAAACGCCAGAATCAGAATCATGGCCGGGGTGATGCAGATCCAGACATATTTTTTACCTTTCAGTGCCACGTTGTTTCCTCCTTGTTATGAACACTTAGCGGGCATCCTTTGGCCGCTTACGTGCGATGGAGGCTGTGCCCGCTAAAGCACAGCCCCCGGCTTTCATCACTGTCTGAGCCTTCCGTCTTACTGACCGGATTCATTCAGTTCCTTTGCCTGTTTCAGTACCTCTGCACTCGTCATCTGGCCTTCGCAGACATACTGGATTCCGTTGTTTAAAGTCTCATATGCCTCGTGGTTGACCTGTGAATCGAGAGCCGCATCCTGATACTGCGCCTTCTCCAGCATGGTTACCGCGCTCTTTAAGAGTTCGCTGGAATTCTCCGGTGCGTCACAGACGATGGCCGGGCTTCCGCCATAAGCGATAAATCTTGCCATAGTCTCCGGAGAAGTCATGTATTTTAAGAATTTTAAGGTTTCTCCGCTTCTCTCACTGGCTGCTTTTGTCATGTGCCATCCAGAGGAAAATCCCGCGATCGCACAGTTTTCGCCGCCTGTTCCTCCCGGAAGCGTTGGCATGGAGATGATTCTCATATCCGGATTGCTCTGGAGACTCTCGGTACACCAGGAACCATTGATCATCATGGCCGCTTTTCCTTCAGAAAACAGCAGTCTCACGTCATCCTCTGAGATCGTGAAGGTGTCTTTGGGCAGTCCGCCCTTCTGATAAAGCTCTGCGATGCAGTCAATGGCGATGCCCCAGCTCTCGTCAAAATAATTTCTGTGATTTTCCTTGCCCGCAGCTCCCATAATGAAATTTTCCGTGGTGATATACGGCATACCCAGGGACATGGACAGCGTCACGATATCGTTCTGGGAGAATACTTCGTTTGCCTTCATGATATTTTCCCATGTGGTTGGCTCTTCCAGACCGTACTGCTCAAACAGCGCCTTATTGTAGAACATTCCCTCGTAATATCCGATGAACGGAAGCGCATACTGCCTGCCCTGATACTGGACATTTTCCAGCGGAGACTCCTTGAAGTTTCCCGCCCATTCCGGATCTGCCTTCAAAATATCTTCAAACGTCACGAACAGTCCCGTGTCCTCGAAGGTCTTCGTATAAGCTTCGCCCGTATAGTAGAGAACCAGGTCCGCCGGATTGCCTGCTGCCAGATCGGCCTGAACCTTCGTCTTGAATAAATCGTTGCTTCCAGAAGTCGGCTGGGACTCATCGACGATGGTAATGCCCGGATGGTCCTTCATGTAATCGGCACAAACCTCTTTCCAGACCGGTGCGTAGGCATCTGAGCCTGCAAAATATGTTACGACACGGATATCTTCTTTTACAGTTCCTTCTGCAGCATCTCCCCCGGCTGCTTCCGTCTTTGCGGAATCCTCTGTACCGCTGCCGGCTTCCGTCTTTGCCGCTTCTGTCTGTCCCGCTTCCGTCTTACTGTCCGCCCCACAGCCTCCAAGCAGCGCTCCGGTTACTGCCAGAGCCATCATCAGTGCCACAGCTTTTCCTGTTTTTTTCATGATTCCTTTTCCTCCATTTTCATGCGCAGATGCGCAGTTTTTGCTATTTATATTGAATTACTATTTATGTTGAATTGCTGTTTAGATTGATTTATTGTCTGCCTTATTTATTTGGAATTTTACCGGCTCTCCCCCACTGCGCTCTCCGCGGCGATTCTTCCGTATACCAGAGCCAGCGAATGGCTCAGGCCAGGCACGGTCAGCGGATAATCCACAGCTACCCGGTTTCCCTGCACATTTCCCGCAGCGTATAGACCGGGAATGACCGCTCCTTCTGTGTCGTAGCAGTGGGCGTCCTCATCACTCTGGATTCCTCCCATAGCTGCGATCATGACTGCCGGTGTAAATTTTGCCGCATAAAACGGCCCCTGTTTTACCGCAAACAGCCGGTCCTTTCTCTTGCCGTAGTCCGTGTCCTCCCCCTGCTCACAGAGACGGTTGTACTGTTCCACCGACGCAAGCGCCGTATCCGCAGGAAGACCCGTTTTCACAATCAGCTCCTCCAGCGTCTCCGCTTCCAGAAGTATGCCATCCTCCACCGCTTTCCTGACATACTTCGGTGCGATGTAGTTGTCGATAAAGCAAAGCTTATCATAAACCGCCCCGCTCTCCAGTTCCTCATCTTCCATGACGAAGCACACAGAGCCATGGTTCGGATACTCCTTCGGTATATAGCTTCTCCAGTTCCCGTCCACGATCTGCCACGCGGTCTTATCCGGCAGGTTCTCAATCTGGCTTCCCAGCTGTTGTCCCGGCGCGTCCTCATTGACGAACCGTTTTCCACGGGTATTGAGAAGCAGGAAATCCGCTACGCCGAACACGCTTCCCATATGATGGGCGCAAGGCGCGTGGGGACTGTCCTGAAGCTTCGCTCCTGCCCAGAGTGCCATCTTATGGCCGTCACCCGTGTTGGAGGGCTGCCGGTCCAGGTCATAGCTGGTCCACTGTTTCGGTGTTTCCAGCATTCCCGGAAGAAACCGTTTCAGCATCTCTTCGTCATTCATATAATCACCTGTAGCCAGAATAACTCCCTTAGAGGCGTAAGCCTTTATGAGACTACCCTCTCTGGTTTCGGCAATTACACCTTCCACCCGGCCCTCTGAATTCTTCAAAAGCTTTTTTACCCGCGTATTAAAGAAGGAGGTCACATTTCCCGTCTTCTCCGCCAGCTCAAAATTACCGCGGCACAGGGCGATATGTGACGGGCGTATCCAGGCAGTCACCTGATAGCATTTGAAATTTTCTTCGGTGTTGTCAAAGCCCTCCGGCAGAGGCAGACGCCTCGGCTGAATATAGCATTTTGCGCCCTTGGGCGGAACCTGATCGGTACGGTCCAGAATCGCAATATCTTCCAGTCCCTCCAGATACCAGTCAAACGCTTTACCGGCTTCCTCCGACCATCGTTTTAAAATATTCTGGCTGGCCTTGTAGGCCATATCGTGCATCAGGTTATTGACAATCTCTGTCTTATTTAAATGATCCCGTCCCCATCGCTTCGCTACCCTGCTGTCCATGACAGCGAAATCTCCGGATCTGGCCTGAACGCACCTGCATTTTTCAAAAAGCAGAACCTTCATCCCCATCTCCGCCGCCCGCCTGACGGCTGCGACTCCGGCCAAACCTCCGCCTACCACGATTATGTCGGCAGACACGGTCTCAGTTATGGACTCTTCCCTGATCTGCGGCTCTTCTCCCAGCCACGCTTCCCCTTTATACTGATTCAAGGCTGCTCACTCCGTTTCTTTTTTCTTATTATATAATGCACAATTTATATCCACAACTATCACAACTGATAGTATATTTTCACAAGAAAATAGAGGGGTATTTTACATCCCCTCTTCATAAAAGGTCTCCCTTCCGCTTAGTACCGGAAAACAGGAGGCTTGCTATTTTCAGCGGCTTAAAGGTCACATCTGTCAATGTAGTCAAGCAGCGCCTTACATCCTTCACAGATATCCCGGTAGGCAGAATCAAAATCTCCGGTATACCACGGGTCGTCGATATCCCTCGGATTTGGCCCGAAGTCCAAAAGCCTTGAGACCTTTCTCTCCGGGTCGCTTCCCAGAATTCTCATCATGTTGGTAATGTTCCACTGCTCCATCCCGATGAGATAATCGTACTTGTCATAATCGGCCTTCGTCATCTGCACTGCCCGTTTTCCCTCTGTGGAAATACCGAACTGGCGCAGTTTGTTCCTCGTTCCGTGATGAACCGGATTGCCGATTTCCTCGCGGCTGGTGGCCGCGGAGGCAATGTAAAAACGGTCGGCCTGACGGCGTTTTTCTACCATGTCCTTCATGATGAACTCGGCCATGGGGGAGCGGCAGATGTTGCCGTGGCAGACGAAAAGGATCTTTATATTATTCTGATGTTGATGAGTCATAAATCGTTTCTCCATTCGATTTTTGTCAGATAAAGTCTACTATAAATTTGTCCAATAAACAAGAGTTGGTTTCCATTTGTATCCTTTACAGGCAGTTAATCCTTTCGTATAATGTGTATAGGCAGTTCCTACTGCTGGGTTACTTCCATCTCCGAAAGGGGGTGGTATAACATGAGTACATATGAGACACTTTCTTTAATGATTGCGTTTGGAGTACTTGTTGTTATGATTATAGGTACAAAAAAATAGTCACCCGCCTACCAGAGCAATAGTGACTATTTTTATAGAAACATAATATTCTGGAAGCCACTCGCTGGAGTGAACTGCCTTTTTTGTACCTTTATTATAAACCAATTTTGATTTATCTGTCAATCACGATTTTTCAGTGCTTTTCTTGCATTTTTCATTTACATATTCATTCAATCCTATTGGAATGTCCCGGAACATATTGCCATGACAAACGAAAAGGATCTTTATATTATTCTGATGCTGATGACTCGTAAATTATTTCTCCAATTGATTTTTAAATCATTCAGATGCTTCGCCGATAATAAGGCTCCGGCAAATTGCCTTCTTTTAAGGATGAATATCTCAAAATACTCCAAGTGCTTTTTAGCAGCATTGTGTTCATTTGTATAAGTCCTATAACCGGTTCTGCATCGTTGCAGACGACACTTTTAATAACTGAATCCGGGACCATGATTTCCGGAACCAGCCTTTTCATTGCGTGGTGCCACAAATAATAGCGGTCTTGTAAAAATTTGCACGCTGCCATGTAAAGTATGTCGGAATGGCACAGAATACCAGATCCACCTCTGCACTCAGACAGTTCTTTCGCGGTTGCGGCGATCCAGACAGCGGCAAGCTCTTCTTCGTTTTGAGCCTCTGTAAGCATTTCGGCCGTTTGGATCGTTCCTTTATTTGCTGGCTTGGTAAAATAGATAAAACTGATTGGATTTTTTTCTATCAGTTCTTTCCGCTTTGCCACTTCATCATGCCGAAGCCAATCGTATCCGTAGAAATAACCTTCTTGCTTATATTCTACAAATATTGTTTCAGCAGATACAGAGCTGGAAAGCATCTGGGGAAAGTAACAGCAGCCAGTCTTCCATAACTTATAAACGTCCTTCCACTCCATCGTCTCAAACATATATACCCTCCCATTCTCAGCCAATTTATCCATTGATTCCT
Source organism: Hungatella sp. SL.1.14 (assembly GCF_024460495.1). Classification (NCBI taxonomy): domain Bacteria; kingdom Bacillati; phylum Bacillota; class Clostridia; order Lachnospirales; family Lachnospiraceae; genus Hungatella; species Hungatella sp. SL.1.14. Next base: position 155,907 of record NZ_JANFYJ010000007.1, on the reverse strand, counting down.
TTTACACCAGTCAACAGATTCAATCTGTGTAAAACTGCTGATCCCCCCAGTGTGAAAAATGATATGTATCATCCGAATCAAGATAAACATCAGAATACAAAAAGCTAATAATGTCCATATCATCGAACAGATCAAATACCCACTCTTCGAAATCGCCGTCATCTTCTTCAAGCCCACTGATCCCGCCGCTAAGTTCAACCAGAACAGAGGCTTCTTCATAGCAAAGATAGAGGAGCAGTTCTTCCATCACACTATGAGCAGTCATGGCCAAACCATTGTTTGCACGCAGCCTCATTTTGCGCAGAGTACATTTCATCTGATATAAAAACAGGTAATCATACTGCATCAGGAACTGGTCCGGAAGGCTTTCACACAGCCAGGACACATCCAATTGCCCGATGTGAGATCCGGCGGGCATACAAGCGAGCGCTGTCATGTCCTCCTCGATCTGGTCCAGCAGTATATCACTGCCTGTGGCAAAGGATATGGCGGCTCCGGCGCCATATTCGTTTTCCAGAAACCGAGACCACGCCTCATGGTTTCTATATTCTTGAACGGAGATACGACTGTCTTCCTCCCCGTCCTGATCCGGCAGCCCCTTCCAGTTCAATGCTTTACAGATCCCTTTGCATTTATCTCTGCGAATGGATTCGCCTGCCTCATACCGGCTCCACGTTTTTGTCCCCACCCCTGCCCGTGAAGCAGCCTCCTCAATCGTTAGCCCCAGTTCGTTGCGTCTAAATTTAATCTTACCTGCAAGAGCCTCGTTCCCCTGTACTATTTTCTGAGCCATAATTTACCTCCTGTTATTCTGACATGTCATTATACTGTCATTATGTCACATATTATCAGGTTAGTCAAGCTTCCTGAACCATTTTACATAGATTTTCTTGTCTGAGTCCGCCACAAAATTCAAATTTCCCTCATCCAGATGTTTGCTGCAGAGTTCTCGCAGCAGTTTTTAACTTTGATGAGAACAAAGAATAGCACTCTGCTTTATGAGGTGAAATTCCTGATTCAGTGGGAAAATAATCCGTATACACACTCTCCTATCAATCGTGATTTCCTGTAGCTTCACCCACCGCCACATTACCTGCATTCCGTGTAACTATTGTATATCATTTTTCGTCTATACTTAGGAGTGAAGACGTTTTTCACAACAACCGCATCTGGGCTAAATCCTCATCTACAACTCGTTTTGTGCTGATGATACCCCCATTCGTTTTCAGTAAACGTTTATTATCCTGATGCCTGGTCTTATATTGCACTCCGACCAGTTGTGGGAGCCTCAGTCATCCGGGATTTAACTTTCCAGCCCATCACTATGATCTATGCTTCATTTCTTCCGTGTTTCATCCTGAACTTTTGAAGGAATACGTGCCAAATAGTATCAGACGTTTGGGGAAAACAGCCCCTCTTTAACAGCAGGCTTTATGCACGCTGTTAAAAAGCTAAGCGTGCCTTTTCCTCTTTATCCACGGTACTAAACATAAAATTTTTAAAAAAGTTGTTGAAAAACATTTTTAATGCATTTACCCTATAGATATGAGGAGGTAATCCCATCATCTGAGGAGGCAGAACTAGGCTGAAACGACACCAGCTAATGGGTATCTAATAACAGGTACCTGATCATGGCTGCCCGATAATGGCGCCTAATGACAAAGGAGAATAACAATATGAATCAGGAAACGATCGCTGCATTGGAAGAGATCATTCATAGTCGTTACAGTAATACTGCCGGCATGATTGTTTTAAAGAATGGAGAAACACAGTACGAAGGCTATTTTAACGGATGCACGGCTGACAGCTGCATCAACATTTTTTCGGTAACAAAAAGTATTATTTCTATCCTGATCGGCATCGCCGTCGACAGAGGAGAGATCCAGAGCGTCAACCAGAAGGTGCTGGACTTTTTCCCGGATTTCCCGGTTGAAAATTACAACGAAGGGGAAACAACGGTACGGAATATAACGCTTCGGGATCTGATGACAATGACTGCCCCGTTCAAGCATCAGGAAGAGCCGTATCTGGAATATTTTACAAGGGATGACTGGGTAAGCACCGCGCTGGAATTACTGGGAGGAACGGAAAAAGCGGGAACATTCCGCTATACGCCCTTTATTGGTCCGGACATCCTGTCAGGCATTCTGGTAAAGGCAACCGGACAATCCGTGCTCGATTTTGCAGCGGAACACCTCTTCACCCCGCTCGGTATTACGGTGAAAGGCAGTGTGACCCTGGTAAATGAAGAAGCCCACTACGCCTTTATGAATGCCAGAGACGTAAGCGGCTGGGTGATGGACTCAAAGGGGATTCATGCGGCGGGATGGGGGCTGACGCTCACGGCCAGGGACATGGCGAAGATCGGCGAGCTTTACTTAGACGGCGGCAAATGGGACGGGAAGCAGATCGTCTCTGCCCAGTGGATTGCCGAAAGCACAAGGGAGCACAGCCGGTGGGAGGAGTTAAATCTGCCCTACGGATATCTGTGGTGGATCGCAGATGAAAATGCCTTTGCAGCCATGGGAGACAGTGGTAATACGATTTATGTCAACCGGAAGAAAAAGCTTGTCATCGCCATCGCTTCTCTTTTCAAAGAAAATACCGGGGACAGAATGGATTTCATAAAAGAATGTGTGGAACCCTTGTTTGCATAATCCGGACATGGAATTGCCGGTTAGGAGTGTGATAGTAAATGATGAACGCCATGTGGTTACTGTGTCCGATTTGCGGGAACAAGACGCGAATGAAAGTAAGAGACGACACGGAACTAAAGAATTTCCCCCTGTACTGCCCCAAATGCAGACAGGAAAGTCTGATTAATCTAAAACAGCTTCAGATAACAATCATAAAAGAGCCAGACGCAAAGACGCAGAGCCGATAATTCAGAAGTTTATAAAACTTCGGATTACCGGCTCTTTCTATTTTGCACTTCATCCGCCGGAGCAGGCCATCTGGTTATCATAAAAGCCAGCCTTTCGCCTCCTCAAAATCATCCATGCAGTTTACTGCAAACTTCAGATGGCTGCCCCGGCGTTTTACACAATGCTTCCATAAAAATATACAGCGGTTCCGTGTTTCGGCAAAGCCCCAGGGCAAGTACCGGAACACAAAACTGCTGTAGCAGTCCGTTTAATCGTGAATTCCCTTTGTCATCGGAATCAGCATCAGAAGTGCAAGTATTCCCACCAGACCAATGATGACACCCGGAATCATTTTGTCAAATACCATGCACAGACACATGCCAACGCCCAGCAGCAGCGCCCCCAGCACACCGGCCAGTACCGATCCGACGGTCTTTGCGTTCAGCCTGACAGGACTCTTTCCTTCCATTCTGCGCCATACAATCACAGTAATCAGAAGAATGATAAGGCCGGCCACACCGGCTATGATGCCTTTCCGGAACAGCCCCCACTCTTCAACCAGTGCCATACACATTCCCAGTGCAAAAAACACGATACCGACGGTGCCAAGAATCAATGCTGTAAAATTACTTTTTTTCATGATGAACCTCCATAGTTAACATTTTTATTGAATGGGTTTTCCTGTTATTTTAAATGAAATCCTGTTCCATTCCGGCAAGGCAGGGCTGTGTTTCCAACAGGCGTATAAAATGGTTGGGAAGATAAAAGCACGGCTTGCGGGACAGCCGCAGCGCGTTCGACTCTGATAAAAGTTCTGCCACAAACTGAGAACAGAAATAATGATTTTTCCAATACAATGGAATCCGAAGAACACAACAGAATACCCCCAGACGGGTATAGCGGTACTTCTCCCTGTTTTCGAGAAAATGCCGGATTCTCTCCTCGATCCGTTCATAGACGGTATCCGAAACATTCAGGCGGTAGAGGCGGCTGTACCGGACTCCCCGCCGCCTGTGTTTTTCTGTTGTTTCCACGGCAAATCCCCGGTAATTAAAGCTGTAAAACTGTGTCGGCTGGTCTCCCAGCGCAATCGAACTGTGGGTATACCCCTGTCCTCCGATGTAGTAAACCAGACTGGAAATCCAGTCGGAATATTTTGTAAGTAATATGCATATCTGCTTCATCACAAAAATTTATGCAGTGTCGTACTGCCTTTCCTGCGAACAACCGCTGCCGCTGCCACAACCGCCATAACCACGGCGCCGGCTGTTATCACCATACCAACCCCTAGTTTATTCATTTGTCCACCTCCCCTCGCTCTTCCTCATCACATCGTACCAAAAACGCATCGACAAAGGCATCTTCCACCTTTTTATACGCACCCACCACGCAATCCTCGATTTTCTTATACGCTCCTTTGACCGACTCTCCTGCTTTTCCTGTCTTCAGGCGGTATCCTGAATCGGAAACCGCATCCTCATCCAGAAATGCATTCGTAAATTTCTTCTCCATCTTCTCATAAGCACTAATTACTTTTCCCCCGGCTTTACCAGGTTTTAAACGATATTCAGCCATCTTAATCTCCTCTCACGATCCGAACGGCAATACGCCGATTCCGAAATACAGTATCTCTTAACGTAACTGCATCTTCCATGACACCCGCTGTGAGCAGTGCATTTACTATGAGATGCTGAGTTTATAAACAGAAACAATTACATCCAGAAAGAACAGCAATGATACCAACAGGCAGAGCCATTTTCTGGTCTCACACGTCAGCTTTTGAATCCATCCGGTGCAGACAGGCACGACGGCCTGTACCGCCCACAGTCCAATCAGGGAAAAGCCCACTATGCTGACGAAACAGATCCTTCCGTGCAGATTTAAAAACTGCCCGGAATAATCCCACCACCTGGCGTGGAAGAATACTTCCAGAATCCATGAGGTTCCATATTCCACCACCGTACAAACCGCCATGGCGGCAATTAAAAAATATCCCTTTCTCTCCTGTACTGCCCGGTAAAGCAAAACCAGCAGGATACCGCCTGTGCCATAGATCGGCGCCCATGGCCCATGCAGAACACCCCGGTAAAAAACTAAAAGCTCCGTCAGCGAACCACCAAATCCACTTGTGCCCCAGTATACCAGTACTTCCCACAGCCAACCGCAGACAGCCGCAATATAAAACAGCAGCATGAGAGTCAGCCTGTCACCGCTCTTACTCACAGGCCCTGTCTTTCGTCCGTGTATTATCATTCACCGCCTTTCTCAATGGGATATAGAGAGTATAGCCCCTCTGTATTTCTTTCTTGTTTGATATTTGTTTCTGTAATATTAAAAAGCGGCAGCTTCTCACGTAATCATTTCCTTTTACGCGAGAAGCTGCCGCTCATACTGTTTCAAATCAAAAGGTCACTGCCCTTTTCACAAATTTCGTAAATCTCTTCATACTTGTCTTCTATCAATGGCGATACCTTTGCCGACTTTTTCCTCAGCAGCGCCCGATATAAAAAATATGGAAGAATCCATCCCGTAAAACCGGGGACCGCCAGCAAAATACAGAGAACCACCATCGGCGGTTCTGCCGTAACAGCGAACACCGAGCCGGCCATAAACGCGGTTCCCATGATTCCGGTAACAAGGGCTCCCATGACAGCGCTCGAGCGTTTAGACTGCTCCAGCGCATCAATCTCAGCGACACAGCTGTCAAAGTTCCTCTGCAGACGGGTCAGTTCCGCCCTGTTGCAGAGTTTTCTGTCTCTCCGGAAGCGCAGAACTGCACGGCCGGCGGTCTCCGTATTCGCTTTACGGCTCATACCGTTTGGATCCTCCTCCCATCCGAAACAGGGATAACTGTCCAGATACAGCGATGCATATGAGGCCGGAACAGACTTCTCCTTGTATTCATATCCCACGTATTCCGTGCCGTCTTTCCTGATTCTTGTCATGATGTCTGTGATTCCCCCTTCTATGCCAGTACCGCTCGGGGCAGTGAGACCGTAAAGACAGTGCCCTTCCCCTCTGTGCTGTTCACGGTTATCGTCCCGCCGCTCATCTCCAGGACGCGCAGCACCAGGGCAAGGCCAAGGCCGTTTCCCTCTGTGGAATGGGATGTATCCCCCTGATAAAATTTATCAAACATATGCTTCATCATCTCCGGCGTCATACCGCAACCGGTATCCCCCACCTCGGTGACGATGCGCTCTTCGTCAGAAAACTGGCGCAGGCTCACCGTTCCCCCCGATTTTGTAAACTTAAAGGCGTTGGACAGCAGGTTGTTCCATACCAGCTCCATGAGTTCTTCATCTGCCTCAATCACGGCACGGTCTTCCATGTCAGCTTCAAAATTAATCTTTTTCTGCTCCCAGATGGCCTCGAAGCCGATGGCGCAGTCGCTGAGCTGGCGGCAGAGATCGTATGGCTCCGGTTTTGGATGTATTTTCTGGCTTTCCAGTTTGTTCAGCTTCAGAATGTTGTAGATCAGCGATGTGAGGCGCTGTGTGCTCGACAGAATCCGTTCTGTATATTCCTGCTGTTTCGGAGTCAGCTCCGTGGTGCCAAGCAGCTGCGCATAGTTCTGGATGGCTGCCAGAGGCGTCTTCAATTCATGAGAAACGTTGGCCGCAAAATCATTTTTCAGTGTCTCGATGGAACCCAGTTCCTCCACCATCTTATTAAAATCCACAAACAGCGCGTCAATATAATCCATATCATTGGATGTATGGCGTTTGGGAATGTAGACGGAAAAATCCCCCTCCGCCACCTGTCTGGCCGCGGCGCTCAGCTTCTTTATCGGGCGGTCAAAATTCAGATACTTCCGCAGGGCCAGCCCACCGGATACGAGAGCCGCAAGAACAATACAATACAGAAAATACCATTTTATATAGGGACCAGATTCTTCCAGTATGAGATGGGCGCCGCCGTAGAAGATCGTCGGCAGCACCATCAGAACCGCCAGAAGAAACACCAGCGCGACATAGGCGGGAAAAAAGAAATAACGGCGGGTGACCCGTCCATCCTCCGTACTATGGTTTCCCGTCATAACAGCACCGCCTTATATCCCAGCCCCCTGATCGTCCTGATCTCAAACTCACTGCAGGCGGAAAATTTATCCCGCAGCTTCGTGATATAGACATCCACAGCCCGCAGACTGGTATCGCTGTCCACGCCCCAGAATTCGTCCATCAGCTGGGAACGAGAAAATGTATGATTGGGGTACGACAGCAGTTTAAACATGATGTTAAACTCCCGCGTGGTCACCGGAATCTCCTGTTCTCCCTGCATAATCTCCATGGCATCGGCATCCAGAACCATACTTCCCACCACCAGTCTGCGGCTGGCCTCAATATTGGCCCTGCGCAGCAGCGCCCGCACCCGCATCAGCAGTTCGCTTAAGTCCAGAGGTTTGACCATATAATCGTCGATCCCCAGATCGAACCCCCTCTGTTTAAAGGATAAATCATCTCTGGCGCTGACAAACAGGATCGGGATTCTCTTATTCAGCCCGCGTATCGTTTCGGCAAATGCAAAGCCGTCCGTTCCAGGCATCATGATATCAGAAATAATCAGATCGTATAAGCTGCTGTACATCTCGCCATAGGCGTATTCCGCAGAAAGCACTCCTCTCGCCTCATAACCGCAGTTATTTAGGTAACTGCAGATACTCTGTGTCAGTTTCTCGTCATCATCTGCCACCAGTATGTGAATCATAAAGATCGTCTCCCTTCTCATGATGAATCTTTTCCTTATAAGAGTCCTCTCTATGGAAGTCCTCAGCCTCAATTCGATTAATACGCCGGATCATATAAACACCAAGCAGGGCCGCACAGATTCCGGTTACCGTTCCCAGAAAACCATTGACCGACGGATCCTGCGCTTCATCTGCAAATGCAAGAATGGCCGACTGGGTCAGCACCAGCGAGATCAGCGAAGTCCCCAGACTGATCATCTTCAGCGCGTGGAGCAGGGGAGAATGGTACTTCCGGTACTTTATTACGCCCCATACATTGACGCCGATTTCCGTAAATGTGATCGCTGCAATGGTGATTGCCGTGATTTTACCATAATTGACGGTTTTCGGATGGCGGATTGTCCACAAGGAATATACAACATACAACAGGCTGGCAGCAACCATAACGGATCCGGCAAGACGGTAATAGCAATACTGCTTCTTCCGTTCCTTAGAATGCACGGTTCCCGCCAGGGCACAGTATCTTGCCGCCGTCATCCCCAGGGTATAACAGCCGTTTATGCAGGTAAACACCGAAAGCGACAGTGCGCCGAAGATGATTTTCCCCAGCCCCAGAAGCATACAAAGAGCGCCCGCCGCCCCCGTCATGTGCAGGGATCTGCTTTCGGACGCGCTGTAATTTTCCCTGATTCTCTGGCTTCCGTCCCCGATCCACTGGTACAGAATGTGCATCTTCTTCCTCCTTTTTCCGCCTTTTTTCTTACTGTATCATAGTTTTGTTTCAGAATTGTTTGAGTTTAAGGTATTGCTGCGATTATCCTTAAAGTTTTATTGTCACATTCAGCGCATGTTCTGTATCCGCCGCTGTTTTTATCGCTGTCTCGATCTGATCCAGAGGAAATTCATGGGTGATCATCGATTCCAGATCCCATCTTCCGCTCTCCATGATGTTCATCACGTCCCGCACATCCTCCGGCATATATCCCCCGGAACCGATGATCGATTTCTGCGCAAAGGTCAAATGCAGCAGATCGAGGCTTCGCAGCGCATTATTCACAGCGACGGAAACGAAGCGGCTACCGATTTTTCCCAGGGACATGAACAATTCCAGAATACACCCGGCTCCCGCTGCGTCGAGAAAGCAGTCAATATCGGCCGTATTGCCGGTCAGGGACGGCGCTGTGCCAAAGTATTCCACCGCCGCAGCGGCGAAATCATCCCGGTCGTTGTTGCAGACTGCAAATCCCAGTCTCTCAGCTGCCGCGAGCCTGAAATCCGATCGATCACAGACCATGACCCGTTCCATTCCAAAGTATTTTAAGGAGACAGCGGCCGCCAGCCCAATCGTACCGGCCCCAAATACCACCGCGCTCTCTCCAGCCTGCGGCTGTCCCCTTCTCGCCGCGCGGCATCCCACGGTAAACGGTTCAATCAGGCAGGCCATCCGGTCCGGTATCACCTGAGGAACCGAGTAGAGCGAATGATTCCGTTTCGCCTGGGGCACAAGAATGTATTCAGAGAATCCGCCAATTGTCCCGGCCCGTTTCGTATCATTTTTAGCGAAGCGCGGATACGGATAGACCCGCTCCCCCACAGTGAAATCCGTCACATTTTTACCAATTGCCGCCACCCGCGACACGGTCTCATGACCGAACTCTCCGCCGGTCGTTATGCGGTGTCCGGTATTCGGTCCATGCAGATACACAGCCACATCCGTCCCACAAATGCTGGAGTATATATTTTTAATCAACACATCGTCATCCCCGCACTCCGGCATGGGAATCTCTCTGATTTCGATGTCCTCTTTTCCCATATAAATTGCTGCTTTCATTGCTTCGTTCCTTTCCAGTGATTTATTCCTGTTATTTCATTCATTTTCTTGCTTTCTTTATCATACTGTGTTACAGTTTTCTGTACAATCATCAATATACCGATTTGTGTTGGAATAATGGAAAAGAGCTGACGCCATGAATACGAAAAATAATCAACGCTACCGGGAAACGGAGATTCGCATGGATGCCGCCATGCTGGATTTGATGAAGCACACAGAATTTGAGAAAATAACAGTCAAAAAGATATGTGAAACTGCCGGAGTCAACCGGTCCACGTTTTATGCGCATTTTACGGATATTTACGACATGCTGGATCGAATGGAAGATTTTTTGCATCAGGAGCTTCTGGAAAGCTATCCGTTCCACAGCAATCCGGAAGATCTGCCGTTCTCGGACCCGCTGATTCTCCTTTTCCTGCAGCATATCCGAAAGCATCAGTATTTCTACCGGATTGCTCTGCAGACCAGGCGGGCATTTCCGCTCAAGCAGGGATTTGAGCCCATGTGGAATCTGATTATAAAACCGCGCTGCCAGGCAGCCGGGATTACATCGGAAGACGAAATGATGTATTACTTCGTCTATTTTCAGGCAGGCTTCACCATGGTGCTGAAACGCTGGGTGGATACCGGGTGCAAAGAGAGTGAAGCCAGAATTGCCCAGACGCTTAAGAACTGTATCCCTGCTGTCTGGCAGAGGCTGAAACCATAGCAGGGCCAGGGCCGTTATCATCCGGAATATTCCGGATCATGCGGTTGTCGCAGGCGTTCCGGCAAAGGCAATCAGATAGACCTGGCTTCTCTGGGCTTACCGTATCCCGTAAGCCTTTTGACTGCCTCTTCCCGGTCACTGGTAAAGAACACATCCGTTCCATGATTACTCTCGTAGATGAAATCCTTCAGGGGCTTGCTTGTATATCTGGAAAAATCACCGTAGACCGCGAACTTTATCCCATAATTTATAAACTTCTGCAGGATTTCGCCTGCCAGACCTGTGCTGAGAATGAAAAATTCTTCTGCGACCGCCTTCTTATTCAGCGCAATCCTATCACAATCAGTCTCATATTTCATACTCATCATGAAGTCCAGCGCCGACTGTACGTCCTTGAGAATGCATTCCTCGCTGTAAATAACCGCGGCTTTTGCCTGATTCATGATTATAATTTCTGTCTGCATACCATATTTCTCCCTTTCTTTTGATTTTTTGTGGTGATTCATTACTTATTTGTTCATTAAACTCAGAGATCTATTACCAGGTAATTAATTATTCTGGCAGCGACTGCCTGATAACTACTTGATAAATAACGACTGACTCCCTGGCAAACTACTGATGGGATCTGGTATTTTCCTCATTACCGTATTTTACCGCATTTTCACGCATTTGTTCAGTCGTCATTTCAATGCCTTCAGTCCTTCGCGGAACCGGAGAGTCCATTGAAGTTCGGCCTCATAGGACTGGCAGAGATTATCATAGATCTGGTCCCATACATAGTGCTCCTGCTCAGACCGGTTTGGAAAATATTTCTGACGCCGTTTTTCCTCCTGCCGCATTGAAATCTGTTCTCTGACCTGTTCCTCATACCGGGCAAGGAGCTGGTCAATCTTTTCTTTTTCCATCAGTCCGGCCCAGGAAATCTGAATCAGAAACGCTTTCTTAAACTCCGGAATTTCCGGTTCTGTCTCCAGAATCCACGCTTCCAGGGCCGCCTTCCCACGATCCGTGATTGAATAAACCTTCTTGTTGGGCGCGCTTTCCTGGTACTGCACCTCGTTTGTAACTAATCCCATATCAAGGAGCTGTACCAAAGCTTTGTAGATCTGATTGTTATTCCCCGACCAGTACATGACCGGCGAATCCTGCATCATGCGCTTCATGTCGTAGCCAGTCATTGGCTTCCAGCTCAGCATTCCTAAAATTGTGTAATCAATTGTTACCATGATAATAATCCTCCTTTTTGATGGTGAAACGGTTTTTCGGTGTTTTAACTGCTTATAGTTGGGGCAGGGATGGGTATGTTGGTTTCAGGTTTTAATTGGGTCCAGGTATTATTGCCTTTAGGTTTTTTCGCCTTTAGGTTTATCGCTTTTAGGTATGCTTGATTAAGTTCACACATCAATGCTCCCATCTGTTATCCTTTTTATATTTTATAAGTTATGTTTAACCTATGTTATTTATAACATATCATTATTTACTATGTCAATCCTTTTATTTTTATCTCCCCTCATCCACACACGTCAAAAAAACAGCCAAACGCCCTCCGTTCCAACAACAGAAAACCATCCAGCTGCTTTACTTTCTCTGCAATAGTCTCTAACCCTACCGCCTCTTTATTTCCTCAAAAGTCTCCTTATCATACCGCTTTATCTCTCTGTGAAACAGGGAGTACGTCAGACGTACCTCAAGATACTCTCCCTTTTCCACCCGCTTCACCTTGGGTATTCCATTTACGATGTCGCACACCTTCACTTCCTGCCTGCCGCTTCCGATTAAAGTTACCGCACCTCTCCTCTTTTTCATCCTGGCCATCCTGACCTCCTGCCCCCGGTCACCGCGTCCGGCACGCCGTTCCTGACTCGTAAGCCTGGAGCGCAGCTAACAAAAAGCAATTTACAGGCACGCTCTACGCCTCCACAATATTCTGCAGCCATATCCCCTTTTTCACCAGCACATACCCGATCACGCATTTAATAATTTCGATCATCTGGCATGTGAAATAAAGCGGAACGATCGGTACCGCCGTATAGCGGCTCAGCACATAGGCGCACGGAATGCTGACCACCCACATGAACACGCTGTCAAAGATAAAGGTCACAATCGTCTTCCCGCCGGAACGCAGGGTAAAATACGACGCGTGCAGAAATGCCCCCATTGGCATATACAGCGCAATCACCCGGATAAATGCAGTCGCCAGCGCTTTCACTTCATCCGTCGTATTGTAAATCATAGGGAACAACGGCGCCAGAAGCGCCAGCACAGCGCCAATTCCAAGGCAGAGGCAAACGGAAAATGCAATCAGCTTCGTATCCGTATCCCGCGCTTCCTCCATCTTTCCTGCCCCCAGCAGCTGGCCGATGATGATGGCCACCGAGTTGCCCAAAGCAAGATACACCACATTGAATACATTTCCGATGGTGGAGGAAATATTGATTCCCGCCACTGCCGCCAGACCGCGCACGGAATAGCACTGCATTAACGTCGCCATGCCGCCGGCCCACAGAACTTCGTTGACCATCAGAGGCATCCCTTTAATAATGATCCGCCTCACCAGACTTCCTGGAATGTACAGGCTGCGGTACGCCCCTATGATAAATGGATTTTTCTTTTTATGGCAGTGTGTCCACCGAATGACAATCCCTGCCTCGATAAATCTGGATATCACGGTAGCTACGGCCGCGCCTACTACGCCCAGCACCGGCGCGCCGAACTTTCCAAAAATAAGGATGTAGTTTAATACGAGATTCACAAGAACGGCCACGATTCCCGCTTTCATGGGAATAACCGTCTCTCCGCACTCCCTTAAGGTGCTGGTGTAAACCTGCTCGACGCCAAACGGAATCATCCCCAGAATCATAACCAGCATGTACTTATGGCCCTGATCCAGCGCCAGAGCCAGCCCCGCCGCATTCTCTTCACCGTGAAGATACATGGATATAAAATCTTCTCCCCATACCAAAAACAGAAAGCCCGCCACGACGATAATCAGGACGCTGAAGATAAGCTTAAAACGGAACGTATGGCGCACGCCCTCATGATTTCCACTGCCATAAAACTGCGCGCTGAAAATACCCGCGCCGGAAATCGCCCCGAAAATGCTGATATTAAACACAAACATCAGCTGATTCACAATGGCCACGCCGGACATCTGCTCCGTTCCCACCATTCCGACCATAATATTATCCAAAAGCCCCACAAAGTTCGTGATGCCGTTCTGAATCATGATCGGCACTGCGATTGCGAGTATCATCCGATAAAAAGCTCTGTTTCCAATATATTTTTTCATCCGTATATGCTGCGGAATCCACGTCCGCAGTCCCCCCCTTATGACAGTCTCTTAATTGTCTCCAAAGTATATCATACTTTTTCCTCTCTTACAATGCGGGAGTTCTCGAAATCCTCGGTCTTTTCCTCCCACTCCCGGAGACACGCCTCCAGCTCCAGACGTTTTTCCCGGAATTCCCCGTTGTGTGCCAGATTCACCTCTTCCAGCGGATCTTCTTCATGGCCCAGTACACAGTGGTGCGGATTGCACCTTGCCAGCAACGAACCTCGAAACGGGCTGCAACGCGGCATGCCGGAGTACGCCATTTCAAAATCACAGCCGATACGGGCCAGCCAGTCCATGTTGGGTGGTGACACATTAGGATCACCGTGAATCCCAATCTTTCCCCTCCATCAAAAATGTCATACAGTTTTAACGCTCTCCCGCACATTCTGTGCACGAGCCGCTGAGGCAATTAGAAAAACGCACAGATTTCGTTTCCAGCCATTGCTGAAATCTGTACGCCTTCACCGCAAAATCTTTATATTCTTCTATTTACAGCCTGCTCACTGCCTAATATAATGGAAGCAGGCAGTACCTACTGTTGGATGACTTCCATCTCCGAAAGGGGGTGGTATAACATGAGTACATATGAGACACTTTCTTTGATGATTGTGTTTGGAGTACTTATCGTTATGATTACAGGTACAAAAAAATAGTCGCCCAACCTACCAAGTTTAACGACTACTTTTTATAACAGTTATTCTTTGGAAGCCACTCACTGGAGTGTACTGCCCTTTTTGTACCTTTATTATAAATCAATTCCAGTTCTTCTGTCAATCATGATTTTTTCAATCATCAGCATTTTTATACTGAGTAAGTATGTTTCCGTGGTATAAGTTTTAATAGCTAAAGCCAACTATAAGTTCACGCCGTAAACAAAGATTTCTTTTCTATTTACAGCCTGTTCACTGCCTTGTATAATGGAAGCAGGCAGTACCTACTGCTGGGTGACTTCCATCTCCGAAAGGGGGTGGTATAACATGAGTACATATGAGACACTTTCTTTGATGATTGCGTTTGGAGTACTTATCGTTATGATTACAGGTACAAAAAAATAGTCACCCCGCCCACCAAGCATAGTGACTATTTTTCATTAAGTTATTAACTTGGAAGCCACTCACTGGAGTGTACTGCCTTTTTGTACCTTTATTATAAATCAATTCCAGTTCTTCTGTCAATCATGATTTTTTCAATCTATTATATATCATAATCTTTATTCCCTTATCCGGCTATCCGCCGCAGTTTTCCCTCAGCATCCATATCTGCCTCAAAACAAATTAAGCTCCAACTGCTCATTCACCTCAACCTGCGACAGCACTATCGTCTCCTCCTCCGATCCCCGGATATGATCGGACTTCAGATACTGCATCCCGTTCCTCAAATTGGCCGCAATCAAATTCAGCACATAAATATTGTTAAAACGGCTGTAAATCGACTCACCGCCCAGGCCGGACAGGCAGATCAACTGGGTATCGGTCTTTTCGGCCATATCCATCAATGGTTTTAATAAATGGGAGGCGTTCGTCTGCGCAAATGGATTGTCCATAAGCAGAACCTTGCCCTCCGCCCGGTCTGCGAAAATATCCGTCTCATCTTTTCTCATATAGTAAAGCAGGCTGTTGAGAATAATAAACGCCGATAAAAATCCCTCGCCGCCGGAGTTTTTCGCCACTTCTGACCAGGTAATCGGATACTCCCTCTTCTCTTCAATCTTATACAGACGAATTTCCACATTGCCGATTCCAACCACAGTATCGTACAGCGTCTTCGTCGTCACTCTCGTTCCCAGATACTCTGAGGCGTTCTGGTTCTCCTGAAGAAGCTCGATCCCCCTTGCCGTGATCTCATCCATAAAGTCCATCAGGCGGACGTGATAGAGATTCTCATTCTCCTCCCAGCTGGGGATCTGGATCTTCAGCATTTTAATCTGGCGGTCACGGACGGTGATCGTAGAATTCCGGTCTATTTTTCCAAGGTTTGCGTGAACCTCACGGACGTAATCCTCCAGGATCTCCACGATCTTATCTTTCTCCTTTTCAATCATGGAGATGTCCACCTCAAGCTTTTCCATCAGGCTTTCATAGGAAGAAAGTACTGTGGTAAGCTGCATAATCACCTGCTCTGCGCTGCCGGTAAGAAGGAGAAGCGTCTCCAGCGGCTTTTTGAAGAATTCTTCTGCAAATTCCTCCCGCCGCACTACACGGTTTAACGTCTGTTCCAGATCTGCCTTTCTCCCGCTCCTCTTCTCGAGGGCCTGCCGGTAATCGCGGATCATGCTTCCTTTAAAGTCTCCTAACTGCTTCGGCGTCATATTCTCCAACGGAATCTGCGAATCCCAGGCCAGCCCCTCTGCCGGCGAAAATTCCCGGTATTCCGAGAGAGCCGTCAGATTCCCCTCATAAGACCGCAGCTTCTCTTCCACTGCACGGAGCCTGTCCCTCGCATCCTTTACCCTGTCCATAGCCCGGCTCCGGCGGACGTCAAAATCCACCTGTGTAATCGCATCTTTCGGCAGCGGCTCCTCCTCGCCAAACTTTTTAACCATATCTTTTTGACAGCGTTCTTTGTTCTGTACTGCAAGTGCCACAAGCTTGTCTTCCTCGTTCCATTTCCTCTCGCTGATCTTTTTTTCCGTCTGCTTCGTCTCCAGCATATCATCCACACGGTCTTTTTCCTCCGCACTGTACCAGATATCCTGATACTCTGCATCGCTTAACCGGTACTTCTCTGCCAGCCGTTTTAATTCTTTTTCATTCTTCTCATAGGCGGATAAAGTCTTTCGGCAGTTTTCCTCCAGCTCCCTTTCTTCACCGGAAAGATTTCCAGTTATGGCCGCATACCTGGCTTCCAGGCCCACCGCCTCTTCCTGAGACGGAATAGCCAGACGGCATTCTCCTGCATCTATTGCACTTACACCTGTGCCCGAAACCGCTGCTTCTTCCACAACTTCTTTCGCAGCTTCTCCCGCAGGCTCTCCTCCAAACCCAACGTAAATCTGCCGTTTCCCCTCCGTCTCCTTCATCCGCTCTCTTAAAAGCCCATTTTCACCTTCCAGTGATTTTTCCTTCGCCTCCATTTTATCGCAAAGCTGCCTGCTTCTCTCCTGGTCCTGCCTCGTCGCCTCCATCTTATCCCGGCACTTTAACAGCTCGGCCCGGCTCTCTAAGTACACTTTATAAAAACCGGTAAGCGCTGCCAAGTCTTCCTCCTGGCGCTTAAGCCCCTCTATTTTCCGCTCCGCCTCCGCGCTCTCCCGCTCCAGAACACGTTTTCGTTCCTTATGGGACGACTGCTTTGCCGACAGCTTAAGGATCCCGGCGTTCAGCTCCGAAATCTTCTCTTCCAGCCGGCCGATCTCCTGTTCTACCGCATCGTACCGCTCCTTCGTAATTGTCTGACTCCGGATCTTCTCCTGTTTTTCAAAATACTCCCGGTAATCCTTGTCCTTCTGGTCCGCCGCCTGCCTCTTTCTTCCAATCTGCACCTCTTTTTCCCGCATCATCAAAGCCAGCTTTTCCTCGTCCAGAAGATTATCATTAAACAACACGTAAAAACTGATTTTGCCCAGCGAAACGATTCCGCCGTCGCACTCCGCCGCTCCGTCTTCCAAATCCTCCCGCTTAATAATCGGAATGGGAAATGACGTAAACAATTCATTTCCACTCTTAATCAGCTTCTCCAGCTCTCCGCGGCTTAAGATCAGGGAATATGGAAGAAACGGCTGCCTTCTGATCAGTTTCTGGTTTTTCTCCACGGAATTGCCATTTTTCTTCAGCCACTCCATTCCATAGACCCGGCGCAGTCCGGTCTGTTCCAGCATCTCCTCGAATTCAGCGGGCAGCTCCAGCACGCTTCCTTCCGCCAGCTTCCGGTATTCCTTTTCCAGCTCGTCCAGCTCTTTCTCAAACCCGCGCCGCGCCATGGCGATGTCGCTCAGCTTCCGTTCAATGGCAGTCAGGATCCTGTCCCGTTCATACAGATATTCCTCCGGAAGCTCCAGATAGCGGAGAATCACACGCCGGTCCTTCCGTTCTTCCTCCAGACGGCCCAGTTCCTTCGTTTGCTCCTTTTTCGCCGTTTCCGTGAGGATTAAATCCTTTTTCGCATCCTCTAAATTCCGATCCACAATCCGCAGCTCTTCCTCCAGACGGCCGGCCTCACGCTTTCCCTCCGTCATAAGGCGGCTGACTTGCTCCCGCTCTCTGATAAGCCCGTCCGCCGCCATTTCCAGCGCGGCAGGTTCATACTCGCCCAGTATATTCCGTCTCAACGACTGGCGGTGTCTCCGATTATACCGTTCCTCCTCGCCGTCGTAACCGGATATCCTGGTCTGAAGGCCGCCTGCCAGACGCTCCGCCTCCTGCAGCGCTTTCTGATATCCGGCCTCGCGCCCCTTAAGCTCTGCAATCCGCTCTCTTGTAACGCGCAGAGACTCCGTAAGTCTTTCCGCTTCCTCAGACTCCTTTCGGTAAATCTCCCCGTAATAAGCCTTAAGTCTCGTCCCCAGCATTACGCGCTCCGGCTCTAAATCCTCTTTCTTCTGCCGAAGCGCAGCCAGACGCTCATCCGCAAATCGATAATCTCTGAAGCTTTCCCGGGTAATCTCCCGCCATCTGGCGCATTCCAGAAGCCGCAGCTTTTGTGTCAGGCCCTCGCACTCGTGCTCCAGGCTGTCCAGTTCAAAGCCCGCCATATCGCGGCGGCGGGCGTGAAGCGTCTGCTCCTCCTCATATCCGTGGATCTCGCAGGAAATCTCTTCATATCCGATTCTCTTAATCTCAGCTTCCAGCGCCTCTGTCTCGTCCTGTACGGTGGCTTTTTCGTTCTCCGCTTCCGCCTCCAGACGGTCCAGTTCACCGATAAATGCAGCAATCTTCCCCTCGTGAGCGGCAGCGGCGGCAGCCTCTTCCCTGTAGCATTCCGCATCCTTTAAGACCTCACCGGCCTCCTCCCGGAATAAGCGGATGGTATCCCTGCGCTCAATCTTAGAGCGGTTTTCCTTATATTGGCTCACGTATTTGGTGACTATATTCTCAAATTCCTTCATGCGGTTTTTGTCTTTATTCAGCTTATTTTCCACCGCATCGAGAAACCATTTTTCCACCAGCCCCTTCTCATCGCGGCAGTCGGAAAACAGCTCTGAGAGGCCCGATTCCTTTAAGTTCACCTTTTTAATAATCGTTTCCCATTCCTTATAGTAGATCCGAAATTCCATGAGACGGTCAAAATACTGTCTCGACTGAGGCGCCTGGTTCATATCATAGGAAGAGAATTTGACAGACCGGTCCCGCCTCCACTGCTCAAACATCTGGCGGCACACGCCAAAGCCCTTTAACGCCATCTCTTTTTTCGTCTTTTCGATCACCGGTAAATGGTCGATATCCAGCTCGCACCGCGTCTTATACTCACTGATGAAATTAACCATCTCCAGCTCTTCGCCGTTTCCCTCCGACAAATCCTGGTTTTTCCTCACCATCATTCCGGTCATCACATATCCCGCTCCGCCGTCCAACACCCATTCCACCAGAATAAACGTGGGTTTATTCGTCGTAAAATAGCTGGCAAACGGCCGGTCCCTGGAATCCCGGTACCGCTTGTGGACAAAGGGCGCCGTCATCATCTGAACCAGAACCGACTTTCCGCCTCCGTTGCGCAGGGACAAAAGGGTGCTTTTTCCTCCCAGGCGGAACGTCTCGTCATTGATCCGTATGGCGTTGTTATTATAATTTAAATTAATAATCCTGACCGCATTGATCTTACTCATGTTCCACCCCCAGCACCTTTAAAACTCTCTGAAACTGATTCTGGTTAAGCAGATTCCAGTCCATAAAACTGTCCAGCTTTTTCGTGGTCTTAATCATCTCGTCTTCCTCCACAAAATCAATCAGCCCCTGTTTCTCCAGAAAATTCAGGATATGATAGAGGAATCCCTCTTTCGTCGTCTTTGCCTTTGAGCCCCTGTCATCGGAACGGAGCGCCTCATACGCCTCCAGCATGTTGGAAAAAGCCAGGCCCTCCCGCTCTTCCTCATCTTTTGCCCGTTCGCATCCCTCTTTCAGCCTTTCGGAAATACAGTTTTGAAGTTCTCCCACCTTCATATACTCCCTCGCCTTACTGCTGCTTCCCTGTCCATCGTAGAATTCCACCAAAAGGGTGAGAATGACAAACTGCGACAGGTAGTAATCCTTATCTGTCGCTGTGGATTTGCAGAGCGCCTGCTTTAACTGATTTTTCGAAAATCCCAGGAAATTATTATCCTCTTTTGGAATTAGATAGATCACCCCGCCGTACCGCTCTACGAAGCTCTCCGCCGCATCCCCCTGGCTCTTTACCAGGTTTTGGATCTGCTCCTGCTCCGTATACGCCTGATAGAGATACGGTTCATCCTCTTCCCTCAGCTCCCGCTTCATCAAAAGATGGTAAAAGATCTCCTGGCTCGTTCTGATATCGGAAAATTCATATGCCATTTCACTGTTCTCCCTCCTGTCACACGCGATGTCCTAAAAGACGCAGAAGGACATTGGAGCATCGGATATTACAGAGTCTTCCCTCAGCATTTTTCACACCTTCAAATACGATTGTCTCTCCATCCTCGATCCGGTACGCCTCCAGCGCCGTCACGTCCGCCAGGCTGTCGTCCTGCTCCAAAAGATCGAGAAACATCTCGCTCAGCCGGAATTCCGCACTTTTATCGCCCAGGCTCTCGCTTCGCTCCTTTTTAAGCATCTGCACGTCGAGTCTGCCGCTCTTAAGCAGTTCCACCATAATCTCCTTAAAAATATCCGTATCCGGAACCAGTTCTTTTAACTGATCTCCCAGCGTCTCTCTGATTGCTTTTAGAGAGATTTCTCCCTCTCTCTTTAAAAAGCCGAGGAGTACCTTTAGACTGGCCTCATACATTTTCAGCCGTTCGCGCCTGTACTCTTCCTCGCTGCCAAGTACTTCCTCTTCAAAGGAATAGATACTTTCCGCCTCTTCCTTCTTCTCCCTGACCGGCTTCTGGAATTCCAGGGCCTTGTTGATATTGTAGATCTTATCCTGTTCCCGGTTAAACAGCGGCCTCAGGAAATATTCCAGCCGGTCTAAGGCAGTCACATCATCCAGTATCTTATCGTAAAGGTCATTTCTTAAATGAAAACGCCGAATCAGCGCCATCTGGGAAATCTGCTCCAGTTCCCTGGTGTAGAGCGCCTTTAAATCAAAATGGCTGCTCAAAATCTTCTGATACTCGTCAATCGACCGGTCTAAATAGCCCTCTATAATCCTGAGATTTTCCAGCGACTGTTCATCCTGTTTTCCCAGACGCTTTACGTTAATATGTTCTTCCTCCAGCTCTCTCTCCCGCTTTCTCACAACCTCCCGGTAGTTCTGGAACTTCTGCTTTGTGTCGGCGATTGTCTCCAAATTTCCTTCCAGAATTTCACGGTAATCCGCCACCGTGTACTCTAAGGCATTCCTCCGGATGCGGTTCATGGTCTCCTCGATCTTCTGGAGCTGGATTCGCAGCAGGTTAAAGATATTCTTAATCTCATCCACCGCTTTGTCATAGCTGGCTTTCTCCAAATGCATCTGGAAAATGATCTCGTGGATCGTCAGCTTCATATTATTCTCCACCTCTAAGGTGGAAAGAATCAGATTGTATCCGTCGTCCGTCAAATAGTAGGATGTCCTCTTCACATCCGAGTCCACGTAGACGATCCGGTTGGCCACAAAGCTGATATGCATGATTTTATAAGCGTTCATCTCAAAATCATACCCGTCAAAATACATGGCGCGGCCCTCATTGCAGAGCACGACGTTAATCAGAAATTCTCCCAGCTCCTTGCACTCCTCATAGGACAGTGGTTTCTGAAGATATTTCTGATTAACGGAATCAAGATAAGCACCGATATCATCCATAGTGCACGGCTCGTCCTTTAGGGACTGTTCCATAATATAGAGCAGAACTGCAAAGATCATATTAATCTGCTCATCCATTTTTAAGAATCCATACTGTTTCCAGGTGGTCTTCTGAAAGCTGTTTTGAAAAAGAAGGGCGTACATGCCAACGCTTTTCATACGCTTCCAGAACTGTTTTAAAAAATCATGTTCCATCGTAATCACCAGGCCTCATTGGCAGATCGCTGATCGTTAAGCATTCCTGTGGGATATACTTGCCCGCCAGAAGAACCACCTTCATTTTTTCCTGCTCCGCTGCTTCAAAATAGCCAAAAAACAGTTCTCCGCCCCGGCGGCTCTGCTTCTCCTTCATCCCGGGCAGCGAACAGAGGCCGGAATCAAGGCTGTCCTGAGAGGTCAGAGTGTTCAGCACCTTTTCAGTCATGGCTATATAAGCGGCTTTAAAGGGCTCTATCGCCCATTCCCCGCCAAACCGGCCGCATAAATCTTCATAAATGGAAATCCCCTCATAATCAAGATCGCCGAAATAGTAGATTTTATTCCCAGAATTGGTAATATATGGCTCCATACACAGAGAAAAATCCCGGAATGAACGGAGAATCTGTTTCCCGGCGCCGTAGATAAGAGTTCCCGTCTCCAGCCCGAAAATCGGACCGCCGCCGCTGATCAAATGGCGCCTCATGGTATAAAAAGTATCCTTATTCTCTATAATCAGCAGATTCTGCGGCACCTTTTTCGTGTGGGAATAGTAAGCCAACGGTTCCGACGTATCATAGATATTCAGCATTTCCATGGATATCCCCATGTGCCTGCACACCGTCTTTCCTTGCTCTTCCTTAAGAAATTTTTCCCTGCCCCAGATCTCAAAGCTCCGCTCGTTCATGGACTCTTCCGTCCGAAGCTTTTCCCGGCAGTTCTTCAAATACCAGTCCATCATCAGCACCCAGGAACGCTCTGCCTCATAGACCTCCGGATGAGAAACGTAATAATCGATTCCAATCGCAGGCGATAAGCCGTATTCCAGTTCTTCCTTAAGAAGCCGAAGCCGCTCCAGCCGTTCCTTTTGCTCCTCTTCCGGCTCTGTAATCCAGTATTCCAGATAAAGCGCCGGCTTCTTCCCGTTCTTTCCGGAAGCAGCCACAGGCTTTATGCGTCCCTCCCGGATCAGCGACATGATGTGGTCGTACTGGATTTGGTAGGATGTCTTCTCTGAATTTCCAGTCAGCTGATCCAGCGTTATCCGCTTCATCTGTATACCTCCTATTGTCTCTTTGGTTAATCCATTGATTCGATTTTATTCTTACATTCTAATATGTTTTTTCTGTTAACTCAACCTTTTCTTTTTTATTTGTTCTTACAGGACGGCAAAATTTTCACGTAGCGGCATAAGGGCGGTGATAGCAGATAACAACATTAGGAAAGCCTCAGTAAAACTGTACTTTGCTTAACACAGCTTTGTACAATTTTACTAAGGCTTTCTCTCTTAATTTATTTACTGTCTTTCATCGGAGCACATTAGCAGTTCACAATTTTAAACGGAGTTAAACAGGGATTATGTCCGTACCGCTAATCACAGGGAAATATCTCCTGCAGCGCATGAATAATAAATTGATTTCTTTTTTCCATCTGTTCCTTCATACTACGTTTTGTCCAGTCATAAAATCCCACATGGTTTTCTCCTTTGTTACCGTTTTTCCCCTCCTCGACCATCTTCTGTAATACATAGTTTTTTGTATTGTTTTTCAGTCCCGGCAAAACAGTATTTTGCACTGATAACGCTAAATCAAGACCAATTGCATCAATATGCTCCAATGGTCCCCAGGCTGGAAATCGAATGCCCATCCCCATCTTTACTGCAGTATCCACATCTTCCGGACTTGCAAGTCCCATGTCAACTATATTTACTGCCTCCCTGATTATCACTTGTAAAATGCGGTTTGCCAACTGTCCCGGTAAATCTTTTCGAACAAGTACAGGCGCCTTCCCCCATGCTTTCAGAGTATCTTTTACTCCTTCTGCCATGACTTCGTCTGTTTTATCCCACATAACAACTTCTACAAGCGGAACCAGATGTGCCGGCAGCCAAAAATGCGCTGTCATCGTCCGCTCAGGATAATATTCCGCTTTTGCAGCAATATCCGTAATCCTCATGCCTGATGTGTTTGAAAGAATTGGTACATTTGCGGGAAGCACAGAGTCAATTTTCTGAAATAATTCCTGCTTCGCCTCCAGATTCTCATAAATAGCCTCAATTACAAGATCTGCTCCCTGAAGTGATTCTTCTAAATCGCTGGATGTTTTCAGTAGTTCACTAGCTGTTTTTCCTGCCTCTTCCCCCGATAGTTGATTGCTTACCCTCTCATTAATACATAAAAACGCTTTCACCTTACCTGCCTGTGCTCTTTCGGCAGTTGTATCAACCAGGACCGTAAGATTCCCTGCAAGCGCGCTCATTGCACCAATTCCACTTCCCATCATGCCCGCGCCTATCACTACCACTTTACTCATACTCTTCACACTTTCCTGTAATTTTTATTCTAACTTAGATTATAGACTCCTGTTTCAGGACTTTTCTCAGCAAAACAGTAATAGCCATGCTGATAATGAAGATGGCCACGGCGATGGCATTTCCTCTGCCATATTTATTGTTTTCAAAGGCCGTTAAATACATATACATCGGCAAAATCTCCGTACTGTGATAAGGTCCTCCTGCAGTCATGACAAATATCTGATCAAAGGCTCTGAACGCACCAATCACCTGTAGAATCACAATCATTTTAACAACATCCCATGAAAGAGGCAAAATCATATACCGTATCAACCGCAGCCCTGTACAGCCATCAAGACTTGCATATTCCAGTACCTCCTCCGGAATATTATTAAATGCAGAGTTAAACATCATAATCTGAACCCCCACACCGCTCCAGAGTGCAACAAGTATAGCTGCGGCGAATGCTGTATCCGAAATTCCAAGTGGACTTACATCCGCACCATATCCCAGCCATTTCATAAACCCCTTGGTTATACCAAAAGAAGGTGAAAATAAATACCGCCAGATATAGCTAACGGCAACGCCGGATAAAACGGTAGGAATAAAATAAACCGTTCTGAAAAAATTTTTTCCACGCATACCAATATAGATCAAATAGCCGAAAGTAAATCCTATTAACATACTGCCAATTACCGTAGCTACCATATATATCAGGGTAAGACGAAGTGAATTCCAGAAACTGGTATCCTGAAACATCCAAATATAATTTTTCATTCCCGTAAATTCTTTTGCTGTAATACTTGTCCATGAATACGTTGACAAACGAACAGCCTCTACAATCTGCCATATCAAAAACAGGATATAGATTACGGCTCCCGGAGCAATAAACGACAAAATAATCCACGGTTTATTCTTTTTACTAATCCGCATATTCCGTACCTTAACCTTTCACAGCGCCCATTGTCATGCCTTTTACCATTTTATCTGACGCGAAAGCGTATGCAAGCAGACTGGGCAAACAGGCAATAAACAATCCGGCAAACAACTGAGTCTGTTCATTCTGTACATCAGAAACGAATCCACGAAGCCCAACAGTCAGGGTTTTTAACTCGGGACGTTTTATTAGCAGGGTGGAAACAAGTAATTCATTCCATGCTGACATCATTGCCAGAATTCCAATTGTTATCATTCCGTCTCTGATAAGTGGTACAATAATCCGCAGAAAGCACCCCCATACAGAACAACCATCAATCGTCGCACATTCCTCCATTTCTTTTGGAATACCTGCCAGAAACCCCTCCAGTATAAAAACGGAAAATGGAATCCTAAATGCCGCATAGACCAATGCAAGCACCAAAAGATTATTCTGCATCCCCCAGCTTAATGTATTTAAATACAATGGTATCACAAGACTATGTACTGGGATCATCATCCCTGCGATAAAAAAATAATATAATGCATTTCTTCCCTTAAAGTTTATTCTTGACACTACATAAGCAATCATTGAGGAGCAAACCAACGTCACTATTACACTGATAACAGTCACTATCGTACTGTTGATAATATTACGGACCAAACCGGAATTCACCCATGCATTATAATAGTTCATGAAATCCAGTTGATGTGGAAGCCCCCACGGGTTGACCGACAGATCCTGCGTTGTCTTCAAAGATGACATTAACAACCACCAGATAGGCCAAATGGTAAAAATAGCTAATACTATCATTGCCGCATAAGCAACATATACGACATGTTTATTACCTATCTTAATTTGAATTTGCATTTTCTCTCTGCTATCCTGCTGAAACCAACCCATGAGATACTCCCCTTTCTAAATGCATCAATCGCTGGTTGCTACTTCCTGCATACGTTTAATACCCTGTTCTGCCGTCATCTCTCCGGCAATCATCATCGGTACTACTTCCTTCTTAAGCGTCATGTCAATTTCAGGTTTCGATGTCAGACCATCCATTGGACCAATAGAAACTGCTGCCGCAAGATACATCTGATAAAGTTTATTTGTCACTGTCGGAACCTTGGATTGATCATAATCTACCTTTCCTGCAGGAAATGAATAACCATTTTCGATCAGTTGACTCATATATTTCTGACTCGTTAAATATTTACAATACTCCAGGCTCGCTTCAATCTGATACTCTTCCTGTTTTGTGCTGATCACATAGCCCGCCGGTGTGCCGCCGACAATCGCGTCACCGTCCCCATTTTCAGTTATATTGGGAAACGAAAATACATCCAAATTTGCATTAACCCAGTCGGTGCCTCCTGCATTGATATACTGGGCAATACGCCAGATACCTTCATAGCTCATAGCGATTTCTCCACCGATCATCATGGCTGGCTCATCAATAGACATTGATATACCGTTAATACCATTATGGAAAAATTTATGATCAATCAACTGCTGCAATGCCTCCAACGTCTGAGGAAACCCATACTCTTCATTTCCCCACTGATCAAAATCCTTTGTAGCCAAAGCTCGTGTCTTGTCAACGCCTGCTGTTGATACCATCATCTGCGTAGTCAGCCATGCGTAACGAAAGTCTGCTCCTCCAACGGCAAACGGGGCAATCCCCGATGCATTTATCTTATCACTCAGTGCAAGAAGATCATCAAAGGTTTTCGGTATTTCCCAACCATGCTCTGAAAACATCGTCTTATTATAATATACCGCACCAATGGTACCCTCATGTGGAAGGAACGGCAGATGTCCCTCTTGATCAGCTACGGCAGTACGCTGTGCTTCCGTCAAAAAATCAGTAAAATAGGAGTAGCGGTCAATTTTATACACATCAGCCCAGTCTATAATCAGCCCATCTTGAATAAATGAGTTTGCATAAGAAGGAACACACCACGAAATGCTGGGAGGCTCTGAACCTGCAAACTCAACAGCTGCATTCTGCCGCCATATGGCGGTATCTCCTGAACCATCCAGAATGACAGAGACGTTCGGATAATCAGCCTTAAAAGCTTCGTTTGCCTCTTCAACAAGCCACCAATAGGCACTTGAAGAGCCGCCTGGTATTGTAATACGAATTTCAAAGTCTTTGCCATCATTCAGTTGATAAACATCCAAACCAGTATACTCAGATACTCCTATCGGCTTCGCTCCTGCACCATAGATTCCACTTTCAGCTTCAACCGTAGTTTCAGTTTCAGACGTTGTACCTGATGTGGTA
This sequence comes from Hungatella sp. SL.1.14, assembly GCF_024460495.1. NCBI lineage: Bacteria > Bacillati > Bacillota > Clostridia > Lachnospirales > Lachnospiraceae > Hungatella > Hungatella sp. SL.1.14. Next base: position 128,898 of record NZ_JANFYJ010000007.1, on the reverse strand, counting down.
TCGTCTATTGCCTCCTTTCCTATATCCGCTTGACCGCATCCTGTTAGAATAGAAGCAGTCATTACCAATGCCAGTAATCCGCTTAATTTTTGTTTTTTCATATTTTATTTAACCCCCAACAGTCTGTTTTTATCAACCAGCACTTCAATTCCATTTTCATCTATAACGCGTTCTAAATCTACGCCGTCAATCTCTACTATCACCAGTTCCATACGGCATAAAACCTTACAGTCATTTTCCAAGTGACCCGTGTAGGTTTTCGACTCTCCCTGATACGTGGACATTACCATATGAATATGTGGCTGACCGTTAGCAATAATACCGCTCATAGCTGCCACTCCAATTGCCTGCGACTCCCATGTCTGCATTGCATTTTGTACTGGAAAGCTTGTTGTTACTACAGAATGCATGGTACAGGTTTCCAAGGTCCCCAGCCCTGCTGTGACAAAGCCATTCGTAATATGCTCCTTTTCTATCAGGTCACATATACTTTCCAGCAAGAATTCACCTCGTGTAAGCTGTAAAACATGAATTTTCTTCCCCATTGTTCCATAAAAAGCAGGCATTTCCCCTCCCCTTTCTGATTTATTTTTGAGAATCTGTCTCCATATATTTAAATTCTACACCTTCATTAGAATCACTGAAGCCAGTTCTGGTATCATTATTAATTCGAAAATCACTGTTCAATTTTTTTAATTTGAATGCCCAGTCAAGTTCATCCGGGAAATCAGGAATAACAATGTTCCCAAAATGAGTTGCTTCAAGCTGTATTTTTTCTTCCAACCACTCTCCTGTACCTGGATTAAACCATGAAAGTTCATAAATATCATAAGGACGAACTCCCCGGATCTTAATACGCGGGCAGTCTTTTTCAGCAAAGCCCATAATCAGATCCCGCTTCCTTGTAGCCGAACAGAAAGCCCATCCCCTCCAGCCGGCCAGCTTGCCGCTCTTATTTGGAGAAATCAGCTCAGCATCTGGTATAAGTTCCTGATATCTCTTACCTTCAGAAAGAAGGAAGTCCCTGAAATAGCGAACCTGATCACTCACAGGGAATGTCATAGTATCCCATATTTTATAGGGTTCCTCCTCCGGCTCAACATTACCACTCCACCCAGCCTCAAAACCAGCAAGAATTCCTCCGTAAGCTCCACTCAGCACACTTCCAAAATGAGAAGAACGGGCATTTAAATGATCTTCACGACTTTCGACATTACCAACCAATACCTCCGAAAGTCTGTCATTTTCATCTGCCTGAATAATAATGTGCCCGGAGTAATAAGGTTCACCATTAATAGCCGGTACAGGATTCTCGTCATTATAAATGTCAGTCAGCCACCAGTAATACTGATGATCTCTCCAGTTTCCTATTTGATCAAAGGTTTTCCAATGCTGTTCTTCCGGTCCGCCATATGCTGCTTTTGTCGATCCTGGAGCATTTGTCCCCATCAGGGTTCCAAATGGCGGCTGACCGTAAATATCCACAAACAGATTCAGTGGTTCATTAAATTCACGGGCATCAATCGACTGTAGCTTTCCATCATAATGAATAGGGCTAAAAAGACAGTTGTTTGCCTGATAACGGGCAAATATATACTGAATATAGCGGGTATAAACCATCGGCCATTCATAATAATACTTAAATGTCATGGAACAGTCACGGCGAAGGGTCTCAATAAAAACAGTAAAACCATTCTCATTAAGCCAATTCATCTTCTTATCAAGCACCTTCCAATATTCTGGATTAATACGGTCATAATCTGGAACAACATCTTCATATCCAGGAACTCTTCCTGGAAATTCAAATGGACGTCCGCCTTCATTATGCATATCTCTGGCGGTATAAGTACCTTTATTATGAAACCATTCATCAACACTGGCCGCGGCCCATGCGCCTCTTATGTAAGTACCATGTTCATCATCCATTTTTATATTGGCAGGTTTTCCATCCTTTGCCCATGTAGGAAATGCAGCAATCATGCCGACTGTATTATATCCCTGGCGGCGACGATGACGGGCCATATCCTTCATACTCATACCAGGTCCGACAGGATGCTCATCATCTTCTTCTGTCCAGGGGTAACGATAGGAAGCCAGCGCCCACCATGTATCTCCAACCATGACATATGGAGTTCCATCCGCATATTCCATAGCATGCCCATTTGCCGTAGCCTTAACAATTCCTCGCCGACATGGATTCTGTTCTTTCTCCTCCTCCGTCCATTCAATGGCCAGATATCCGCCTGACTTTCCTGTCAGGCCGTCATCCTCAACACTGGCACCAGAAACGTATGTCCATATTCCGGGCGCAGTGGCTGTCACTCGGATTCTGAAGACATCCCCCCCATCCCAGAAACCATAAACACGCTTCTCAAATCCAGGTCCCTTTAAGTCAGCCCATACAGTTACATCTGTATATGGGTTGTGATACTTTTCCTTAGCAGTCAGAACAATTTCATGAACTTCCCACATGTGGATCACTGATTGTTTCATCCTTTTCCTCCTTTAATGATTAAGACATCACCAATACGTACATAATAGCTTTTCTAAAATGTAAATATTTTTATTTACTTTTTAAGTATATAGTATATTTTTATCTTTGTAAATACATTTTTAATGTGCATTATAACCATTTTTAGGGTGATATATTGTCTATATTCCCTTTATTTTTACATTTATTTACATTTTTGTACACTTTTCACATCATTTATGAAAAAATATCTAATTTTTATATTTAATAATATTGTCCTCATATTTTTCTTCATAAATACAGGTAGATTGACAAATGTAAATTTTTCTGTTACTCTAATACTATCTCAAACATGAAAGGATTTACCTTATGGCTGATACCACAATCGTGGATGTAGCCCACCATGCCGGTGTATCCATCGCTACGGTGTCCAGGGTTCTCAATGGTCTCCCCGGTGTACGTCCCAAAACAATAGAAAAAGTTAGAAAAGCAGTTTTAGAATGTCATTATGTACCAAAGCAGATTTCCCGTTCTCTAAACTATGAATCAAATAAAGTGATTGGCATTCTGGTATCGGATATTACCAACAGCCACTTTTCAAGTTTATCCAAAGTAGTTTCGAATATTATGCATGAGTATGGTTATCGAGTAGTGATATGTAGCACCAATGATGACCCTGAGCAAGAGCTTGATTTACTACAGCAAATGGTCGACTGGCATATCTGTGGATTAATACTTAACACGACAAGCCGTATTAATAATTTTGTTACTCAACTTAGTCAAAATATCCCTATTGTTCTTATAGAGCGCAATATTAACAGTGATGACTTCAGAGGTGACTGTATATCATCTAACAATCAAAGTGGCGTAGCTATGTTAACACAGCACATGCTTCAGCATGGTCATAGAAAAATTGGAATTATCAATGCAGAATCCCCGGTAAGTTCTGCAATGGAACGTTTTTCCGGATTTGTCCAGACCATGAAAAGTGTTGATATCACTGTAGACGCCAACTATCCTTATTTGTATACAAGTGAACACTTCAATATAGATGGTGGTTTTCTGGGAGGAAGATATCTTATGAATCTGTTGGATCCCCCAACAGGAATTATTGCCACCAATAACTCATTGGCGCTGGGCTTGTATAAATATCTACGCATTAATCGGATCGAAGTACCCGAAAAAGTATCAGTCCTGTCTTATGGTAATATTGTAAACAGCGAATTACTCTATATAACACCTGGATTTGTTACATTAGATCCTTTCTATATCGGTGACAAGGCTGCCAGATGCCTGCTTTCCCGTATAGCAGAGCCGGATCTCAGAAACAGAAGCGTTATTTTTGAACCAGCTCTTTCTCCTTGCAACAGTGTGGCTACTATATTGTAAATATTGTAAATAATATAAACAAGAATCTTGAAAGAGGAATTATCCGCCTGCGGCGGGTCGTGTAAACGACATTTCCTTGCCACCGTAGTGTGCCCTCCGTGGAACGGTTTTTATTTAACAGGAGCACTTTTGTGTTAAACAAAAAGCTCCCAGCTCTGCAAATAAATAATTGCAGGGCTGGAAGCTTTTTATTATACATTTAATTTTAAAGAGCAGTGTAAAGAATTATGTGTCTTAGGTAGAAATGTCTATTCTCTGCTCAAAGACAGTTTTAAAGATATCCTGCAGGAACTTTTAGAAGCTGAGATGGATGCTGCTCTCGGTAATACCAGAAATCAAAAAAAGCGATCTGGATATCCCCAATAAGCGGAATGGTCATTCGAAAAAGACTCTTAAAAGCCAGTTTGGTGAATTCCAGGTTGACATCCCAAGGGATAAAAACGGTGAGTTTGAACCCAGGCTCATTCCCAAGTACCAGCGGGATGTTTCCGGTATTGAAGAACAGGTCATTTCCCTCTATGGAAGAGGGATGTCCACCAGGGATATTCATGATCAACTCAAAGATCTCGACGGAATCGAAATGTCCGCAGAAATGGTCAGCCATATCACATACCGGATCCTTCCCAGAGATTAAAGAATGGCAGGCCCGGTCATTAAATTCCATCTACCCGTTTGTTTTATGGACTGCAGCCATTATAAAATCCGAGAAGAATGCAGAATACTAAGCCGTGTGTGTGGTTCATATGCTCCGGAGTTCCTTTAAATATATCAATTACAATAATTTAAAGAAGTTTGCTTCCGATTTCAAGGCAGTTTATAAGGCGCCGACCGAATCAGCAGCGTTATCAGAGCTGGAAGGGATCAAAGAAAAGTGGGGAAAATACTGTATCTGGCCAGTGAGAATGTAGCGAAGAAATGGACTCAGAGATATCGAAACTGGGACCAGGTATTCAGCCAGCTGATTATCCTTTATGATGAGCGCCTGACGAAATATCTTTAAAGGAAAGGGGGAGCAACGCTCTGCCAGTAGAAGTCCTGCTCCCGCAATATTCCGTCGGCATTCATAGTATTACCAGAAACCCGCCAATTTATTCCAGAGGCCGGGTGTGGGCAGAGCCCACAAAAAGGTAATGCGAAGAATGCCTGCTTAAGATGCAAAAAATAGAAAAAGATGGTATAGACCAGTGTGAATTGGAAATACTATAAATAGAACGAAGGAATTGACATCAAGCAACAACCGAAATCGACAAAATCCTTGTACATATCCAATTCATATCAGAAAGATTAAGCTTATCTGGACACAGAAATTTTTACGCCCTCTTTTAAAACCAATCGTTAGTTTATCCGTCAAATTCCGCAGCACCAATCTTAAAATACAGCGAAATCCTCGAGCACAATCTACTCATTTTTTTCTCGATAGCAAACATAGAGTAAAACTCACTATACGTCAATGGACTGACTCTGATTTCATCGCCCCGGTCCCTAAACGCATTCCTGTGATGGCCTTTATCACCCCATTCTCTTTCTTAATAATCAGTTTATTTAAGTAACGTTCTCTGTTAATAACCATAGCTACCTCACAAAATATTTCTGCGGACATCCGCATTTTTATTTCGTCTTACTTTTCCATCCCCATAATCTTCTCAACCCGTACCAAATGCTTCCCTCCCAGGAATTCCGCCCCCAGATACGCGTTCACCAGCTCCCACGCCAGTTCGATTCCCACCGTTCTGGCTCCCAGCGTGATGATGTTGGCATTGTTATGCTCCTTTGCCATTCTGGCTGAAAACGTGTCCGTCACCAGCGCAGCACGGATTCCCTCCACCTTGTTGGCCGCAATACTCATACCGATCCCCGTTCCGCATACCAGAATCGCGCAGTCGTACTCTCCGGCGACAACTCCCTCTGCCACTTCTGCGGCCACGTCAGGATAGTCCACCTCGCTGACACTGTAAATTCCTTTATCTGTAACTGCATGTCCGCCGCCGGTCAGTCTTTTTTTCAGTTCTTCCTTCATCTCATAACCGCCGTGGTCGCATCCGATTCCTATTCTCATTCCTTTATCCAGCCTTTCTTTCTCATATCATTCTTTTCTCGGCGGGGCAATCGTATCTCCCTGCCGTATGGAGCATGGGCAAACCATAGTCTCCAGAAGCTCCTGCCTCCGGCTTCCGTCATCCTCGATCAGTTCAATCAGCCGGACAGTCCCCTTGTAGCCATACTCATACCGGTGGGTATCCACGGTCGTAATCTGCGGCGCAAAATATTTCAGGCATTCCACGCCATCCACGCCGAATATGGACAAGTCCTCCGGTACCTTAAGCCCCAGCTCCCTGGCCGCCGCATTGCAGCCGATGGCCAGTGTATCATTCACACACATCACCGCGGTAATCTGCGGCTGTTCCTTTAACAGCATCCTGGTGCTGCGGATACCATCTTCTATGAAGAATCCGCCATTCACAATATATTCCGGATGGTACAAACCGTACTGCTTAAGCGTCTTCCGGTAAAAGCCTTCCCTGCGCTCCGCTACCCAGTATTCCGGATAGCCGGAGATGCAGCCGATATGCTTATGTCCCAATGCCGCCAGCTTGCTCAGCAGGCCGTCCACCTGCTCGCCCTCAGAGGTATAGATCAGCGGGAACTCTCCCCATTCCATAAACCGGTTACAGGAAATCATCTTGATGCCCGAGTCCGCGATCATTAAAAGCCTCTTCTTTGCTTCCTCTGAAATCTGCGTGCTGCCGGTGATAAAAAAGCCGTCCACCTTCTGGCTGGCCGCCTTATCGATCTGCTCCACAAAATCCTGGTCCTGACCGGATAAGTCATAGATAATGACGCTGTAATTCCGGTCTTTGGCGGCAGCCTCCACCCCTTTGATAATTTCCGGGAAAAACGGGTTTGCAATATCGCCTACAAAAAGGGCGATGGTATAGCTGCGCTTCGTCTTCAGCGACTTGGCCGCAAAGCTCGGGATGTAATCCACTTCCCTGGCGGCGGCCATCACCTTTTCCTTTGTCTTTTTGGTAATGCAGTCCTTTCCATTTAAGACCATGGACACGGTCGCTGTAGACACGCCCGCCAGTCTTGCAATATCTTTAATTGTCGCCACACCATTTCCCCCCTTCGTCAATCTGCTTCTATGCTTCCAGCCTCTCTCCGGCTGCCTTAAGCGCCAGTTCCCGGTACTCCCTGCAGTCCTGCTCAAGTCCGTTTCTTCCTTCAAACACGCCGAATGCTCCCGATACCAGGATATCCGCTCCGTGCTCCAGCAGCGTAACGGTATTCTCCCGGTCCACGCCGCCGTCGGCTTCGATCAAATAAGAGAGTCCCAGTTCCTTCCGCATGCCATCCAGTTTTCCCACCTTGTCCACGGTTCCTTCCAGGAACTTCTGGCCGGAAAATCCAGGCTCCACCCCCATCACCAGTATAAAATCCAGGTAAGGAAGCGTCTCTGCAAGCAGATCGGGAGACTGTGCCGGATTCAGCACCACGCCGCCCTTCATGCCATTTTCCCTGATCTGGTTTAACATACGGATCGGAAAATGGGTCGCATCCAGATGAAAGCTCACATAATCCGCCCCGGCTGCCGCCAGCGGCTGGATATAGTCCTCAGGATTCATCACCATTAAATGGACATCCAGGAGAAACGAATAGTTTTTCCGGATCAGGCCCACCATCCCGATATCGAAGCAGAGATTCGGCACATAATGGCCATCCATGATGTCTATATGCAGAATCTTAATTCCTGTTTTCTCAAGTATATCTAAATCTTCCTTAAAATTCAAGGGATTCCCGCAGGCCAGCGTAGGATTAACAATCAGATCCCTTTGTCTCATCACGTATACCTCCTTCTCATAAGCACATAAGCGGGCGCTGCCGGCCCGCTTACGTATCTGTTCAGCCGTGCATCTTCTTGTTTTCGAACAACACGAAAACAAGAAGCCCGGGCGTTTTGCCCTATGTCAGTTTGCACAGCTGATTCATTATCTCAAATTCACGAACCGGGAATACGGTTTGCCGTTGGCTGCCGGTCCTTCCGCCTTTCCGATGAAGCCGGCCAGAACGATCAGGCTCGCCACATACGGGATCATTTCGATAAACTCGTGAGGCACCGGGAAATTCGGTATCATCTGCACGTAGATCTGGATTGCCTCAAATAAACCAAAGAACATGGCGGAGAAAAATGCTCCCACCGGGTTCCATTTACCCATAATGACTGCCCCCAGCGCCAGATAACCCCTGCCGGAAACCATTCCGTCCTGATAAAGGTTCATCTGCCCGAGAGACAGGTAAGCGCCGCCCAGTCCGCCTAAAAAGCCAGACGCCAGCACGGAGAAATACCGGATCTTCGCAACACTGATTCCCGCCGTCTCCGCCGCCTTCGGCTGTTCCCCGACCATGGTGATGCGCAGTCCCAGCGGCGTATGCTTAAGGAGATACCAGACCACGAACAGCATGATAAATGCAATATAAACGAACGGTGAAAGCTTTGCCAGAAACTCTCCCACAACCGGTATGTGCGCCAGGATCGGTGTAGTCGGCAGGGCATTTACCTGAGCCGAGTTGCCCGCACTCTTGAAGATGGCGTTTAATCCTACTGCGGAAAAGCCGTTGGCCAGCATCACGAGGGCCATCGCACTGATATTCTGTGCGCCGCCTGCCGTCACTGCGATAAAGGAGTGAATGGCTGAAATGGCAATCCCCATAACGATCGCACAGAGAACACCGATCCAGGGATTTCCGGTGAAATAGCTGCCCACCACCGCTGCAAAGGCTCCCGCGGTCAGAATGCCTTCCAGACCGATATTCGTAACACCGGAACGCTCTGACATCGTACCGCCGAGAGCGGTAAGGGCAAGAGGAGTCCCCATCCGAAGGGTTGACAACAGTAAAATCGAGATCATTCCTGTCATGCCGGTTTCCTCCTTTCGAGACGTACATGGTTGATATAGTAACGGATCATGTAATCACAGCCCAGGAAAATAATAACCAGGCCCTGAATAATATCCACGATATCCTGAGAAATCCCCAGCTGAATCTGCATGGCCAGCGCACCGTTTCTCATGGCTCCCAGAAGAAAAGCTGAGAAGAAAATTGCGATCGGATTCCCGTTTGCCATCATGGCGACAGGGATTCCGTTGAAGCCGTATCCCGGAGAGAAGCCCTCCATCACGCGGTATAAGCTTCCGGACACCTCGATTCCGCCGGCCAGTCCGGCTAACGCGCCGCTTATAACCAGCGCCATAAACATGTTCTTCTTAATATTGATCCCGCCTACGCGACTGGCGTCAGGATTAGAGCCGACCGCCCTCATCTCATATCCGGTGGTAGTCTTATTCAGCAGAAACCAGCATGCGGCGATCATCACCAGTGCAATAATAAATCCCAGGTTTAAAGACAGCGGCCGCGGCAGAATCTGCGGCAGCTTTGCCGTCCCGGCAATTGCCGACGTCGCGTTAAAGGTAGCCCCCGGCTCCTTAAACGGTCCGCAGACGAAATACTGGACCAGGGAAGTGGCAATATAGTTTAACATAATCGTAGCGATAACTACGTGAACATTTCTCGTATACTTTAAAAACGCTGCAATAAACGCCCAGAACATGCCTGCAAGCACAGCGGCCGCCAGACAGAGCAGAATGTGAAGAGGCGCCGGCAGATGAAAGGTGAAGCCGACGTAACCGGCGGCAAAGGCCCCCACCAGAAGCTGACCCTCGGCTCCGATATTGAACACACGGCTCTTCTGAGCCACCGCCACGGCGAGACCGGTCAGGATTAACGGCACAGTCTTGGTTAAGGACACAGTCAGCGCCACCGGTGTTCCCACAGCGCCCTTGATCAGCACGGAATACGCTTTAAACGGGTTTTCGCCCATGGCTGCTATGATAATTCCTCCTACCAGGAAAGCAAATACGATCGAAATAATGGATATAGCGACCTGCATCAGCACACCGTTTAAGCCATCTCTCTTTTTTTCGTTCTTCTTCTCCTTCGTCATGCTTCCTCCTCCTTTCCGGTCACATGCCCCAGCATCATGAGCCCCAGTTCTTCTCTCGTCGTCTTATGGGCATCTACGATCCCCACAATTTTTCCTTTATGAATAACTGCAATCCGGTCGCTTAAGGACAGGATCTCATCCAGCTCCAGCGATAACAGCAGCACCGCCTTTCCCTGGTTTCTCTGCTCCACCAGCGCCTTATGGATATATTCGATAGCGCCTACATCCAGGCCTCTGGTCGGTTGAACCGCCAGAATCGCCTTCGGCCCCCGGAAGATGGCCCTGGCAATTACGATCTTCTGCTGATTACCGCCGGACAGCGTGGAAGCTGCCGAGTCTACACCGGAGCAACGGATATCGTACTGTTCCCGTAAATGCTCCGCAGTCTCCCCGATCTCTTTCTTCTTCATGATCAGCCCGTGTTTCGCAAACAGCGGTTTCCTGTGCTGACCCAGAATCACATTTTCCGCAATGGAGAAATCCAGTACCAGTCCGTCTTTGTGACGGTCCTCCGGTATGTATCCGATTCCCATGTCCTGAACCATCCCTGTAGGATGATGCTTAATCGATTCTCCGTCGAGAAGAATATCACCCTCATCCATGGTCCGCAGACCGCAGATCATCTCCACCAGTTCCTCCTGTCCGTTGCCGTCGACTCCGGCAATTCCCAGGATCTCTCCGGCCTTCACGGAAAGACTTAAGTCATCCACCTTCTTAATATTCTTGGTGTTCTTATAAGACACGTGATCAATCTTTAAGATCTCCTTCGGCGATTTTATCTCCTCCCTTGCGCCTCCCCCCAGAGAGATATCGCGCCCAACCATCATCCGGGTCAATTCCTCCGGCGTGGTCTCGCTGGTCTTCACCGTTCCGATCACCTTGCCGAGACGGATTACCGTTACGTGATCGGAAATCTTCATGACCTCGTTTAACTTATGGCTGATAAAAAGTATCGTCTTTCCCTGCTGTTTGAGCTTTAACAGGATATCGCAGAACTCGTCGATCTCCTGCGGTGTCAGCACCGCCGTCGGCTCGTCAAAGATGAGAATTTCCGCACGGCGGTACAGCACCTTTAAGATCTCCACTCTCTGCTGCATGGTCACGGACAGGTCTCCGACCTTCACCGAAGGATCGATCTTCAGTCCATATTGATCGGACAGCTCGGCAATCTGCTTTTCCGCCGTCTTCCGGTCCAGCTTAAGGGCCGTTCCAGTCTCCTGACCCGCGATGATATTTTCCGCCACCGTAAGCTTTGGAACCAGCATGAAATGCTGATGCACCATGCCAATGCCCCTGGCGATGGAATCGCGGGAGCTGGTGAATTTAACCTGCTCCCCGTTAATCCATAATTCTCCCGAAGTCGGTGTATAGAGACCGTAGATCATATTCATCAGAGTCGTCTTACCCGCCCCGTTTTCTCCTGCCAGCGCGTGGATCTCCCCTTTTTCCACCTGAAAAGAGATCTTGTCGTTGGCCGTAAACTGATTAAACCGTTTCGTCAGTTCCTTTAATTCAATTGCATATTCCATATCGGTACCCCTCTCCTCGCTATGAGCAATCAGCTCGATACGGGTTCTATTTCACATATGCGTTATATTCATCCTGAGAAGCCGGAACTTTAATCGTTCCATCTACAATCTGTTTTCTGATTTCCTCTATCTTATCCTTAATATCCTGAGGTACTGCGTCCTTCATGGCATCCTCTGTGGAGTACATTAAATCCACGCCGCCATCCTTTAAGCCGTATTCGCTCTGTTCGCCCTTCAGTGTTCCGTTTACCATCTTTTCCACCATGGAGTAAGCGACGTTGTCCACACGTTTTACCTGGGAAGCCACGATCTTGTCCGGCATCTGGTTAAACTGTCCGTTGGCTGCTCCGAAGCTCCACTTGTCAGCTCCGGCTTCCTTGGAAGCCTGGAATACGCCTAAGTTGCACGCACCTGCGGATGGTGCCACGTAATCGCAGCCATCGCTGAACATCATGGTTGCAATCTCTTTTCCCTTACCCACGTCGCTGAAGCTTCCGGTATAGGAGGAGGTTACCTTGACTTCCGGATTGGAATACCATGCTCCGGCCATGTATCCGTACTGGAAACGGTCCTGAATCACGCCGCTGACGCCGCCGATAAAGCCGATCTGGTTGGCCTTTGTCAAGTATCCGCCAAGTGCTCCCAGCAAAAATGCCGCCTCATGCTCACGGTAGCTGGATGAAACCACATTTGGCACGCCTTCTACCTGGACATCCAGAAGACCGAAAAAGGTATCCGGATATTCCGCCGCCACTTCCGTTACGGCATCCTTGATCGTAGAGCTGGGGGTAATGATCAGATCACAGCCCTGCTGCGCTAAGCTTCTTAAGCTGTTTGCAAAGTCGGCTACTTCCTTTACCTCCAGTGTGGTCAGCTCGATTCCGAAGTCAGCCTTCGCCTTCTCCAGTCCTTCCAGCGCAACGTCGTTGAAGCTTTGGGAACCGAAACCGGCGCCGTCTGCCATCAGCGCGACCTTGTACGTCTTTCCCCCTGTTCCTTCTGCCTTTTCACCGCCGCCTGCGTCTTTCGCTGCTCCGCCTCCGCATGCCGTCAAAGAAAATGCCATAACTCCCGCCAGTACCGCTGCCATAATTTTTTTCATTTTTATCTTCTCCTTTATCTATTCCATTTGCCCGCCGCCTTAGGACTGTCACGCCCCTGCGGTGGGAAGATCCGCATTTTTATGCTCCATAAGAATTCAGTGCCTCAAAGAAAATCTTTATCACACCGTCTCTGTCAACAGAATCAATATAGTCGATGTTCTTCTCATCCTCGCTCTTCCTTAAGATGTCCTCACAGTCAATCATGGTAAAGCCTTCCGTGAGCGGTCCTTTCGTCTCCACGTCCCCGTAGTATTTCGCAGAGTGAAACAGCTCCGGGTTCGTCACATACGCCGCCGTACATAAGTCATGAATGCACAATCCTTTAAAGCGCTTATGGCCGTTCACATTCTTTTTCTCCTGGTTCCAGTAGAAGCTCAACATGGTGTAGACCATATCCGCCACCGGATTGTCGATGGTTCCGACAATTTCCAGCTCCTCTTCCGTCAGGTAAGCTTCCCTGGTCGTATCCAGCGGACACATATAGAATGGAACGCCGCCCTTCATGACGATCCTTGCCGCCTCGGGATCCACCCACACGTTAAACGTCGCCACCGGCGTCGGATTTCCGCTGTAAATGGAACCGCCCATAAATACGATCTTCTCAATCTTTTCCTTACAGTCCGGATGCTCCAGAAACAGCTTCGCAATATTGGTAAGCGGCGCCAGCGCCAGAATCGTGATCTTCTCCTCCGATTCCATCAGCTTTTCATATAAAAACTCCACTCCCCCGGTCTCCACCGGACCGTAATCCACGGGATGTTCAAAGGTAAATGCTCCCAGCCCGCTGTCCCCGTGAATCTCACTGGCATCGCGGTACGGACGCTCCAGAGGCGCTGCTTCTCCGGCCGCCACCGGAATCTCACCTCTGCCCATAAATGCAAGTCCGTTGACGGTATTATACGTCGTGTACGGAAGGGATACATTTCCCGCCACGGTGGTAACTCCCCGGATATCCAGCTGTTTCGACGCAAGTGTCAGTACAAATGATATCATATCATCAATTCCAGTATCGCAGTCTATAATTACCGGTATTTTATCCATGAATTTCTTCCCCCTGTTCTCCAAAGCATTTCAGAGCATCGAAATAGATCTTCAAAACGCCGTCTCTGTCAACGGAACTGATAAAGGTCACGTTCCTCTCTTCCTCCGGTACCTGTCTGATATTTTCGTAGTCCAGAACCGTAAATCCCAGAGTCAGCTCCCCTTCCGTCTCCACATCTCCCTGATATTTCACGGTTGTAAAAAGCTGTGGATCCGTCACGTACACCGCCGCGCAGAGGTCGTGGATACACAGGCCTTTAAACCGTTTGTCCGCGTTGTTGTTCTTATTTACGGCATCGTTATAAAAACGGCACATCTCGTAGTTCATCCGGGCAACCGGATTGCCAATCGCTCCGATGGCTTCAATGTCATCTGCGGTCAGATACACCTCTCTGGTCGTATCCAGCGGACACATATGGAAGGGAACACCGCTCTTCATCACATATCTCGCAGCTTCCGGATCCGCCAGCACATTGAAGGTGGAAACCGGTGTGGGGTTGCCGGTTCTTAAGGAACCGCCCATAAACACGATCTTATCGATCTTCTCTCCTGCCTCCGGATGGTCCATCAGCAGTCTGGCTACATTGGTCAGCGGGGCAATCGCAAGAATCACCACCTTCTCTTCCGATGCGGCCAGCAGGCGTCTCATCAGCTCCACCGCGTCCTCAGTCTCCGGCTGTTTTACCGTTTTTTCAGCGAACTGATACGTTCCCAGGCCAGTTTCGCCGTGTATGTATCCGGCATCCCGAAGCGGTCTCGACAGCGGTTTTTCCGCTCCTTTCGCTACCGGAATATCGGTTCTTCCCATGATTGCAACTCCGTTTAATGTATTCTGTGTCGTGATATCCACCGTCTGATTTCCAGCCACTGTCGTGATCCCCAGGATGTTGAGCTTATCCGAGGTGAGTGTTACGGCGAAGGATATCATATCGTCGATTCCTGTATCGCAGTCTATGATTACCGGGATCTTTTTCATTGTTCTTCCTCCTTGTTATGAGCACTTAGCGGACGTCCTTTGGCCGCTTACGTGCGATACATGTCATCTCCACTCAGCGTGCCCCGCTTTATCGGGTATAGTGAGGTCTTTCACGAACTTACGTGGAGTGACAAAGCAGTAATGCGGTCTCCATAAGATTTTCTGCCGTCAGTCCATAGCTCTCCATCAGCTCTCCCAGATCACCGGACTGTCCGAATTTATCCTGAATACCAACGCGTTTCATACGGCAGCCGCCGCATTCGGCAAGCACCTCCGCCACCGCTGATCCTAAGCCCCCGATGACGGAATGTTCCTCGGCCGTTACCATCCGTTTGCAGGATTTTCCGTAACGGATCAGGGTCTCCCGGTCAAGAGGCTTGATTGTATGTACGTTTAACACCGCGGCGTGTATTCCCTTTTCCTCCAAGGCCTCCGCCGCATGCAGCGCTTCCGCCACCATAACCCCCGTAGCTGCGAAGCATACGTCCCCGCCTTCGCGGAGCACGTCGATCTTGCCGATCTCCGTATGGCTTCCCTCAGCCGTTACCGTCTCCACCGGGTGTCTCGACATCCGGATATAAGCGGGATGATCCATATCTTTCATCTGCAGCACCATATCAAACGCCTGTCTGTAATCACACGGGCTCAAAACCGTCATACCCGGGAGCACCCGCATCAGCGCGATATCCTCGATCGTCTCATGGCTTCCTCCATCGGAATTCGGAGAAAGTCCCGCATGGGTAGCCACGATCTTCACCGGAGCCTTCGCATAACAGACCGCATTGCGGATAGGCTCATAAGCACGGCCCGCCGCAAACAGGGCAAAGGTCGATGCAAATGGCTTCAGTCCGCTGATCGCCATACCAGCCGCCGTTCCCATCAGATTCTGCTCCGCGATTCCCATATCGAAAAACCGTTCGGGATACTTCGCAGCAAATTTTCCGGAGGATGTGGCCTTCGCCAGGTCTGCATCCAGAACTACGACGCGTTCATCCTCCCCCATCTCAAGCAGGGCGTCTCCATAAGCCTCTCTCATTGCCGGTTCAGCCATCTCATCTTCCTCCTTTCAGTTCTTCCATCGCATTCTTATAATCTTCACCGCTTACCTTCTGTCCATGCCATCCGGCCTGGTTCTCCATGAAGGAAACGCCTTTTCCCTTAACCGTCTTTGCCAGTATGCAGACCGGCACACCGTTCTCTCTCACCGCAATGGCCGCGTCCAGCGCCGCAAAATCATGTCCGTCCGCTTCCACCACCTTAAAACCGTAATCCAGGAATTTTCCCTTTAGATTACCAAGTCCCATTACCTTTTCCACCGGACCGTCGATCTGAAGTCCGTTTAAATCCACAATCACCGTCATGTTATCCAGCTTATGGTGAACCGCCGCCGTCATGGCTTCCCATACGATGCCTTCCTGCAGCTCCCCGTCTCCCAGAATCGCATAGACGTGATAGTCCTTCTTTCTCACCTTTCCGGCCAGTGCGATTCCGCAGGCGGTCGATACCCCAAGTCCCAGGGAACCGGTACAGACATCGACACCCGGAGTCTTATTCATATCCGGATGGCCCTGAAGCATGCCTCCGAGTTTTCTTAAACGTTTAAATGCATCTTTTGAAAAAAAACCGTGTTCCGCGAGCACGGCATACAATGCGGGGGCTGCATGTCCCTTGCTGAGTACCACCCGGTCACGGTCTTCCATGTCCGGCTGCTTTTCATCCACGCGGATCCGGTTGTACAGGCACACCAGAATATCCGTCACCGACAGGGAACCGCCGGGATGACCGCTTCCCGCCTGGTAAAGCATTTCAATAATGTCTCTGCGCACTGCCAGAGCTTCTTCTTCCATTGCTTCATAAGATTTCAAATCACGACCTCCTCAAAAAGTATGCATTATCCACTTTCAACTAACTACTGTTATCCTATGGACACATTATAGTTCGTTTACACGTTTAAATCAATAGGCAATATTTTTTTTGTAAATTTTTGACAGCAATATGATATTTCTCAAGATGTATTCAAGGGTATTTTTATGCATTCTGTATAATTTCATTTTTATATTATTCTTATCCCGTCCAATAAAGTGTAATTTCTCCTTAAACATGTAAAGTCCTGTCCGGAGTCAAATCTCCGGAGAAAGCTTACGGGAAAATCCAGAGATTTTCCCACATCGTCGTGACAGCTTCCGTTCATATCAGGCCATGCTCCATACAATAATGATAGATCCCATCCTCTGCCGCGTCACCGCAGAGACCATACGCTGCTTCTTTCAGTCTGTCTGAGGCATTTGCCATTGCAATCCCTTTTCCAACCGCCTGAAACATTTCAATATCATTGTTTCCATCTCCAAAGGCCATCGCCTCTGATTGATTTAAATGATAATATTCCAGTACCTTTTCAATCCCAATGCCTTTTCCGCCGTCGGCAGGGATAATATCCACGGCCCGGTCCCACCAGGCTGCAATTTTGGCACGGTGCACACCGTTCAGCAGGGAAAGATGGTCTCTTTCACGGCATCCCAGCATGATCTGGTATACTTCCTCTTTTGCCACTTCCTCAAAATCATCCGCAACCTCCACTTCACGGTTTGCAAAACCATAATACTCCACTAGATCATCGTCCTTTCCATTTGCCGCCTGTCTGTCTTTTGTGGCAAGTGACAAAGGCCTGTGAATGGTCTCCGCATTTTTTATAATGGTACCAACATCATCGGTCAGCAGCGGATTGCTGAAGATGGTCTGATCACGATTATAGCAATACGATCCGTTAAAGGTCAGATACACATCAAATGCAATATCGCCAAACACGGGAAGCGCTGAAGGCGCTCTGCCCGTAGCAATGCAGATCATCACGCCCTTTTCTTTTAGCCTTTTCAGCATTTCCATGGTCTTGCCGGAAATCTGCTTTCGCTTCATATCAATCAGCGTTCCATCGATGTCAAAAAAGATAATTTTTGTGTTACTCACCATGTTTCCCCCCATCTGCTTTGTCAATTCCGCGGGGTATCCCGCCTGATTCCTATATCAAAAGCCCCCGGCAAAAACTGCCGGGGGCCAACAACTCATTTTACTCTTATAACTGAGGACCTGCAGAAACTAAAGCTTTTCCTGCTTCATTTCCCTCATATTTTGCAAAGTTCTTGATGAAACGCTGAGACAGATCTTTTGCCTTTGTCTCCCACTCAGAAACTTCTGCATAGGTATCACGAGGATCAAGGATCTTAGGATCTACGCCCGGAAGCTCTGTCGGAATCTCAAAGTTGAAGTATGGAAGCTGCTTGGTCGGTGCACTTGCGATAGAACCATCCAGGATCGCGTCGATGATTCCACGTGTATCCTTGATAGAGATACGCTTGCCGGTACCGTTCCATCCGGTATTAACAAGGTAAGCCTTAGCGCCGCTCTTCTCCATCTTCTTAACAAGCTCCTCTGCATACTTTGTCGGGTGCAGCTCTAAGAAAGCCTGGCCGAAGCAAGCGGAGAATGTAGGTGTAGGCTCTGTGATACCACGCTCTGTACCAGCAAGTTTTGCTGTAAATCCAGACAGGAAGTAGTACTGAGTCTGCTCTGGTGTCAGGATTGATACTGGAGGAAGTACGCCGAACGCATCTGCTGACAGGAAGATTACATCTTTTGCTGCAGGAGCTGCGGAAACCGGGCGAACGATCTTCTCGATATGGTCGATCGGGTAAGATACACGTGTATTCTCTGTCACGCTCTTATCGTCGAAGTCGATCTTGCCGTCTTTGTCAAGGGTAACGTTCTCTAACAGCGCGTTGCGCTTGATTGCATTGTAGATATCCGGCTCGGATTCTTTATCCAGGTTGATAACCTTAGCGTAGCAGCCGCCTTCGAAGTTGAATACGCCGTTGTCGTCCCAGCCGTGCTCGTCATCACCGATCAGGAGACGCTTCGGGTCTGTGGACAGTGTTGTCTTTCCTGTTCCGGAAAGTCCGAAGAAGATAGCGGTATTCTCGCCGTTTAAGTCTGTGTTGGCAGAACAGTGCATGGAAGCAATGCCCTTTAACGGCAGATAGTAGTTCATCATGGAGAACATACCCTTCTTCATCTCTCCGCCGTACCATGTATTTACGATTACCTGCTCGCGGCTGGTGATATTAAACATAGAGGTTGTCTCAGAATTCAGACCTAATTCTTTATAATTTTCTACTTTTGCTTTGGAAGCATTGTATACTACGAAATCCGGTGTAAAGTTCTCAAGTTCTTCGGCTGTAGGCTGAATAAACATGTTCTTTACGAAATGAGCCTGCCATGCAACCTCAACGATGAAACGGATTGCCATACGGGTATCCTTGTTTGCACCGCAGAATGCATCTACAACAAAAAGTCTTTTTCCGGAAAGCTCTTCCAGAGCGATCTTCTTAACGGTATCCCATGCTTCCTGGCTGGCCGGGTGATTATCATTCTTATACTCATCAGAAGTCCACCATACAGTGTCCTTAGAATTCTCATCCATGACTATGTACTTATCTTTAGGTGAACGTCCTGTATAAATACCGGTCATAACATTAACTGCGCCGAGTTCACTTACCTGGCCTTTTTCATAGCCTTCCAGTTCTGGTTTCGTCTCTTCTTCAAATAATGTTTCAAATGAAGGGTTGTAGACGATCTCTGTAGTTCCGTTGATACCATACTGACTTAAATCGATTTCTGCCATTTTATTCAACCTCTCTTTTCTGTAATATTGTATAGTAACCAAATAGTTTATTTGATGTTACTTATACCTTGTAAGTTACATGCCATAGGCTAATACTTACTTTATTACATTTACTCGAAATAGTCAATATTCCATTTCATTTCTTTTGTTATTTTTTTTACAATCTTCCAGATTCATCCGCAAAAACAACACTACTGCTGTTCATTCTGCCTTCCATTTCTTCCTGTAGGCCAGCGGCGTGATCCCCTCCAGTTCCTTAAACACCTTGATAAAATACTTATCGCTCTGGTACCCTACCTTCAAATAGATCTCAGATACCAGCATATCGGTCTCCAGAAGGAGCTTTTTTGCCTCTTTCATCCGCTGCTTCGTGACAAAATCCGTCACAGTGGTGTTCATCTCCCGCTTGAACAGCGTGGATAAATATGCCTTACTCACATGGAGTGCCCCGGAAATGTCATTTAATGAAGCAGCGCCGGCCAAATGACTGCCGATGTACTCCACGGCCTGGGAAATCAGAAGGTTTTCGCTGGAAGGCGGGATCTCCACCAGTTCCGGGAACTCCTTCACGATCTTCTGTGCCATCTTCATCTGACTGCGCTTCTTCAGTTCTCCGATCGCCACCTCCGTCTCCTTTAAAATTTCCTCAATCGAGAAGGGCTTTACGATGTAATTCTGAATTTGATAATGGATCAGATCACGGGCAATCGCAAAGTCTGTCAGAGCCGTCAGTATGATCACGGGCATCTCATACCCCTGTTCACGGATCCGACGGACCAGCTCGGTACCGTCAATTTCAGGCATACGGATATCGGTAATGATGATATCCGGAACCCGCTCCTCCAGAAGTTCCAGAGCCTCCCTGCCGTTTTCAGCAGTCAGAATCTCTGAAACGAGAGCATTATGGCAGAGGATGGCATTCTTCATGCCGTACAGAATATTCCGTTCATCCTCTACCAGCATTAATGTATAGGTCCGTTCCATGGTCTCCCCCTCTCCGTCAGTCTCCATCAGCCTCTTTCCATTCCGTTCCCTTCCCTGCGGTACACTGCATACTTAAAATACGCTTTTGCACTGCGGTACGCCATATCGTGACACCCCAGACCGACCATGGCTCCTGTGTACGCTCCCTCCTCCGGGTACTCGTCAGAGAGGAGCGAGGCATCCAGCGTATCTCCTGCCTGCTGCCACACGCCCTCCTCCAGACTGTAGGAAAAACAGGCCTCCGTCCGGTGCACCTCCAGCCGGAGCCGGATGCTCCGACCCTCAGGCACCGGAGTACCGCAGTCAGGTGTATACTCAGCCTTTCCCCGGTTCATCCGCATCACATCGACAATCTTCTGCCCATCCTGGCTGTACGTCACACGAAGGTAATAAAAGTCGCATTCGTCATAAAAATACAGAATCCCTGCCATCTGCCGCTCCGAGGACGGCTCAAATTCCAGCTCTGTCTCAAAACTGAAATCGAAGTCCTCCTGTCTCCGTGCAATCAGACTCTGTTCGAATCTGGAATTCGGCGAATCTTTTCCCGTCAGCCGCAGGTACCCGGGACGTTCGGTCAGCGACACAGACTCCCCCAGAGGCACTCTGAGCGAAAAGAAATCCGGGCTTAACTCTGTTTCCTGAAAGGAATACCGGATCTCCTGCTCCCTTTTTCGTTCCACCGGCCATGATACCGGGACGCGTAAACGCGGTTCATTTCCTCCGTCTGCAAGGCAGAGCCATCCATCCTCCGTCCATTTCACATGCTGGACAGCCGTCTCTCTCCCGAGAATACACCGGCGAAACGGAGGCAGCGGCCGGCCGCATAAATGCACCATATACCACTCCCCATCCGGTGCCTCCACCAGATCGGCATGGCCGGCTTTCTGTAAAGGAAGTGTCATATTATGCCTCGCTGTCAGTACCGGATTATAAGGTGATAACTCATAGGGACCGCCAATCTTCTCCGACCGGCCCATGGTAACCGCGTGACCATATTCTGTTCCGCCTTCCGCCGTCATAATATAATAACAGCCGTTTCTCCGGTAAAGGTGAGGCCCCTCCGGAGCCGTCAGCCCGCTGCCCTCGAATATCTCCCTTAAAGGCCCTGTCATTTTCTTTAAAACAGGGTCGTATTCCTGCAGGGCAATCCTCTGAACGCGGTTCTTCCGGTAATGTCTCACGATACTGACTACCCACTTTCTCCCGTCCTCATCATGAAACAGAGACGGATCGAAGCCCAGGCTGTGCAGATAAACAGGTTCTGACCATTCTCCCCGGATATCCGCGGCCGTAACCAGATAATTGTGGCAGTCCATAAAGTCGTACCAGTGGGTCCTCACATTGGTGTAGACCAGATAGAACACGCCGTCGGCATAGGAAAGGCAGGGAGCAAATACACCTCCGGAGGCGTCATTGCCCTTCATGTCCAGCTGGGAAACACGGTTTAACGGTCTGGCCGCCAGTTCCCAGTTCTGTAAATCTGTGGAATGGTAAATACAGACTCCCGGAAACCATTCAAAGGTAGACACGGCCATATAGTAATCCTCTCCCACCCGTATGACCGACGGATCCGGATGAAATCCGGGTAAAACAGGATTTTCAAGACAGTTTTTCATTTGATTATCCATTCTCTCCCCCACTTAACTCTTCACCGCGCCGGAAACCATCCCTGCCTGAATCTTTCCGGACATCAGGATATAGACTATGATAATCGGTATCGCGGAAATAGTCAACGCTGCGCTGACCGCCGCATAGTTCGTATTATACGTCCCCTTTAACGCCAGAAGTCCTACCGGCAGCGTCTTCTTCACCGGGTCCGAAATGATGATATTGGCAAATATAAATTCGTTCCACACGCTGATCGCCGTCAGGATCCCGATGGTGGAAATCACCGGCTTCGCCAGCGGAAGAAAGATGTAGAGGAACATCCGGATCACACCACATCCGTCCATTCTCGCCGCCTCCTCAAGCTCCATCGGGATCTGCTGATAGTGGCCGTAGGTCAGGAAAATGGCCAGAGGCAGTCCCGACGCCACATAGGGAAAGAGCAGGGCCCATAAGCTGTCCAGCCATCCCAGTCCGTTCATCATGCTGTAGAGCGGAACCAGGGTACAGTGGACCGGAATCATCATCCCGGCAAAAAACATTCCTACCAGAAGCCCGGCCCCTTTAAACGGAAAACGAGCGACCATAAAGGAGAACGCACAGCTTAAAATAATGACGATAAAAAGCGTTGCAATGGTGATCACAATGCTGTTTACCATATAGTCCTGGATTCCCTCTTTCCAGGCTGTCAC
Organism: Hungatella sp. SL.1.14; assembly: GCF_024460495.1. NCBI lineage: Bacteria > Bacillati > Bacillota > Clostridia > Lachnospirales > Lachnospiraceae > Hungatella > Hungatella sp. SL.1.14. Next base: position 106,436 of record NZ_JANFYJ010000007.1, on the reverse strand, counting down.
ATAATTGACAAACTGGGGATTTTTTGGAATGGACCACGGGTCTGCAAAAAAAGATACATTGTCCTTTAAGGAGGACACAATCATCCAGATTAAGGGATACATGGTAACCACAGCCTGAACCGCCAGAATGAGGTACAAAATTATTTTACCGGGTGATATACTGCGTTTATTCATATGGAAACCTCTCCTTCGGTAATATTAATCGCCGGCTGATGACGGAGCCAGGATCCTGTTATAGAGTATGATAAAGAAGATTCCCAGCACCAGCAGAAGCACTGCCACCGTGTTCGCATAGCCGATTCTCATGGAATTGAACGCGTTCTTTACCACGTAGGAAGCCAGAACCTCGCTGGCATGGTTAGGTCCTCCGTTTGACATGATATAGACCAGGTCGAAATATTTTAAGGAATTAACCGTAGCCAGAATCAGGGTCAGACGGATCACCGGCCACATCAGAGGCAGTTCGATGTAGCGGAACAGCTTCCACACCCCGGCACCATCCAGCCTGGCGGACTCCAGCACATCCTCGGAAATATTGTGCAGAGCCGTATAGTAAATCAGAATATAGTTGCCGATAAACTGCCAGACCACAACGGCGATAATACAGCCCAGCGCCAGTTTCATATCTCCCAGCCAGATCTGCTGCAGCTGTTTCAATCCCACCGCCTCCAGAAGACCGTTTAAAAGGCCGAAGTTGGGATCGTAGATCTGCCCCCATAAAATACCGATCATGGAGGAGGACAGCACTACGGGAAGGAAGTACACGGTTCGGAAAAATCCCCGTCCCTTTAGCTTCCGGTTAAACAGAATGACAGAAAACGCCATGCCGATGGGCAGCTGAAGCAGTACGCACCAGAAGGCCATCTTCAGGGAGTTGGTAAGGGACTTCCAGACGACCGGGTCCCGAAACAGTTCCCTGTAATTATCGAAGCGGATAAACACCCTGGCAGTCACGCCATCCCAGCTGAAAAAGCTGTAATAGACCGCCATCAAGACCGGCACGATCACCGCCGCAAAAAACCACAGGACCGCAGGCAATATAAAGAGGCACCGCACCGCAGGATGTATTTTTCTCATACTCTGCACCTATTCCTTTCGGGGCCGCGCAACCGGTTCATGCACCGTGCGCAGCCCCACTTCCTATTTGATAATTTCACTCTGTAATTTCTATTTGATCTTTGCAAGCTCTGCCTTCACATCGGCGTTGTCTTCTGCTACAATGGCCGTTAATGCATTCAATAAATTCTCCGCCTGTTCCGGAGGCAGGGCCTGATCCGTATACGGAATGAAGCCCTCCACACCGTCGGATACGTACTGGCTGAACTGGTAAGCCAGCGGATCCATGTTCTCTTCCTTCGGTGATACCTTTACGGTTGAGAAGGTTCCTGTACGCTCTACGTTTACGGTCTGTTCTTCCTCGCTCATCATATATTTTAAGAATTTTACGACCGCATCCTTATTCTTTGCAGATTTGCTCACTGCCAGCGTATTGGCGACACCGCCGTATAAGTAACCGGCCTCATCCTCTTTTCCGCCCTCCACCATCGGGAATGGAAAATAGGAGAAATCCTTTGCGCGCTCCGGGTCTTCCGTAAATGTCGGAATCGACCAGGAACCGGTGATCAGAATCGCGCCCTTGCCGGCCGCAAACAGTGCTTCCGCCGTCGTAGCGTCTACGGACATACAGCCATTGATAAAGCCCTTCTTTGCCAGAGTCTTGATTTCCTCGCCGGCCTGTACATATGCGTCTTCCGTAAAGTTTTTATCTCCGGTGCACACCTTATTGTACAGATCGACGCCGCCGATTCTCTGTGCAAGGTAGGAGTACCAGCCGAGAAGCGGCCAGCGGTCCTTGGCTCCCACGATAATCGGAGTCACTCCCTTGTCGGACAGTGTGTCAATTACGCCCTTCAGTTCCTCATAGGTCTTCGGCACTTCCACTCCGTTCTCCTCAAAGATGGCTTTGTTGTACCAGACTGCCATACAGGTAATGGAGGTCGGCGCGCCGTAAACCTTACCGTCATAGGAGACTGCGTCTAAGCTGCCCGGTACGAATGTATCACGGAATGCCGTATCTTCCTCAAAGACAGAGGATAAATCTTCCACATTCCCGGAGTTCACAAGAGTCTTGAACTGTTCTCCCACCCAGTATCCAAAGATATCAGGCAGGTTGTTGGCGCTTACCACAGTCTTAATCTTTGTCTTGTAGGCCTCTCCTTCCATTCCCTCATACTTTACCGTAATTCCCGGATTCTGTGCTTCGAACCGCTCGATCATGGCCAGCTTGGCCTCGCGGTCCGACACGCTGCCGACCGTATCCCAGTATGTAATCTCTGCTGCCTCCTGCCCGGCCGCTGTTTCCCCGGCCGTCTCACTCTTACTCTCTTCTGCTGCCGGCTTCTCCCCGGACACTGCTGCGGTCGTCTCTGTACCTGCTGCTGTAGTCTCCTGCTTTCCTGCTGCACATCCGGTGAGTGATGTAATCCCCAGTGCCGCTACGCAGAATAATGCTGCTGCTCTTTTTTTCATCTGTTAAATTCCTCCTTTTTGTGAGCACTCAGCGATCCCCGTTTCGTCGTGCATAGCGGACGTCCCGGGGCCGTTTCCGTGCGATCCATGTAATCTCCGCTCCATGTGCTTCGTATCATCGGGCATGACAAGGTATTTCACAAGCTTAATGGAACGGTGTTTGAAGATATATTTAGTATATAATAGACAACAAAGAAAGAAACCACACTATTTTTTTGTAAAATTCCACTATTTTCTCCTCTTGCTGCATATCTTTTGATTTTACCATATGAATTTGATATGATGAAGCTGTACGAAAGTTATTCCATGTAATTTACCATTCTGATCATACCGGAGGCGTCATGAAACAAAAGCTGAAATTATTGGGGAACACCACGTCGGGGCAGATTTTTATTTCATCCATGCTGGTTATGGCTATCGCCTTTCTCTGTATCGGCGGTTACTTATATAAGAATATGTCCGGTTACATTCTGCAGCAGTCTTCCAAATACATTGAGACTACTGTCAAACAGGCTCAGGAGCGTTTTAACTCCTCACTGACTGAGATGGATTCCGGCATTCAGCGGTTCTGCAATGATCTGGCAGTTCAGACCATTTTAAACGACTACAATCACAATGCTTCGTTTTCCTCAGAAAATTTTTCCACGCTTCGTTTAAAGACCATGAATACAATCAACTACGCAGATAATCTGGAATCCATCGAGCTCTACAGCAAAAAAGCACAGATCTATCCGTACACAAAAGAACCGTTAACCACCGCCATCCCGGAATCCGCTCTCGCCATGGCCGACGAATACAATGGAAAGGCCGTATGGCTGCTGTCCGATTCTGAATCAGAAGGCGGTCATACCATCATGGCCGTCAAACGAATCCTTCTGGCGGACTACGCGTTTGAGCACGGCGGATACGTTGTGGTTTATTTAAAACCGGATCTCATGGATTCTATTGCCCAGGACCTAAACGCCCTGGGCGACTGCACACTGGAATTGACCGACTGCGCCGGCACCCGCGTCTCCTACGGGAAGACCTTAAAGGACATGAATCCGGATTCCTTCGACCGGAATTATCAGCTGGCCGACTCCACATCGCCGTATTCCGGCTGGACCTTTTCCATCTATATTCCGAAGGAACTGACCTCCAATGATATCTCCTGGATGAGCGGCATTGTGATCTGCGGTTTTCTTATTGGCACCGGAGTATTTTTAATCTGCAGCCTCTTTATTGCACGTATGATTTCAAAGCCGCTGTCCGACATGAGAAAATCCATGGTAATCGCAGACGGAAAGCTGCAGGCCAATGACAGACATTACTCCAACTCCGACATCAATGAACTGAATATCCACTACAATGCTCTGGTGGAAAAGAATAATCGTTTAATCGAGCAGGTATTTGAAAAAGAACTTTTGCGGACCAAGGCGGAAATCACCGCGCTTCAGTCCCAGGTCAACCCTCATTTCATCATCAATGCCCTGGAATCGGTCTACTGGAGTCTGATCCAGAAAAACGATATGGACAATGCCGGTATTCTCATGGCCATGGCCAAGCTGTTCCAGTACATTTTAAAGGAGAGCGACCGTATCACCATTGAACAGGAGCTGACCTTTGTAGAACAGTACCTGCAGGTGGAAAAGTTCCGCTTCGGAGACCGTCTGACCTGGGAATACCAGGTGGAACCGGAAGTCCGCTCCATGCAGATTCCCAAGCTGCTAATTCACCCGCTGGTGGAAAATTCCATGAAATACGCGGTAGAAACCACCTCGTCGCCGGTTCACATCGTCGTACGCATTGCGGAAAGCGGCGACGGCTGTGTCATATCCGTCACAGACAACGGACCGGGTATCGACAGAGCAACCATGGAACGAATCCAGGAATCATTTAAAAATACGAATCCGGTAGGCTCCGTCTCCAAAAGCTACGGGCTGGCCAATCTCTACAAGCGGATCAAGCTCTATTTTGAAAAGTCGTCGGAGCTTACGATTGAATCGGAACCGGAAAATCACCGCACCACCGTAACCATGAGGATTCATACAATCAATTCATAAGAAAACAGGAGGACATCACATGAAAACAACCGTAGCCATCGCCGGCCTTGGAAGCCGGGGAAGAATCACCTATGCGCCGTTTGCGTCGCTCCATCCGGACAAAATGGAGATTACCGCAGCCGCAGATATCGATCCCGGAGCCCTCCGGGAGACCGCGAAGACGTACCACATTCCGGAGGAGCGCTGTTTTACCAGCGCAGAGGAGCTGCTGGCCCAGCCTAAGATGGCTGACGCCGTCTTTATCTGCACTCAGGACCGCGACCACGTCTCCCAGGCGCTTACCGCCCTGGAAAGAGGATACCACATATTAATGGAAAAAACCATCTCCCCCGATCCCTCTGAATGCCGCCGGCTGCTGGAGGCTTCCAAAAAATATGACCGGAAAATCGTTGTCTGTCACGTACTCCGCTATACGCCGTTCTTTTCCAGGATGAAGGAGTTAATTGCCTCCGGCATCATCGGAGATGTGGTCACGATCCAGGCCATTGAAAATGTTGGCTACTGGCATCAGGCCCACAGCTTTGTCCGCGGTAACTGGAGAAACAGTGAGACGACCAGCCCCATGTGCCTTCAGAAGACATGCCACGATTTCGACCTCTATCTATGGCTGGCTGACAAGACGCCGCTCCGTGTTTCTTCCATGGGAAACACCTGGCTCTTTAAAGAATCCTGCGCCCCCGAAGGCTCCGCGCTCCGCTGTCTCGACGGCTGCGCCGCAAAGGACTCCTGCCCCTTCGACGCAGAAAAGATCTACGTTACAAACGAAAAGACCGGCATTGCCTGCGGCCACACCGAATGGCCGGTGGATGTATTGGCTCTCCATCCGACTCCGGAGACGATCTATGATGCCATAAAGACAGGCCCGTACGGCCGCTGTGTCTACCACTGTGACAACAACGTGGTGGACCACCAGGTGACCAACATCGAAAACACCGACGGAAGCACCATAAACTTCACCATGAGCGGCTTCACCAGCGACGGCGCTTCCCGTTACTGCAAGATCATGGGGACAAAAGGCGATCTCACAGGTGACATGTACAAGAATACCATCGAGGTTGGACTCTTCGGAAAGCCTCGCCAGATCATCGATATCTCCCAGTTGGCCGAGGACTTCAGCGGCCACGCAGGAGGCGACAACCGCATGGTGGAAGAATTCCTTGACATGCTTCAGACAGGAAAGGAACCGGAGGGGATTACCTCGCTGGAGCAGTCGATTAACAGCCATCTTGTAGCATTTGCCGCGGAAGAGTCCAGGCTTTCTAATGGGAAGGTAATTGAAATTTAGAACGTAATATCCCAGTGTTTCCAGTAATGGGAGGGGAACAGAAACCATTTGGAGTTTCCCTCCCATTTTTTATGATCTCCTAATATAAATTTACTACAAGACATTACCAAAAATTTATGTTATAATTACTACATCTGTATTCATATTCTGTCAATCTCCTGACAGTACTGATTTCTCATAGTCCTTCGGACAATCTCTCGTACATGAAGTACGACAACAGACCGTTTCGGTCAAACTTCCAGATAACCGGTCAAGTATATGCCGTTCACCCCTGGCAGCGGCCAGGTTGTAATCTTGAGCCAAAAACTCAAAAAACAATGCAGAAGGGAGGAAATGCCTATGAATGCCTATTGCTGTTCACTCAAACATTTTATATAATAAAAGGAGAACTGTATGGAGCACAAACCATTACAATGGCATCCGGCATTTCAGGCCGTGCTGCAGATTGAATTGGAGACTGAGAAAGAGTATCTGCAGTTTCATGAGGAGTTTAATCTGACAAAAAAACCTCTTCAGATTGATACTTTAATCATCAAGGAATCCGGTAGAAAAATCGAAAAAAATTTCGGACGCATTTTCAGCCGGTATAATATCGTAGAATATAAGAATCCTGAAGTTTCGTTCGGGATCAATGATTTTTTCAAAGTAAATGGTTACGCCTGTCTTTATCAGGCAGCTGCGGAACGGGAAGTGAAAATCCTGCCTTCCGAGATCACCATAACGCTGGTTGTCAATCAGTATCCGGGTAAGCTGATTAAGTTTTTAAGGGAGACATATGGCAGTGTAATTACAGAAGAATTCCCCGGAATCTATTACATATCCAAACTGCTGTTCAAAGTTCAGCTGTTAATTATCCATCAGCTTTCACCTGAGGAAACCATATGGCTCAGCCGTCTGCGCTCTGATTTAGAGATACAAAAGGATATCGAACCTCTGGCAAAAGCTTATAAAGGGAAGGAACAGGACCCGGTCTATGAGGCCGCCATGGATTTAGTCATAAGAGCAAATTGGAAAAAATATAAGGAGGGATGCGATTTGTGTAACGCACTGGAAGAACTTTTTGCTGACAAACTGGAACAGAGAGAGCAATTGGGGATTGAACGAGGCATTGAAAGGGGCATCGAAAGAAGCATTATAGAACTGCTTTCTGAATTAGGCCCTGTTCCTGACGCACTTCGTGAGAGAATCATTTTACAAAAAGACGTAAATGTCCTGACAGCCTGGCTGAAGTTAGCCGCCCGATCGAAAAGTATTGCAGATTTTCAAAAAGATACCGGCAGTTCCACATCATAGAATGAAACAAATCCTTTCCGCCATTTATGTGGTAATTCGTTACCATTCACGGCCCGCTGAAAGTTTCCGCCGGCGTTCCGGTGCGTGGGAGGGGCAGCAGAAGGTAGCGTTTCCTTTTCCAAGGTTCGCAGGAGCTTAAGCAGAAAGACGGGAAAAAGAGGTGGTGAAATCTGGCCTCCAAGCCAGATTTCAAGTGGACACGGAGGTGAAGTCCTTCAGGAGTTCACCGTAGTTTGCACGATCCGCCCCTTTTTCCCGTCTTTCTGCTTTAGTTCCTGCCACCGAGGAAACAAGAAACGCTTCCTTCTGCTGCCCCTCCCACGCACCGGAACGCCGGCGGAAACTTTCAGCGGAGCCGTGAATGGTAACGGTAATTCGGAAGGGATTTGTCATTCTGTCTTCTCCTCTATTGACATTTCTGTCATTCTCGTATATACTTTTGTTATAAACTTATAAAAGTTTCCAACAAAAGTGACAAGGAGGCGTTTTTATGGACACATTAACCGCCAGACCACGGCTTTTAAAGCAGGCGAATCTCTCACAGATCCGCAGAGTAATCAAACGCAGGGGCACCGCAACCAGGGCGGAAATCGCCGGTGAGACACAGATCAGTTCTACGACAGTCCGCTCTCTCCTTGCAGAGATGATGGAAAACGGCGAGATCGAAAGCATTGGACACGATGAATCCAGCGGAGGCCGTAAAGCAGAACGCTACCGCTTCAAGCCGGATAAGTACTATGGCGCGGCGATCTGCATCTCGGGCAGTGACATGCACGGACTGCTTGTTGGAATCTGCGGGGAGATTTTAGAGACTGTCAGACTGGAGTTTACAGGCAGCGATTACGAACCGGCCATCTGTGCATTTCTCGACGAACTTATGGCGCGCAAGGATATAAAGTCCATAGGGATCGGCGTTCCGGGCATCGTGGAAGGCGGCGCTTTCTGGCAGGGAACCGGAGGCAGCGACGAATTATGCCGTTATGACTTAGGTGACCGCCTCGCCGAACGGTATCACATACCTGTTGTCATGGAGAACGACTTAAATGCCACAGCCATCGGCTTCGGGCGCTGTTATGCAAAGGAATTCCCCTGCGAGTCCCCGGAGCATACGAATATGGCGTATCTCCATCTGGAAAAAACGTGTGTCAGCGCCGGTTTTATCGTAGGAGGACGGATCGTCCGCGGCTTTCGCAACTTTGCTGGAGAGCTGGGGCTGATTCCCATGGAGGATGGACGAATTCTGGATGAATGGCTGATGAGTGCACTGGACGATAAGGATTACACCGATCTGATGATCCGGATCATCAGCTGGATCTGCGGCATCTTAAACCCACAGTATGTCGTTCTGGGCGGTCCGGACCTGCGAACAGACTGCATCGGCCCCATAAGCGACGGATTTTCTGCGCTTCTTCCAAAACATATGACCGCGGAGATCCTGTACTCGGCCGATATGTGGCATGACTACCACGACGGCATGGCGTCTTTGACAGCCGGTAAGATCTTTGACGACGTTCAGTTTATAAAGGAGCAGCCATGAGCTCCGGGCCCGCAGGACCGGGTCTGCCTGGCAGAAGTGGCCGGACCTGCTTTTTCATTCAGGCCGGATTCGGCACGGCGTTTACGTATCTGACCAGCGGCGTTTTCTTAAGCGGCCTCGCGATTCTTATGGGAGCCGGTGATATTCTGGTCAGTTATTTAAGTGTAATCGTCAATATCTGCGGCGTGCTGATTCTCGCGTTTCCGGCATTTCTGGAGCGGTTTACCAGCCGGAAAAAACTGACCATAGCACTTACAATCCTCTCCCGCCTGGCAACGCTTTTTATCGTGACCATACCGGTGCTCTTTCCGGCCGGAATCCGGCTTTATGTGTTTGTCCCCACCGTCGTCGCTGCCTTCGCACTTCAGGCACAGACCACGGTGGTGCTTAACCAGTGGATGCTTGGATTTATCGAAGAGAAAAAGAGCGGACGGTACATTTCCTTAAGACAGACACTGACGCTGACCGTCACCGTGGTGCTTTCTCTGGCCGGGGGCCGGTTCATGGATCTCATGGAAGGAAAATACGCCGGCTTCGCCCTCCTGTTTGCCGCCGCAGCCCTGATGGGACTCCTGGAAGTGATTCTGCTGGCTGCAACACCAGACGGGGAACCGTACCAGTCCTCAGGCAGAAGCTGCCGATTTTTGGACATTGCCCGGCTGCCTCTCAAAAACCGCTGTTTTACAGGCTTTGTCGCTTACATATTTATCTTTTATCTGCTGCTTACCATTTCCGACAGCTATACCATGGTCTTCATGATGAAATATCTGGCGCTGCCCTATCAGATTGTGACCGGCTTATACATGATGATCTCTCTGCCTCAGATCATTCTGCTCAGTTTCTGGGGAAGGTTGAGTGACCGTTACGGCCATGAATTCACCTTAAAAATGTCTATCTGGTTCTTTGCCGGTGAAACCCTGTTTCTGTCCTTTGCCTCCGCTCAGAACTGGTTCATTTTCATTCCGGCTGCATTTCTCATATCCTCGGCCGCAAATGCCGGTTTTGTGATATCCGTATTTAACCGGAGATATGAGCTGATGCCCGAGGATAACCGCATTGTCTACGACAATTTTTATACGGCCGCCATCGGCCTCGGTTCCATTCTCGGCCCTCTGACAGGAGGCGCCGTCAAAGGCATGATCGATGCCCGCACCGCGGCAGCAGGTACCGCAGGATTTACCGGCATCCGGATTCTTTACCTGATATCCACCACGGGAATCCTGCTTTTACAGTTCATTTACTTCTATTCCCGAAAGGAGACTAACCATGTCAAAGATTGATTTACATATCCACTCAGCCGCCAGTGACGACGGGGAATATACACCGCAGGAACTTGTGGCAATGTGCACGGCCCAGGGCATGGAGCTGATCGCAGTTACAGACCACAACTCGGTTCGCAGCGTCACGGCAGCCCAGTCCACAGCTTCCTCCTGCGGTCTTCACGTCCTCTCCGGAGTGGAGTTAGACTGCACTCATAAAGGCCGGAATTTCCATCTTCTCGGATACGGCTTCGATCATACACGCAAAGAATTTGCACAGATCGAGCAGGAAATTCTGGATCAGGAAAAAACCGCGGCCAGAGAAAAAATCCGCTTATTCCAGAGCGCAACCGGCATACCGGTAGACGAGGGGGAAGTCATGGCCGCCGCTGCAGACGGCGTTGTTCCCGGCGAATTGATTGCGGAAATTCTCCTCTCAAAAGAAGAGGCTGGACAATATGAACTGCTCCGCCCCTATCTGGCCGGCGGAGCAAAAAGCGATATGCCGAATGTGCGGTTTTACTGGGATTTTTTCTCAGAAGGAAAGCCCGCTTACGTGCCTGTCCGCTATATATCCCTGGCTGATGCGGTATCGCTGATCCATGACGCCGGAGGCATCGCCGTACTGGCCCATCCCGGTCAGAACCTGGACCTCAGTGAGACAGAACTGCTGAACAGCATCCTTTTCCGGGAGGTTGACGGAATAGAAGCATTCTCCTCGTATCACAATGAGGAAACCTCTGCTCACTATGTGAATGTCGCAGTGAAAAATCGTCTGCTCATCACCTGCGGCAGTGATTTTCACGGAAAACACAAGCCCTCCATTAAACTCGGCGGCCACGGTGCCTCCTGGGAAGACAGCCGGATCATGGAAGTTCTGGAAAACCACCTAAAAAGCTTACTAATACAGTAAAAACGTCATCCCCATACTCGCAGACCAGGCTTCCACCGTATTTTTCCACCACCCGCTCTGCGCTCTTTAATCCCAGCCCGTGGCCGGTTCCCTGCCGTTTCGTTGTAACCAGACGGTTATCCTTTACGGAAGGCGAACCGGCCATGGAATTGGACAGCTCAATGAATACCATTTCTCCCGTTCTCCGTATCTTAACGGCAATCCAGCGTTCCCCCGCCTCCACTTGATCAGCCGCCTCCACAGCGTTATCCAGCAGGTTGGAAAATAAGCTGCACTTCTCCCGGTCTTCCATATCTCCCAGCGTCAGGGCGTCCGCCTGAATGGTAAAACGGATTTTCTTTTTTACCGCGCTGCTTCTGGCATTATTCAGCAGCACATCCATAACGGGATCGCCAGTCCACACCATCATCTCCAACTGGCGCAGCGGCTCTCCCATCTGCTCCAGATACATCTCCGCTTCTTCAAGCTTTCCCTCACCAATCATGGAAGAAAGCACAAGCAGATGATTTTTCATATCGTGGGACAGTTCCTCCTGCTCCCTCTGCTGCCGCACCATCAAATCGTACTCCCTGTCGATCATCTGCTCTTTCATCTCCAGCGCAAGACGCTGCTTCTGTTCCTCTACATATTTCGAGTAAAACAGCAGGAGAAAATAGATGAGAAACAGCAGAATAATACACATACTCCACCCAAACAGCGCATGGAGGCTCGTCTCCTGAATGGTAAGCCACGACAGGAACCCGACGCCGCATAATCCCAGTCCGGATGTCAAAAACAGCATTCCCGGATTGTAGGCCAGTTTCCTGCGAAATGCCTTCCTCGCCAGAAAATACGCTGCAGTCAGCAGCAGTTTATCCGCCGCCTGATACACCAGCCGCCACTGCGACAGCTGGGCGATCACCATCCGGGCAAACTGCTGGTTCTTTAAAAATACGCCCATCACGGAGATACAGAAAAAATCAATAATATAGACGCACAGAATATAGAAGCTCACCAGGGAAACGGCGTAAAACACATCTACATGGAAGATAAGCACCGTCGTCATGCAGATATAGAATACAAACCACAGGGTAACGAGAAACGGGAAGACATGCAGGGAATCCGCAATGAAAACAGTCACCAGCAGCACGCCGGACAGCAGAAAAAAGCGGATCTTCCCTTTAGCCTTTTCAGGAAAAAACAGCTGGATAAAAAAGTAACAGATCAGGGCCTCGAAAAAATAGGCAGCCAGTTCGCAAAGCTTGAATATGGTATTCATAAATGCCTCCGGAAGAAACCGGTGATGGTCTCTCTCACTTCTTTCGCATGATTCTGGCTCACCGGGAGCACGGTTTTATTGTCAAGAACCACCGATGTGCCCTCCATTTTCCATACATGATACAAGTTGATCACATAGCCCCTCTCGATCATCAGGAATTCCTCCCTGTCCAGCTCCTCTTTCAGCTGCCCAAGAGCTTTCCGCACCGGGATCTCCTCGTCCTCCAGAACCATAACAGAGTACTTCTGTTTTTTATAAATATAAAGGATATCGCTCACCGCCACCTTTATGATCTGGCGCGGCGTCTCCACCACGTAGCACTCCTTCACTTTCCAGGAGAGCAGCCGAATCCCATCCGAAACCGCCATGGGGAGGCAGCTTTCCACCTCCGCCTTGGGAATATACCGGAAAATAGAGAGTTCAAAAGACTTCACCGCATACTTTGTATGGGAGGTTATAAAGGAAACGAGTGCCTGCGGCAGTGAATCTTTGATGAGATCCGCCAGCTCCATGCCGGAAAGCCCCGGCATCTCAATATCGAGAAAAAGCATGTCAAAATACCGCTTTTCTCCGATATCATATGCCAGCATACCACTGTCTGTATAGAGGGAAACCTCCGCCGAAACGCCCAGTCCGCAGCATTCCGCTTCAATCAGTATTTTTACCCGCTCCGCAAATGCGGGCTCGTCATCACAAACCGCTATCCGTACCAACTGTATCATCACCTCACTCTCCCACTGCCTGTTTCACAATTTCCCTGCCGATTTCTCTCACCCGGTCCGATATCTGGTAATCCTCATCCTCATACAGGAATTTATGAAGCCCGGCCACATTGGTCTCCAGTGTATTGGGAATCACACAGTGGCCCAGTTTTCCAATGGTGGCCGTTCCATACTCCTGTGGGAATCCCTCCGTTTCTACCATATGGTACTTCCCGGCGTTCTTACCCAGAGAGAGGCCGTCCGCCATGGTTATGCTTGTGGAAACCTGCGGCAGCACCGTCTCAAGCAGACGGTTGATCGTGGCCAAATCCGCGGTTTTCAGTTTTTCCAGAACCGCCTCCATCACCTTTCTCTGCCTCTCCGTCCTCTGCATATCCGTGTCCATCAGGCGCAGCCTGCAGTAGGCCACCGCCTGGACTCCGTCTAAATGGGTCAGTCCGGGGCCGGTTAAATGGACCGAAGGGATTCCGGTACGTTCCACGGTCTCTGTAATAAACGAGTTGATGTAGGCATATTCCGCCTTTGTAATATCCATGTCGATCCCGCCCAGAAGGTTGACTGCATCCGCCGCCGCCGACCAGGAGAATGATACGTAGTCCATGATATCTAAATCCAGATTCTCATTCAGTGCCGTGACTGCCTGCTCCGGTCCGCCCTCTGCATAGCTGGAGTTAATCTTTCTGCATTTGCCTTCGGCCACGTTGCTCATCAGCAGCGTATCCCGGTAAACCGACGCCAGCCGGATTTCTCCGCTGTCCCGTTTTACAGTCAGGACCATCTGTGTATCAGCGTTGGTTCCCCTGCCTAAGTTTCCGTCACGGCTGTCCACGCCGAAAATGGCCACGGTCCAATAGCCGCCCATCTTTTCTTCCGTCTCTTCTTTCAGATTATCATTTTTGATTTCCTTGATATCCGCATCCGGGATCTTCTGTATGGTGGAAGCCAGCTTCGTCACATAAAGCATGGCAGAACAGATGAAAAACAGGATCAGCGCCATGACACACGCCGCCGCTTTCTTCCATATGGGCTTTCGGGTTCCTTCTTTTTTCTTATCTTTGAGTTCGTACATATACCGCAGTTCCTTTCTGGATTCTGATCCTGTTGCTTTCTTATTTGATGGTTTTATTATAGCAGTATGCGTCCGGAACGGGGTAATGAGGCCGCAAATGCGCCTTTTTTTGCCGCGATATTAGAAAAACGCAAAACCTCAGGACCGGCCTGAGGTTTTGTTATCCTACTTTTCCAAATTAATAAACATATCATCATTTCTATCCACATTTTGAACGATATATGGGTTCAAAATGACACAGCAGCTTTGCTGCCTTTTATCCGGTTCCGGATAGTCTTGACCTCATGTCAGTGGGGGAATCCTCACTTTTTTTGTTGAAATCCTGCATTTTTAAATGCCAGTTACATTGCTCCAAATTCTGCTGCCAAAATAACAACTGTCCTCTCTGTACTTTCCATTCAATCTTCCAGAAACTATCATTTCTCAAACCAGTTTACCAGTTTTTCTGTCAATTGACAATGATAGAAAACAGCTTTTATGTTTAGTAATGATACCGACATGTATATATAATAATACTTTCGCCTTCAACCATATATACAAGCCTGTGCTCATCATTTATTCTTCTGCTCCACTTTCCCGCCAAATCATACTTCAAACTTTCCGGTTTTCCTATACCCTCAAATGGATTCCTTTTAATATCTTTAACTAAATCGTTTATTCTCTTTACAAGTTTTTTATCTGCTTTTTGCCAATAGAGATAGTCATTCCATGCATTCTCAGTGAAAGATACCATCATTTCCTAATCCTCCACATCGAACTTAATAGTCTTTCCATTTTCCGCTTGCCTGATAGATTCTTTTAACCATTCATAATTAGCTTTACTGTCTCTGATATAGATATTTTCCATCATATTGTCGTATTGTGCCTGTGACATAAGAACCACGTTTTCATCATTTTTTCTTGTGATGATTGCGATTTCAGAATCCTGAACAACACGGTCACATACTTCTTTGAAATTATTTCTTACATTTGAAAAGTTAGTTGCTATCATAAAATCACACTCCTTTCTTAATTAATTATATGATGCAAATAAGTTATTGTCAATATATTGTACATTTTTTTGTACAACGCAGACAAAAAATGTTACTGCTTGCGCCCTATCCTTTCTTCAGATTCCACCTCGTGATGGACCCCCTTGGTCTTGGCTGTATCCGTCCCACTACCGGGCGGATTTAGGACTTTTACCCTTTAGAGTGTGCGCCTGCCAGGCGCATAAAAAGCAAAAACCTCAGAACGCTTCTGAGGTTTTTGCTGCTCCGCTTACCACAGCAGCCTTCGCCACCGCCTGGGCCACAGCATCTTTTATCCGTGGATCAAACGGTTCCGGCAATATATATTCTGGTTTCAGTTCCTTATCTGAGACCAGTTCTGCCAACGCATATGCGGCTGCCATCTTCATCGCATCATTGACAGTTCTGGCCCTCACATCCAATACCCCCCGAAAGATTCCCGGAAATGCAAGCACATTATTAATCTGGTTTGGAAAATCACTTCTTCCTGTTCCCACTACGGCCGCACCGGCCTCCAATGCCAAATCCGGCATAATTTCCGGTGTAGGGTTTGCCATTGGAAAAGCAATCGCTTTCGGAGCCATGGAACGGATCATTTCCTGACTGACAACGCCAGGAGCGGACACACCGATCAATACGTCGGCTCCTGCAAGCACATCGGAAAGACTCCCCTGCTTTTTTTCTAAATTCGTAACCCTTGAAATCTCTGTCTGTTCTTCATTCAAACCATCAGCACCCTCATAAACAGCCCCCAGTCTGTCACACAGAATCAGGTTCTCTGCCCCCATGGCAAGCAGCAGCCTGGCAATTGCGATACCTGCTGACCCGGCTCCGTTTATTACGATTCTGATATCCTTCATTTCTTTTTCGACAATTTTTAGTGCGTTAATTAATGCAGCTGCCACTACAATGGCAGTACCATGCTGATCGTCATGAAAGACCGGAATATCACAGCATTCCTTTAACTTCCGTTCAATTTCAAAGCAGCGCGGCGCAGCAATATCTTCCAGATTAATTCCGCCAAAACTTCCTGCAAGCAGTGAAACAGTATGTACAATCTCGTCCACATCTTTAGAACGGATACAGAGCGGAACTGCGTCCACATCACCAAAAGCTTTAAACAATACGCATTTTCCCTCCATAACCGGCATAGCGGCTTCCGGCCCTATATCTCCAAGTCCCAGCACTGCCGTTCCATCCGTAACAACCGCTACCGTGTTCCAGCGTCCGGTCAATTCATAGCTCTTCTCAATGTCGCTTTGTATTTCAAGACATGGCCTGGCAACTCCCGGCGTATAGGCCATTGATAAGTCCAATTTTGTTTTCACCTGCATCTTGGGAACCACACTTAATTTTCCCTTCCACTGTTGATGTAATTTTAACGATTCCTCCGCGTAATCCATATGTCAATCCTCCAGATTTTTTTTAACCGATATTCAGCAAATCTCCGAATGTCTTCAATTTATAATTTGCAAGTTCAGAATTTACTGCATCTCCAATTGCCGCACAGTCCATGTTTCCATTCACTGCAGCCATAAGCCCGGCCCTGGCATCTTCTACTACCAGACAAGCTTCCGGTTCCAACCCTAAAAACCGGGCTGCTTTTAAAAACACCTCAGGATCCGGCTTGGAATTGGTAATATTGTTTCCATCTGATACCGCGTCAAAAAAGCCCTTCAGTCCGATCCTTTCCAGAATAAAGCCTGCATTTTTACTGGAAGATCCGATCGCCAGCTTATATCCCCGCTCTCTTAACTGGTTTAAAGTATCCCTTACCTCATCACTTAAATCACCGGTGTTCATTTCTTTCAGCAATTCCCTGTAATATCGATTCTTCTCATCCGCACAGTGCAGTTTCTCCTCATCTGTCAAGTCCCTGCCATACTTTTCCAGAATAATATCGAGACTCTCCATACGGCTCACACCTCTGAGCCTGTTATTGATGGTTTCATCAAAATAGACACCTAATTGGTCCGCCAGCTTCTTCCACGCCTGATAATGATATTTGTCAGTGTGACAGATCACTCCATCTAAATCAAATATAATACCCTGATATTTCATGCTCTCACTCCTTTATCTCTATTCTTACCACAGTACCCGGTTCAATCAGAACCCGTTTTCCGTTTAACACTAAAACGGATTCCCGCTGTCCCATATTTTCAACAGACAAATCATCATGAGACGCCGTTATTTTCAGCTGACATCCCTTTACGCACAACGGAAAAACAAGCTTATTCCACTTTTGGGGGAGTCTGGGAGCAATATGCATATCCTCTCCCTTCATCCGCACCCCTCCAAATCCCATTACCGTACTCTCCCAGATTCCACCGATCGCAGCACTGTGAATCCCTTCGTCCGAGGATTTCATCTGCGGGCCCAAATCAATCATGAGCGATTTTTTATAAAAATCATAAGCCATATCCTTAATATTCAAATCGTTGGCCATAATGGAATGAA
The DNA here is from genome assembly GCF_024460495.1 of Hungatella sp. SL.1.14. Lineage (NCBI taxonomy): Bacteria > Bacillati > Bacillota > Clostridia > Lachnospirales > Lachnospiraceae > Hungatella > Hungatella sp. SL.1.14. The sequence continues at coordinate 89,062 of NZ_JANFYJ010000007.1, read as the reverse complement.
TACACTTACTTAAGGATGAATCATGAAGCGTTTTATCTTCGTAAAAGGTGAAGTTTTTCCTTCGTATATCTTCGTCAAACAAATCAGGAAAAAGGAACATCAGCATCACTGTATCCGCCTGTTTCGAGATCATAAATCCATTAATCTGTTCTGCATTAAAATCTCTGTAAATGATTTTTGCTTCCTCAGAATTCTTATATTTTGTAAGATCCATTTTCGTCAATTGCAGATACTGATCCGTTTGGGGAATAATTCCGGCCTCATCAGGTCCCGGCAAATACAGCCTGTCAATACAGGAATCTATTTTTTCTTTGATATGGGAGAGGTTTAACTTTTGATCCAGTTTTTTAAACAGTTCTGTGTTTTCTCCCAATATATTTTCCATAATAAACAGAGCCAGGTGCATATTATAGTTTGCCATATAATTTGTATAGGCATTATTATCCACATGCTCCTTATATTCATCCGGCCCAATGACATCTAAAATCTCATACCTGCCCTTTTCTTCCCTGTACTGTACCCGGCAGGCCCAGAATAATGCAGTATCCATAATCATCTCATAGCCGCAGTTTTCCATAAAACCACGGTCTCCTGTCACCAGATAATACTGCCATACCGCATAGGCAATATCTGCGGAAATATGATGCTCAATCAGGCCGGTCAATACCTTTTTTACTTTCCCGGTCACAACATCCGCACCTTTATAGAGAGGTGTCGCCTCCCCGTCATCCACCCAGGCACATTCCCATGGATACATGGCTCCCTCATATCCATTTTCTTTTGCTTTTCTGCGGGCTCCCAATAAATTTTTATATCGGTATTCCAGCAGAGTTTTCGCTGTATCCGGTCTGGTGAATGTAAAGTACGGAAGGATGAATAATTCCGTATCCCAGAAAGAATGGCCTTTATACCCTTCGCCTGTCAGCGCTTTTGCACCAATTCCCACCCGGCAGTCATCCTGTTTTGCCATAATATTTAAATGGTACAGGGAAAAACGCACGGCCAGCTGTTCAAAATCTGCATCTCCATCTATGGTAATTCCGCTCTCCTGCCAGTATTTTTCCCATTGTAAGGCACTGGCTTCTCTTAGACCGTAATATCCGGCAGAACAGCCTCTCTGCAAAGCTTTCAGACCGTCTGTCATCAGCCTTTCTTCTATTCCTTCCGTTTGAATATCTGCATATTCTAAATCTCGCGATGAATGAATTGCAGAAATTTTTTCAAAGTGAATATTCTGCCCTGCTTTTGCCATAAAGGTATAGCGGTTCTTTAACGTGCGTCTTCCCATGACCGGCAGAATATCGGCCTTCAAATTCAGATTGCAGGCGGCATGCTGGGCGATCCAGACATCAGACTCTGTGGTTCTTGATAAGTACTGCATATCTCTGCCATCATAAACTCTTCGCCGCAAATCCTTAAAATGCTGTGCACCGCTATTGGTCACACTGCCGTCAATTCCAGTTTCTATGATAATCTGTGCATCTCTGTCCACGGTCAGATCCAGGGCTGCCGCAAGCATATGCTCGTCTGCCAGAGATACGATCCGCTTAAATACAGCAGTCATACAAATCCCGGCAGGACTTTTCCATTTGATTTCGCGGACGGTCTCCCCATTTTTCAGATTCATGGTTCTCGTATACTCTTTTAACTCTCCCTGCAGAAGATTGAACCTATGGCCGTCAATGAGAATCGTCATCCCTGTCATATCAGGCACATTGGGGAGTTCTGTCACTTCCTCGTCGGACGCTTTATTAAAGGTTCCCGCAACAAATGTGTTTCTCACCTCTCCCGTATAAGCTTCCTCCAGTGCATTTCTAACTCCCATATAACCATTGCCCTGTGCAAAAATCGCCTCACACTTTCCTAAAAACCTGGAATCAAAGGTACTCTCCTGTATCAGCCAGTTTTTCAGTTCGCCTGTACCTCCATCATAGTTCAAATGGTTCATAGTCTGCCCCCTCCTTCGGCCTGTCATTTTTTATTCCGTATCCTTATCATATTTCCGGTCTTCTCTATTTCGAACCAATGTGTCTTTTCATACTTGCCGCATACCAAACAGAAGTGCTTCATACGGACGAAGAATAACATTACTTTCCACGATGCAGGAGTCCTCATAATTAGAGAGGAGCAGTTCTGACACGGAAACCGGTAATTCGATCGCCCGCTCAGTCTCATGGAAATTGCCGACTATAAACAGTCCCTTTCCGTCCTTCTCCCGTTTGTAAGCAAACACATCCGGATCTTTCTCAAAAAATGGCTTATAACTGCCATATACCATGACATCCTTCCATTCGGAATCGCGCCTGAGACGAATTAATCTTCGGTAATGCTGAAGAATTGAGTGATCATCTTCTGCACATTCCTGTACATTCACCGTCAGATAATTGGGATTTAATAAAAGCCATGGTTTCCCCTCTGTGAAACCTGCATTCTCTGTATTATCCCACTGCATTGGAGTTCTCGCATTATCCCTTCCTTTCGCATAGACCGACTGCATGATTTTATCATGATCCCAGCCCGCTTCTCTGTACTCCTGATATAAATTCAGCGTTTCAATATCCCTGTAATCTTCGATCTTTGCAAACCTTACATTGGTCATTCCGATTTCTTCTCCCTGATAGATATAGGGAGTCCCCTGCATCCCATGCAGAAAGGTGGCAAACATCCTGGCACACTCTTTCCGGTATCTGCCGTCATTGCCCCATCTCGACACGATGCGGGGCACATCATGGTTATTCCAGAACAGGCTGTTCCAGCCTCTGCCCTCCAGTTCACACTGCCATTTTGACAGTATTTCCTTCAGATTTATAAAATCCAGCTTTCCCAATTCCCATTTTGCTTTTCCTTCCGCCTTATCTAACTTTATGTACTCAAACTGAAATACCATACTGAGTTCAGAACCATCCGGATTACTGTACTGCTTTGCATTCTCGGTGGTCGCCGCCCAGGATTCCCCCACAGTAAGCACGTCCCGCCGGCAGAGCACCTCGCTATTCATTTCCTTAATATAGTCATGCAGTTTCGGCCCATTGGCAACAATCAGCTGATCCGGTACTTTTCCAATTTTATCGATGACGTCCATCCGGAATCCGCCGATCCCCTTGTCGAGCCACCAGTTCATCATCTTATAAATCTCCTGGCGCATCTCCCCGTTTTCCCAGTTTAAGTCAGGCTGCCTTTTGGAATAAAGATGCAGATAATACCGTCCGGCTTCTTCACACCATTCCCATGCAGAACCGCCGAAAGAGGATTTCAGCTGATTCGGCAATTCATCCGGAGACCCATCCCGCCACACGTAATAGTCATGGAACTTACTGGTCTTTCCCTTCTTTGCTTCCAGAAACCATGGATGCTCATCGGATGTATGATTGACTACTAAATCCATAACAAGCTTTATCCCCCGGTTACCGGCTTCTTCAATCAATTGGTCCATATCCTTCATCGAACCGAATTCCGGTGCTATATCATAGTAATCGCTGATATCATATCCGTTATCAGCCTGAGGCGACGCATACACCGGAGACAGCCAGATAACATCAATCCCCAAATATTTCAGATAATCCAGTCTTCTTATAATTCCCTGCAGATCACCGATTCCATCACCGTTAGTATCCTGAAAGCTCCGGGGATAAATCTGATAAACGACGGATTCCTGCCACCATTTCTTTTTCATATTTCCTCCTGGTACTGCAGGAGGCGGACAGAATCTAATCCGCCCGCCCCCAAAGTTTTATATCCCGCTTTATTCAAATTCTGACCAGAATTCGTCCAGGCTTTCCTGTACCTTTGCATTGACTGTATCGAGTGTCTGTCCCGGATCACCGTCGCCTAACAGACTGGTTTCAAAAATTTCCTTGCAGGCGTCATCTACGCTGTATCTTTTTGTACTAAAAGAGGTAAATGCGTAGGGAAGCGCCTCAATAAACGGCGCCATATACGGATCAGACAGCAGATCCTGATCCTCTGCAAATACCATCCGGGCACCTATTTCGCCGGTAGCTAACGACCAGCGCTTCATAACATCTTCACTGGTAAGAAATTGCAGGAATTTTACACTGGCATCAAGCTCCGGGCCCTTGGTAAAAGAGGTGATGGAATTACACCAGTAATCACCATACGTAGCCTTTTCCCCGTTTTCCCATGTTGGAAGTTCTGCCACTCCCCATTCAAAGCTGTCTCCCACTTTCTCTTTAATGGTAGCAATACGGAACGATCCATCAATGTGGAGTGCGGCGACACCGGTAGCAAACGACACCTGATCGCTCGTTGTAAATCCACTGACTGATACCTTACGGTTTTTATACATATCAATCAAATAATCCAGAGACTTTTTAGCGGTATCCGAATTATACTCGGCAGTCTTATTATCCTGACCATAGAGATCGCCGCCCAGCCCCTTATTCAGAATACGGAACCAGTGGCTCAGACGTCCATCTTTATCCATCGTCGATCCGGCAATCTTTAAATTATTGCCCTCCCAGACAGTCATCTTCTCTGCCATATCCGCATACTCTTCCCAGGTTTTCGGAAGATCTGCTTCCGTATAACCATTTTCTTCTAATAATTTCTCATTGTAAAACATGGCGTACGTTCTGACGGCTGTAGGCAATGAATAATAAACGTCATTTATCTTCCCCATCTGCACTAAGGGAGAGAACTCCTGATCAATCACTGCCGGATCAAAAACATCGGTCGGAAGCGGCTGTAAAACTCCCTGCGCATAATAATTTGAGGTATCCACACAGTTATAGTTTATGATATTCGGCCCCACGCCGGAGGACTGTGCTGTCACAATAGAGGCTGCCATCTTCTCAAAATAGCTGTCATATGGATAAGTGATATGCTCAATCTTAATTGTTGGATTCGCTGCCTCAAATTCTTTGATCAGCTCATCCATCATGGCGACTTTGGAATCGTACGCATACTGCCAGTATTGAATCGTTACGGTATCAGCCCCACTTCCGGCCTCCTGATTCGCCGCGTTCCCCGCCTGGGAGCTTCCCTCCGCTCCCGAAGTACCATTTCCGCCGCAGCCGCTCAAGCTGCCTGCAGCCAGCGCCGCAGTAAGTAATAATGCATAAATATTCTTTTTCATATTGTCTCCTTTTTTATTATTAAAAATATCAGTTGTTTTTTATCCTTTTATCCCCGACAGTGCCACACCTTCCACAATCTTACGCTGGAATATAATAAACACGATCAGAACTGGTATCGTTGCAATGGATGCTGCCGATAAAATCAATTCCCAGCTGGTGGAAACTTCCCCGGAAAACATGGCAAGACCGACCGGAATGGTAAATTTAGTGTAACCATCGACGGCAATGACCGGCCACAAAAACGAGTTCCAGCTGCCAAGAAATGTAAAGATTGCCAGTGCAGATATGGCTGGGCCGATCAGTGGCAGCGCAACCTTCATATAGATCTGCAGTTCATTCATCCCGTCAATCCGGGCTGCTTCCAATAGTTCTTCCGGAACCCCGTCAAAGAACTGTCTGGTCAGAAATATTCCAAATGCAGAGCTTAAGCTGGGAAATACAAGCGCCCAGTATGTATTATTCCATTTCATTGCATTCACCATAAGATACCACGGAATAACCAGCATCTCAGTCGGAATCATCATTGTAGACAGAATAATCATAAAAATTATATTTTTCCCTTTAAATTTATACTTGCTGAAGGCAAAGCCAACCATCGGGTCAAACACAAGTACGGACAGTGTTGTAATGCCTCCCACAAGCAGACTGTTTCTAAACCAGAGCGGGAAATTTGATTTATTCGCTACCGTGATGTAATTTTCCAGTGAAAAATGTTTTGGCAGCAGGTCAATGGAATAAACCTCAGCTCCGCTTTTGAAACTGGTACAGATCATCCAGATAAACGGGAAGATGACAATAAATCCGACAAGAAGCAGGATAACCGTCAACAGAATCTGATCTATTTTTTTCTTTGCACTCATGATTTTTTCCCCCTTAACTCTCTTCTTTGTTAAGAACTTTCATCTGGAATATGGTTATCACCAGTATAATGGCAAAAAGCACGACTGTCATGGCGCTGGCTCTTCCCATATTATACTTTGAAAATGCCTCTAAGTAAATTTCGACAACGATACTTGTTGTTGATTTTAAAGGACCGCCCCACGCATTGATATTCAGGATCTGAGTGAATACCTGCAGCGTGGATATGGTGTTCATAATAATAATGTAGACGAGCGACGCCTTAAGCTGAGGCAGCGTAATGCTCCAAAAAGTCTGCCATTTATTTGCCCCGTCTATACTGGCTGCCTCGTAATAAGAGGAGGATATCTGAGTTAAACCTGCCAGCAGAATAATGGAGTTAAATCCAATCTTCGACCAGATCAGCAGAGACATCACAACATAGATCGCCTGATTCGGACTGTTTAGAAATGGTTGGTTGGCAATCCCCAGCGTCTGCAGCAGAGCATTGATCACCCCTCCCTGCTCCATGAACATCCATTTCCAGATAAAGGCTACGGCTACCGCACTGGTTACATAAGGGATGAATATCAGTGTACGAAAAAATCCTTTTCCCTTTCGTACACCATTCAGCATCAGCGAAATACCAAGACTGACTATCACCATCAGAGGAACTGTAATGATGATATAGTAGAAGGTATTTCTGATTGCCTTTAGAAACGTTTCATCCTGAAATATCCGGATAAAGTTGCCAAGCCCGATAAAATCACGTTTACCGGACAGCAGCTGCCAGTTTGTCACGCTTAAATACAAGGAAAATACGGTAGGCGCTATTTTAAATATGAGGAAATAAATACAAGGAACTGCGATAAACAAATATGCGGTCCTCTGCTGCCTTCCTTCCATCGTCAGAGCCTTTTTTTTACTGTTACTGCTCATTTGCCTCCTCCTTTACACGTTCAGCTTTACATTTTGATTGCAGTAAATTCTCACCTCATATGGTTTTAATGTGTTCCTGTCTTCTGATTCTGTATAATTACAGAGACAGGAAGTAAAATCAGTAATCATGCTGTCAAGATCAGCCGCCGCATTCACTTCACTCCAGTTTGCAATCACAAAAAGTTTCTGATTTTGGTATTCACGGACATATGCAACTATTTTCTCATCTTCCTCTAATACCGGAGTGTAATCTCCGTAAACCAGAACTTCATTTTCCCTGCGAAGCCGTATCAATGTCTGATAATACTTAAATATGGAATCATCCGACTGTAAATCTTCTGTCACATTAATGGCCCGGTAATTCGGATTGACACTGATCCAGGGAGTATTCCGGCTGAATCCTGCATTGTCTGAGCCATCCCACTGCATGGGTGTGCGTACATTGTCTCTGCTTATATGTTTCAGAGAGGCCAACGCCTCTTCCGGATCTGCACCGGCCTCCACCATGGTGTAATACTTCCCCACAGTATACTTTTCGTCATAATAATCAATACTCGGGAAGTCTACATTGGTCATTCCGATTTCTTCTCCCTGGTAGACATAAGGGGTACCGGGAAGCGTATGGATCAGTGCTGCCAGCATTTTAGCCGATTCCACTCTGTAGGCAGTATCATTCCCAAAGAAAGAAACCTGGCGCGGTGTATCATGATTACTTAAGTATTGTGTGATCCAGCCATTCTGCTCCACAATCCCATACCAGCGTTTTTGTACATCTTTAAACTGCGAAACGGATACCAGATCCGGCCTTTTGGCAACCTCAAAATGGAAAACCATATTGATCTGCTGCTGTTCCTCCTGGACATATTCAAGGGCCTTATCCGACTTAAGATTTCCGGTCTCACCGACGGTAAGAATATCATACCGGCTGAAAACCTCCTGATTGATCTCCCTTAACAGTTCATGGATACCCGGTTGGTTCGCACACATCTCCCGGTCCACCACGTAACCGTATACGCCTACCGGAGGAGTTGGTTCCCTTGGGGAATCCGGAAGTCCGGCCGGCTTCATCAGACGGTTGACCGCATCAAGCCGGAATCCGTCAACCCCCATATCCAGCCACCACCTAAGCATATCGAACATATCAGCTTTTAGTTTTTCACAATTCCAGTTTAAATCCGGCATTTTCACAGAATAGTTATGTAAATAGTACTCACCTGTTTTTTCATCCAGCTCCCATGCCGATCCTCTGCCTTCATAAAAATAATTCCCCCAGTTGTTGGGCTCCTTACCATCTTTTCCCGGTCTCCATATATAATAATCGCGGTAAGGATTATCTTTGGATTTACGTGATTCCTGAAACCATGGATGCTCATCAGAGGTATGGTTAAGCACCATGTCCAGGATTACCCTGATATCTCTGTCGTGAGCCTGCTTAAGCAGTTCCTTAAAGTCGTCCAGCGTACCAAAATCCGGATTAATCTCCCGGTAATCAGAAATATCATAACCGTTATCTACCTGCGGAGATTTAAATATTGGCGTCAGCCAGATAACATTTGCCCCTAAATCTTTAATGTAATCAAGCTTCTCCGTAATTCCCGGGATATCACCTATCCCATCCCCATTCGAATCCCGGAAGCTTTTAGGATATATTTCATATACTACAGCTTCCTTCCACCACTTTCTCGTCATATTTTACCTCCATATATTAAAGCCGCTTTTTATTTAAAGCGCTTTAAATAACTTTAAACATATATTATCACAATTTAAAGCGCTTTACAAGCTATTTTTTATAGTGTTTATGCACAAATATATTTTAAGTAATTTGTGTATTTTTTAAATTATTATTTTTTTATTGTAAAGCGCTTTAAATTGGTATATAATAGATGATATGGAAAATATAATATCGAGGTGAATTATGGGAGTAAGCTTAAAAGAAATAGCAAAAGCCGCAGGTGTCTCAGAGGCAACGGCCTCTCTTGCACTGAATAACAAACCGCAGGTGAATGCTGAAACAAAAAAGCGAATTTGTAATATTGCCGCCGAAATGGGATATATCCCCTCTATAAACGCGCAAAATCTAACCAATAAAAAAAGTAAGCTGGTCGGCGTTATCGTTCCTAATATATCCAATCTGGTTTACAGCACATTTGTCCGCGGACTTGAAGCAGAGTTAAGAAAACATGATTATAAAATGATTATGGCAACCAGTGAAAGTAATATTGATTATGAAGAAGAGATGATTAAACACTTTATATCATTTCGCGTCGAAGGTGCCATCATCTATCCTTTAATAAAGGAAAATCCCAATCCAAAATATTTAGATATGCTTACCGCCTATAACATTCCATTCGTCTTTATCGGAAGTTACTATCGCGGGATTAACGCCCCCCATGTCATGTCAGATATTTACGGAGCCATATCCAACGCTACAGAATATCTTTACCGTACAGGTGCAAGAGATTTCTATTATTTTGGAGGCTGTAAAACGATTGTCAGCAATGACTTGAAATTCCGTGCAATTCGCGACACGCTTTCTAATAAAGGAATTAACTTTGAAGACAGCCATTACATTGAACTGCAAAAGACCAATTATCAATGCGCATATGAGCAGGCTGTAAAACTATTATCTCAACATCAGAAAATTGACGCAGCGCTGGCCGGTGACGTATACACTTCCATGGCAGTATATAATGCTTTACGTGAATTTGGATTTCTTGTTCCAGACGACGTATCTCTGATAAGCTTTGATAATTTATTACCTCCTGAGGTCTGCAAAGTCCCCTTAACCTGCATTGAGCAAAATTCAAGTGAGATTGTACATGATACTGTAGATATATTACTCCAGAAGATGGCCGGTAATCACATAAATAAAAATATCTTAGTTAATACAAAGCTGATTATTCGTGATACAACCAAAAATTGATCCTATACAAATCCTTTGTTCCAATAACCACTGCCAGGTAGCATTTGCCAAACTGAATCTCAAAAACCCCAGAGCCGGAACTCTGGGGTTTTCGCTTTACGCATGTATCTGTGAAGCAGATAGGCTTCCTGTTCCGGTTACTTCCATAGCCGAAATGTCTTTCCATACGCGCATTCAGGCGGCAGCGAGGGATGAAACAGAGCCCGAAACAAATTTACCTTCTGGCAGGTCGGGCATCTGCGGAAACGGCTTTCATATACGCGGCACAAATGCGTTTTCTCATCGAGGAACTCGCAGGGAGAGGCAAAATTAATTCTGACCTCTCCCCTGCGTGTGACGGAACGGGTATAGCAGCACAGCCCGCATTGGCTGCATAACTCATCCCAGTTTCCATGCCATTTCCTGTATTCTCTCCATATGCGAAGCGGCAGAAAGCCGCGGTCACGGCGCATAATTGATAGCGAGCGTAATCTCCAGTTTCTTTTCAGCCTGACTGTCTTCTGCCGCATATCCGAGGGCCGCACCTGAAATCGGAGTAAATCCCCCGGGAATTCCAAGTTCTTTTTGCAGCTCCGGAATGTTTGCGATCACGTTGACCGCTCCCCAGAGATAGATGTTATCTACGCCTAAATCCGTGGCAGCCAGCAGCATATTCTCCATAACACAGCCCACGTTTGCATACTGGATATTGGGAAACTTCGGTTCCGAAGACGATACCAGTACAAGGACAGGCGCACCGTACAGAACGTCGCGGTCCATATGGAAGGCCTCTTTGACTGCCTCACTGATTTTACTGAGAGTTTCAGGGTTCTGGACGACTGTCAGGTGAAGTGACGAATAATCGCCAGCTCCTACAGGGGCCGCGCACCCGGCTGCAAGAATCGCATCCAGCTCTGGTTTTGCAACTGCCTGATCCGGCATAAACGCTCTGGTTGACTTTCTCTTTGCAATCGCTTTCATGGTTTCCATCTTAAATCTCCTTCTCTGTCATTATTTTTATTTGCTATTCCACCGTCCCCACATAGGCAAACCCTTTCGGAGGCGTTGGAGCACTGCTTTGGTTTACCGTAAAGCGGAATGATTTTCCCTCATGGTCCCCTGCTGCTTTCAAATGGGCAAGCGCAATTCCTACATCTAAATCGGTAAGGTGATAGAGTCTTCCCTTAATCCCCCCGAGACTCGGCCTGTAATAGACGTGAATCACGCCTCCGGATGCGGCAAAATACCACGGCTGTCCGTTCATACCCGACGGGGCCAGGCGGGCTGCCTCAAGCCGTGAGTCTGTGCCACTGGAAATATCCTCCAGCGGCCTGCGGTCAAAGTCGCCCGGCTTTCTCACTGCCGGCTCAGACGGCTTTCCCAGAGCGATGCCGATGATAAAATTCGGGTCAGGCTGACGGGGGCTGACGCTGTTAAGCCAGCGAGTGGCATACCCCCTGGAATAGAGGTACAGTTCCGCCTGCTGGAAGCAGAAGCCCGCCGCTGTATTCCGCAGCGGATGTTCCCTCCCTGATATAAGCAGGTAATGGGGTGCTTTAGGAAGCGCCAATCCTTTCACGCCGTCTGCCCCCACAATTTTATGGGTGAGCTTCACTTCAGGAACCAGCGGCTTCACACCTGTGATAAATGTCTCAAAGTCTTCCAGTGCCTGGGCGGAAAGCGGTGCCGAGTCAAATTTACGGGTTGATGCACGGGTGAAAATGCTTGAATACGTATCCATCCTTTTTTCCTTCCTTTTCCCCGGTTTGAGGAATGTGTGATTGGAGTTCATATAAACATTGATATATTCCGACAACTGTTGTATGATTAAAATATACCATTTTTCCGCCGCCCAATCAACCAACAGATAAGGCGTTATTGTCGGATTGTAAAGGAGTTACCTATATGAAAAAACAGCCTGAAATTACATCTGCCACCAGAAAAACCTTTGTTGATGCCTTTTGCTCTCTCTATCTGCATACCCCGATTGAAAAAATAACCGTTCAGGAAATCGTCAGGAGAGCCGGATATAACAGAAGCACCTTTTACCAGTATTTCAGGGATGTAAATGATCTGCTCACATATCTTGAGGACGAGATAATTGAGAACATCAGAGAGAAGGTAGACATGAATTTTGACCAGATCGACTTTGCTGATTCTTTTATTCGCTCTTTCTCCAGTCTTCACGAGGAGACAGAAAAGTATGTGGCCATGCTGCTTACCAATCCCGACAGCACAAAGTTTACCCAACGGGTGAAAACAGCGATGATGCCGGTTCTTCTTCGGCATTTCAATATTTCGGAAAATGATGAGAAAGCGGTTTATGTGCTGGAATTCTATCTGGCCGGAGTCATTGCTATTGCCAGCCATTGGCTGGCTGAGGGAAGAAAAGTTCCGATCATCGAAGTCGGAAGGCTGATACACACCCTGCTGACAGAGGGCGTGTTGAGTGCACTGGGACGTGAACATGCAGATTGTGACTGAACAGGAATCAGGCAATTTGCTGTCTGTGAAACGGCTGTAATCCAAATGAAAACCCCAGGACTTGCCTTCCTGGGGTTTTCTCTTGATGCCTGCATAAAAGATTTGCTCTCTTTTTTGCTTAGTAACAGTAAATCGCGTATTTAAAGCAGTTTCAACTACTATTTATTATTAAGCGCCGCCTGAGCCGCAGCCAGTCTTGCGATCGGCACACGGAACGGAGAACAGGATACGTAGTTTAAGCCTACCTTGTGGCAGAACTCGATGGAGGACGGATCGCCGCCATGCTCGCCGCAGATACCAAGCTTGATGTCAGGTCTTGTCTTTCTGCCCTTTTCAGCAGCCATCTGCACAAGCTGTCCAACGCCGGTCTGGTCAAGTCTTGCGAATGGATCAGACTCGTAGATCTTAGCTTTGTAGTAGGAGTCTAAGAACTTGCCTGCATCATCACGGGAGAATCCGAATGTCATCTGTGTTAAGTCGTTGGTACCGAAGGAGAAGAACTCTGCTTCCTCAGCAACAGCGTCAGCGGTCAGTGCAGCTCTCGGGATCTCGATCATGGTACCGATATGGTACTGGATATCAGAGCCTTTCTCTGCCTTAACTGCTTCTGCAGTCTCAACTACAATATCTTTTACAAACTTTAATTCCTTCTTCTCGCCTACCAGCGGGATCATGATCTCAGGAATGATGTCGTATCCGTCTTCTTCTTTTACTTCGATGGCAGCTTCCATAACGGCTCTTGTCTGCATCTTCGCAATCTCAGGATAAGTAACTGCCAGACGGCATCCTCTGTGGCCCATCATCGGGTTGAACTCGTGTAAGTCCGCACACTTCTCTTTAATCGCTTCTACGGTTAATCCCATGTCAGCAGCTAAAGCTTCGATGTCCTCTTCCTTTGTCGGAAGGAACTCATGTAACGGCGGATCTAAGTAACGAACGGTCATTGGTCTGCCTTCCAGAGCCTTGTACATTGCCTTGAAATCGCCCTTCTGGAACGGAATCAGTTCATTTAATGCTTCTTCTCTTGCTTCAACCGTATCGGAAAGGATCATCTTTCTGATCTTCGGAATTCTGTCTTCTTCGAAGAACATATGCTCGGTACGGCAGAGGCCGATACCTTCTGCGCCTAACTTCACTGCGTTTAATGTATCTGCAGGAGTATCCGCGTTTGTTCTTACATGGAGTGTTCTGAACTCATCAGCCCAGCCCATGATTCTGCCGAAGTCACCGCTTACGGTAGCTTCTACAGTAGCGATATCGCCAAGGTAAATCTTACCTGTGGAACCGTCTAAGGAGATGTAATCGCCTTCCTTGATGGTATGTCCGCCAAGCTCGAAGTACTTAGCTGCTTCATCAATCTTGATCTCGCCGCAGCCGGATACGCATGCGGTACCCATACCACGTGCAACTACTGCTGCATGGGAGGTCATGCCGCCGCGAACGGTTAAGATACCTTCTGCTGCGTGCATTCCTTCGATATCCTCAGGAGAAGTCTCAAGACGAACAAGGATTACTCTCTCGCCTGCCTCATGATGAGCCTTTGCGTCCTCAGCTGTGAAGTAAACCTTACCAGCCGCAGCACCAGGAGATGCCGGAAGAGCGGAACCGATCACTTCGCCTGCCTTTAATGCAGCGGTGTCGAATGTCGGATGCAGTAACTGATCGAGGGATTTTGCTTCGATTCTTAAAACTGCTTCCTGTGGTGTAATCTTTCCTTCGTCTACTAAATCGCAGGCAATCTTGATGGCTGCCGGAGCAGTTCTCTTGCCGTTACGTGTCTGTAAGAAGTATAATTTGCCTTCCTGGATTGTGAATTCCATATCCTGCATATCGCGGTAATGGTCTTCCAGCTTGTGAGCGATTGCCATGAATTCTTTGTAGCATTCCGGTAAATCCTCAGCCAGCTTCGTGATCGGCTGCGGTGTACGGATACCGGCAACAACGTCCTCGCCCTGAGCGTTGATTAAGTACTCGCCGTAGATGCCGTTCTCACCAGTCGATGGGTTACGTGTAAATGCAACGCCTGTACCGGAGGTATTGCCCATGTTGCCGAATACCATGGCCTGTACGTTTACAGCGGTACCCCAGTCGCCGGGGATATCGTTCATACGTCTGTAAACGATCGCACGAGGGTTGTCCCAGGAACGGAAAACAGCCTTAACAGCTTCCATTAACTGAACCTTCGGATCCTGCGGGAATTCCTCGCCCATCTTCTCTTTATAAATAGATTTGTATTTTGCGATAACTTCCTTTAAATCATCAGCAGTTAAGTCTGTATCGTACTTAGCTCCCTTAGATTCCTTAACTTCATCAAGGATGCCCTCGAAGAAAGTCTTGCTCATCTCCATAACAACATCGGAGAACATCTGGATAAATCTTCTGTAAGAATCGTATGCAAATCTTGGGTTGCCTGTCTTCTTGGCAAATCCTTCCACTGCAACGTCGTTCAGTCCCAGGTTTAAGATGGTATCCATCATACCAGGCATGGATGCTCTTGCGCCGGAACGTACAGATACTAATAACGGATCTTCGGTATCACCGAATTTCTTGCCCTGGATTTCCTCTAATGTCTTCAGAGCATCAAAAATCTGTCCCTGAATCTCATCCGTAATCTTCTTGCCGCTGTTATAATAGTCTGTACAAGCCTCTGTCGTTACAGTAAAGCCCTGTGGAATCGGCAGGCCTAAATTAGTCATCTCTGCTAAGTTAGCTCCCTTACCGCCTAACAGGTTCTTCATGTCGGCTCTGCCTTCTTTGAACAAATAAACCCATTTTGTTGCCATAAGTATTTCCTCCTCAAATAAAGTTATCGGTTCGCTTTCACGCCGTAAGAAAAAAGCGCGCGAAAGACCTGTCAATATTATAGCATAATTCAATTTCTAGTAAAGGGGTTTTCTTGATTTACTGGCAAAAATTCGCTCTTTTTTCAGTACAATTTTATGAAAGTGCTTTCAAATTCTGTCATTTTCTGATATGCGATTTTCATTCGTATATACGATTTTCCATTATCTGACAGGTTCCGGCTATTATCAGAAATCCCGTTTCTTCCTTCTGTATAATCTCACAGTTTGCCGCTGCCGGAAAAGCGGACTTTTTCAGGCTGAAACCGTTTCGATGCACGGTGAAAGACCTGGCGGAAAAGCAGCTCCCGGATAATATATAAAGTCTTTGCAAGATACTCTTTTTTGGGAGTTTCCCGGAAAAAATCGTCTTCCAGACCCTCACGGCTGGAGTTATCCAAAGTTCCTTCAAACAGAACATACGGCTCCAGCAGTTCGGAAAAGAGTTTGGGTGTATACCGGTAATACGGCTTGTGGAGCGTGATCCCCGCCTCCTCCAGCACTCTGGCAACAAACTCCCCGCAGTTGTATGCCTTATAAAGCGGATGGCCGCCGAAAAGGGGGATCAGCAGCATATGGATCAGATTATACATGATCTCAGGATCATGCTTCACGTCTTCCATGAATCGTATGGCGTTTTCATATCCCGCCCTCGAGACTGGTACCCGGAAAATCTTTGTGTAGATGGGCACATCCTCTCCCAGCGTATAATAGATCCTCTTCTCCTCGATATATCCGGATATGGGCGGCGTCCTGGCCCGCAGCCTGGAAAATGCGTAAAAATGAGTATACGTATCATCCAGCGATACCGCCACATGGGTGTACCGGTACCCCGTCGCCTTCTGTGTCAGGCGGCCAAAACCGGAAGGGAGGTAGAGGAGCAGAACATATAAGTATTCCATCACGGTTCCTTTCTTGCCTTTTTTCTTATTCTACCATATAATTTTATCAGATAACAGCGCATTTGAACGCAGCGAACGCTGGCTGCTCATAACAGGGAGGTGTCATATGATTCTGCTGGTAAAACCGGAAGCCGCAGGCAGCGGATTCAGCCTGGATATGGCTCTTAAGACGGAGCCTCTGGAACTGGAGTATATAAAAGCCATGCTGAAGGAATTTGATGTGGAGAGCATCATCTATGAGGCATCCTTCGACAGGCGCAGTTTTGATGAAGTTTTCAGGGAGTACACCCCCGATGCGGTTGCTGTCACCGGTTATATCACTCAGGAAAACATTATGCTCTCCTACGTCCGGCGCTCAAAGGAGCTGTGTCCCGGCTGCATCACCATGGTGGGCGGCTCACATGCACAGCTGAATCCGGAGCGTTTCTTCGATCCGGCGGTGTCATACATATGCCGTTCCGACAATATCTACGCGATTGCTGATGTTTTGATGGCAGAAGGGATCATTCCGCTCAAAAATGGCTCCTGTCCCCCGGAACTGTCCTCCATTGACGGACTCTGCTATCAGGAACAAAGCTGCCTTACGGAAAACGGCACGGTACAAAATGGCGCAGTCTCACGGAATAAGAGCCTCTGGTGCAAAAATCCCATGAAACCGTTTGATATCAACAAACTGCCAATTCCGGACCGCACGACATTTTCCCTTTATCAGAGCCATTACCGCTACTTAGACGTCTCCCCTGTCGCCCTCTTAAAGACCTCATCGTCCTGTCCCTTCCACTGTGCCTTCTGCTACGGCCGCCAGCTCAACTGCGGTACCTACTGCCAGAGGGATTTAGAAGCGGTCATTGAGGAGCTGGAGACCATCCCCTGCGATCACATCCAGATTGCCGATGACGACTTTTTATTCGATGTTCCAAGGCTCAAAACCTTTATCCGGCTGCTCCGGGAACGGAATATCAAAAAAACCTTTATCTGCTACGGACGATCCGATTTCATTGCCGCCCACGAATCCCTGATCCGGGAGCTGGCAGAAGCCGGCTTCCGCTACATCATGGTCGGTTTGGAGGCGGTTTCCGACAGCTTTCTGGATTCCTACCAGAAGCATTCCTCGCAGGCTCTCAATATACAGACCATCCGGATTCTTCATAAATACGGCATCAATCTGGTGGGGCTTTTTATCATCGACAGCCGTTTTAAAAAAGAGGATTTTCGCAATATGCGGCGGTTTATTCATGCACACCGGATCACTTATACGGGAGTTTCCATCTTTACCCCCATACCGGGGACGCCGCTCTTTAATGAATACCGCGACCGGCTCACCACGGAAAATTATGAAAAATGGGACTTCATGCACCTGGTGGTCAAACCGGAATGCATGAGCCGCTTCCATTTTTATTTTGAATACTATCTTCTCATCATGGATTTATTTCGAATTGCGCAGAAAGCTGGAATATACAGCTTTCTGCGGCTGAAAGACTATAAGAATATTTTTTTGAAGCTGCTCTTTACAGACAGCTTTAAACTGCGGCCGGACCGTTAGAAGGAAGTTTTTTATTCTGCGCTGTCAGAAGAAAACGGCAGACAAAAAGCGTTAAAAACTCGGTCACAGGCATAACGGACCAGATTCCGGTAACGCCGAATGCAATCGGCAGCAGGAACACAAGAACAGCATTTAATACCATCCCTCTCATCATACAGATAAACAGGGAGTATCCCGGCTTCATCACGGACTGGAAATACGTGCTGTAAAGAATATTAAAGCCCATGGCGAAGAACGACAGGAAATAGATCCGCACGGCCGGGATGGACATGGCCAGAATCTCCGCCGTAGGCTTTACAAAGGCTGCCGTCACCAGAGCCGGCAGCAAAAGGCCGATTCCCGTAAAGAGAACGCCCGACACGGTCACCGCCATTTCACCCAAATGGCGTGTCTCCTTTAACCGTTCCTTCCTGCCTGCGCCGTAATTGGTCGCAAGAATCGGCTGAACC
The DNA here is from genome assembly GCF_024460495.1 of Hungatella sp. SL.1.14. Taxonomy (NCBI): domain Bacteria; kingdom Bacillati; phylum Bacillota; class Clostridia; order Lachnospirales; family Lachnospiraceae; genus Hungatella; species Hungatella sp. SL.1.14. Next base: position 71,070 of record NZ_JANFYJ010000007.1, on the reverse strand, counting down.
GCCTGGGATATGCCGTTGCTGATGGAAGCCACGATCAGGGCGCTGTTGGAAATGATTCCATACACCACGACGCCCAGATCCCCGACGTAGACAAGAAGCTGGCGGTTGAATAAAAATGTCACCACGCCATTGCACATCTCCAGCAGGAAGCTGGCAAAGCCGGCTGTCACCACTTCCCATGCCTTCCTCCAGTTCGGGCGGGCCACCGTCTTAAGCGTGCTCTCCGGTGAGAAAAAATGAGTCAGCAGGATTCCCACCGTCAGGAGGGAGCCGATCACCGAGGCGACAGCTGCCCCTGCCATCCCCATCTTCATTGGAAATATAAAGATATAATCCAGAATCACATTGGTCACGCCGCCTGCCACCACCGCGGCCATGGACACCTTCGGCGCCCGGTCGTTTCTGACAAAGGCCTGCAAAAAGGCTGAGAATAAGAACACCGGGGCTCCCGTAACCAGGACGCGTCCGTATTCATCCACGTAATTCCCCATGGTATCATTTCTGCCCAGAAATTCTGTCACCGGCCGGAAAAGCAGATGTCCGCCTGCAATGTAAAAGACGGCAAAGGCCGCGGCCAGCCAGAGGGCCACCGTAAAATACTCTCTGGCCGCCCGTTCATCCCGCCGTCCCTTCGAGATGGAGAGCAGAACGCCTCCTCCGACGCCGAAGAGCATCCCTGTTCCAAAAAACAGGCTGAATAAGGGAAGCAGCAGGTTTAACGCCGCAATTCCCACGGCTCCCACTCCGCGGCCGATCATCAGCGTGTCGGCCAAAATATAAATAGAAGTAACCAGCGTTGCACTGATGGACGGCATCAGATACTTGATAAACAGCTTTGGAACCGGTTCTTCTAAGAGATTTAGTTTCTGCACAATATACCTCCTTTTGTTTAAATTATATATGTCTTTTTGACTATCTTTTTATATCTTCTTAAATGTCCGCAAAGCCTTATTTTATCGGCTCTACGGGCATTTTGCTTTTGTGATAAACCTCACATATCTAGGTCTATCTTCTTATATTTTCGCTATCAAACGTGGTTAAAATCGTGGTAAATACCTCTTATGCGATTAGACGCTGAACCTCTGATTTTGCGGTATCTATGGACGCATGAGCGTACCAGTTCATTGTGATACTGATATTTGAATGCCCCATGATATACTGTAAATCTTTCGGGTTCATGTTCTTGCTTGCCAGCCTTGTGCAGAACGTATGGCGTAGCGTATGCGGTGTGATATGTGGCAAGGGATTGTCCTTGTGTTGCTTGTTGTATTTCTTTACCATACGGACGAATAAGGCGTTATAATCAATCGCAACTTTGGGCTTGCCTTTATGATTGACAAATAGGAAATTGCTCCGTCCGTCTATCACAAATGGTTCTGTCTTTGGGCGTTTCTTCATAACCCGTTGAAATGCCTGTATTGTTTCTCTGCTTAATGGCACTTGCCTTATTCCGCTCTTTGTTTTAGGCGTTTCAATATAATAGCCTTGTTCCTTGCTCTTTAGTAACTGGTGGTCGATTATCACAACTTCATTCTTGAAATCAATATCGGCTACTGTCAGTCCGCACAGTTCCGAGATACGAAGTCCTGTCTTTAACAGTATCAGCACATCATCATAATACTTGTGATACACATTGTCCGTCTTGATGAATGAGAGTAGGGATTGTTCCTGTTCCTCTGTCAATGCGACTTTCTCTTTGGTATCATTTTCTAGGACTTCACTCAACTTGAAATCAAAAGGGTTTTTCCTTACACAATCGTCTTGTATGGCGATATAGAATGACGCTTTTAACGAGCGTTTATGGTTGTTAATGGTGTTATAGGAAAAGCCTTTGTCTTTCATGCGTAACGCCCATTCCCTAGCGTCAGAGGGTTTTATCGTATCAATGCTCCTAGCACCTAACTTGTCCTCTTTCAATAACCGCATGAGCTGTTCCCGTTGTTTCTGTGTGCTTTTCTTCACGTTTGCCCTCTGTGCGTTCTGTTTGGCGTAGAGTTGGCAAAGCGTCATTTTCTTGCCTGTGCTGTCGATACCGTCCTCAATATCCCGTCTTATCTGCTGTTCCAGTTCACGAAGTGAGGGTTTTTCCCGTTTTCCCTTTGGTGTCGGGTCTGTGGGTGTCAATCTCCAAGCATACACATATTTTGTGTTTCCAAATGCGTCCACATATTTATATAAGTATTTTCCGTCTGTTCGTTGGCTCTCTCCAGTATGCAGGATACGTCCTTTGCTATCCCGTCTTTTTTCTTTCATGGTGTCTGCTCCTTTCCTTATTGGAAAGAGCCTTGATATGACTTGTGTTTATCATAACACATACAAGGCTCATTTGCATTAGATTGCGTCCAATTTGTCAATGACCTTTTCAAACTGTCGGCGTTTAATCTGTATGCGGTTGCCATTCATAATGAGCCAGCCAGCGTCCTTGTTTTCCTCTGCCAAGCGTCTTAACTTGTTTTCTCCGATACGGAAATACTTTGACGCTTCTTCAATGGTAAGGGTGTATTTTTCCCATACAGGAATATCGTTGTTATTCATCAGATACCCCCTTTCCCATGTTTCGTGTCATACTGGATATAGGGGATAAGGTCGGTGCGGTCTATCCTCTGTAAGTGGGCGGTTAGTTTGCTGGAAAGGGAATTGCTGTATCTTGCCTTATCAAGCATAGTTCCCACTTTTTCCAGTCCACCTAATGCGTCATGTTCTTCCAAGAAGTAAAAACTTTTCACAGCGGAAATCACGCCACCCTCTGTGAGCCATTGCTGTGTTTCCTCAAGAGAATTATGTAGTTTCGGTACTTGCAGTTTTAAGACTTCCACAGCCCCTAAAAAGCGTTCCCAAAACCGACACGTTTTCCATCTGCTCTTATTACTTTCATTTCTGTTTGGCACGACAAAGCGTAGGTTGTTTGCCAATAGCCCGAAAGCCAGTTCCCCAAGTTCCAGCGGTCTGTCCTTGAATGTCATGGCAAAAGCATGAGCCTTATCATCACGCAGTTGCATTTCTGTCCGTTTCCAACTGCCGACTTCATCAAGTGTCTTATTATGTTTTGAACAGACTTCCTTATCTTTATCATAAAAGCGGTAGGACAATCCCGATTTACCAGCACCGATATAAACAGTCTTTGCGGTGTCGAAATCATCAAACTTGCTTTCGTCAAAGTGGTAACCCTCACTATTCGAGATAAATTCTTCTTTTTCGCATTTCTTCTTTATCTGCTCTATGGTAAAGAATGGCTTTTCGTTTTTATCATCAATGGCAATATCAAGTCTTGTGAAATGGAAGTTATCCAGTCCGTATCTTCGCTCGCAACGTCGGAACATATCCCCAAAGGTATAATTCCTATTGTTGAGAATACGGGAAATATCATCACAACCTCTGCCAGTCATAACAAGATAACAGCCTAGCCCCTGTGGGTTATCCTCTGTCTTTCTTGCGTCTCCCGATACATAAATATCTCCAATCTGCCAGCGTGCTTGATAAGTCTTGAATTTTATCATTGCTGGATAAACATTGAAAATGTCAGTCGGTAAATCTAAAATGTGCATGATTACATCTTCAGCGGTTGCCGTTTCAAATACAATGCTGATGTAATCAATCTTAACGGATAAATTTTTGTGTGTAGTTATAGTGCATTTCTCCTTTCGTATGCCCCGTTTTTTTGCGGGGTAAAAATTGTGTTTTTTCCTTTATTTATTACAGTTTCTAGGTACTATGACATGTATACGCAGGGCGGTGTTACATATACGCCCTTTACGAACGCCTAAAGGCGTTCCCTTTCCAAAAGGAACTGTCTGTCCGAACACGTCTGGGGGACGTGCCCCTTCCAGCCAGCCCCTTTTGGAAACCACTATTTTCGGTCTGACAGTCCATGCTTATTCATGCTATCAAAGTGAAAATATATCTTCTCTATGCTTACTCAAGCGTGTGATTGACCCTAGCGTGCTTAATCACTCCATCTGATACGATAATAACGCCATTAGAATTACTTGTCAAGAAGTTTTTGTTGACTTTTCAATATAAATTAAGTATGATATGCTTACAAACACCAAGAAAAGCAACGAAAGGAGCGGTTATACTAAGTTATGGAGCATTATGAAAAGAAAATCAGTTTCTTAGGAGAGAACATACAGACCATAAGAAAACACAGAGGAATGAAGCAACAAGAACTTGCGGACAAAATCGGTATCAATATGCAGAGCCTTTCCAAGATTGAACGTGGCGTGAATTATCCTACCTTTGATACACTAGAAAAGATAATGGACGTGCTGGGTGTAACGCCCAATGAATTATTATCGGGAGAATGGAAGTATGTTAATCAAGCCGAAAAGGAAGTCTGTCAGTTTTTAAGAATTGAAGAAAGACTAAATGCAGAACTGAAACATGGGCATTATGACAATTTCTTTGACAGCGAGGAAGAATGGCTGGAATATGAGTTAGAGAAGTTACGGGAATATATTACCGACTACATCAACGGGAAAAGCATTGTAGCGTCCGACCTTTACCCAATCAAAGAATTTATCCAGCATTTGAAATTTCAAAAACTGTTAGACCGCTATGATGATTTATACAGCATGGATATGTTCGGGGAAAGCATAGAGGGGCATAAATATAGGACACCATATCAAGTCGTAAAAATGATAAACCCCAATTCAAAAGAAGATATGGAATTATTACGGGAAGTATTGAAAAATAACCATTTTGATGATGAGGACGAATAGCTTTTTTCCTCTTTGTAGAAGATACAGCAAACAAAAAGCCCAGTAAAGAGTGCAAAGCACCACCAATGGTGGCAAGGCTCTTGACAGGGCTTTTTCTTTTCTGTTTCTGGCAGACAAGAGGAAACAAGGTGTAGTGTCATGAGTTTATCGACAATCAGACAAAGGCGACGCAAGTATCACAGTATGAGCTTATGCTCCATAAGGATAGTAACTGGAAAATTGTAACATAATTATTGACGGCGTATAATCTCATGGAAAAAAATACGCCGTCATAAAATAATAAGAAAACAGTATAAAAACATTGACTTTTAGAGATTGAGTATTATAATAAAAATGACAAGTATACTTGGTATTTTTGGAAAGGGGTAATATAAATGGATAAAGAAAAAATACTGTCACAAAACAAAAAAGATAACTTATATCTTGATGAGTATGAAAAACACATTAAACTTAAAGGGAAATCTTTTGGGCTAATATTTGTGTTGCTTGTCTGCATTTTAATCTTTGTTATTAAGGTTATTTGTAAAGAACCTTACAATGACATAATGACAATTATTTGGTCGGTAGCATTTGGATATATGAGTTATGAAGCATATCTTTCAAGAAGTAAACCTAAATTTGTTACTGCCCTATTCTTTGTCCTATTTATGTTGTATTACTTTTATAAATTTTTGACAGCAGGTTTGTAATATGAACGAACATTTAATTTTAAAAAATAGATTAAAAGAGGTGCGAAAAGAAAAAAAATTATCGCAAACGGAATTAGCAGAAATGGTTGGAGTTTCCCGTAACACAATAAGTTCTATTGAAACAGGACAGTTCAATCCAACAGCAAAATTAGCATTAGTGCTTTGTATAGCTTTAGATAAAAAATTTGAGGAATTATTTTATTTTGATTAAGGAGTGTATGATTATGGAAATAGAAGAAGTGGTTGTTGAAATAGTTATGGGATTGTTTTTATTATTTTTATCTTATCAAGTGGGTATAAAAGAAAATATTACTTTCTTACATAGTTATCATTATACACATCTCAACCCAAAAGATAAAAAAGCGTTTACAAAAAGAATAGGAATAGGTTCTCTGCTGGTTAGCATTGGCGTTATTGCTATGCCGATTATCAATTTAATCTCTCATTCTGAATTAGGCTACTACATAGGGCTTACTTTGATTGTTGTAGGAGTGTTTTATATCATATTCATCATTGTAAAATACAACGGAAAACTTATTAGCTTTAAAAAGTAGAATTGAGGTATGAATATAATAGGAATAAAAAAACGAGATATAAAAAGGCGTTAAAGTTTGAAATCAAATGAAGTAATCAACGGAATAAACAAAGAAAATATAGGGAGAGGCACAGTTATTTGTGCTATCTCCCTTAGTCGTTTTATCATCATATCAAGGCTCATTCAATCGTGGTAAATTCGTGGTAAAATGAATGGTTTTCTATACTTCAAAATACTTGAAAGTATAGTGTTTATGCGGATAATCGAAAATTAGATATAAAATTTCATTTAAATCCTTTATCAGTTTACCATTTTTTCTTTAAATGACAAGCTCCTTTATAATAATTCTGTAAAATCGCGCCCGATAACGTTGTTTCTATCGACAAAATATGGTAAAGTAATAGTAGCTCTAATAACAATCTTTCAAACGATAGGAGGAATTACGTATTATGAAAAAGAGAGCATTAGCAGTAACACTGGCGGTCCTGATGGCGGCATCCTTAAGCGCATGCGGTTCTTCGAATTCCGGTTCCGGCAGCACAACAGCTGCTCCCGCGGAGACGACAACTGCCGCGGAAACAAAAGCGGCAGAAGCAGAGACAACAGCCGGTACCGCAGTAAAATCGGAATCTTCCGACGGTTATGAACTGGCTCTTGTTACCGATTTAGGTACCATCGACGACAAGTCCTTCAACCAGGGCGCCTGGGAGGGCATGAAAAAGTACGCCGAAGAAAACGGTATTTCCTACAAGTACTATCAGCCTCAGGAAGGAACGACAGACTCTTACTTAGAGACCATTGGTCTGGCCATTGAAGGCGGCGCGAAACTGGTTGTATGCCCTGGATTCTTATTTGAAGAGCCTGTTTATCTGGCACAGGACCAGTACAAGGACGTACATTTCATCCTTCTGGATGGCGAGCCTCACAGCGGCGACTACTCTGAATACAGAACGGAAGCCAATACCATGCCGATTCTGTTCCAGGAAGACGAGCCCGGCTTCCTCGCCGGATACGCAGCAGTAAAAGACGGCTATACCAAGCTGGGATTCTTAGGCGGTATGGCAGTTCCGGCCGTTATCCGTTACGGCTACGGCTTTGCGGAAGGCGCTGACTACGCAGCCAAAGAGATGGGCGTGGACGGCATCGAGATCATGTATAACTACACAGGCGCATTTGCGGCGACACCGGAAGCACAGTCCATGGCTGCATCCTGGTATCAGAACGGCACGGAAGTCATCTTCGGATGCGGCGGCGCAGTAGGCAACTCCGTTATGGCTGCTGCTGAAGAAAAGAGCGCCAAGGTCATCGGCGTTGACGTTGACCAGAGTTATGAATCCGACACAGTAATCACTTCCGCTATGAAACAGCTTTCCGTATCTGTTTACGACGGCGTAAGAGATTTCTATGCAGGCAGCTTCCCGGGCGGCAAGACCAGCATCTTCTCTGCAAAGAACGACGGTATCGGTCTTCCAATGGAGACCTCCAAGTTTACGAACTTCACACAGGCAGATTACGACGCGGTCTACTCTCAGTTAAAGGATGGCAAGATCACTCTCGTACAGCCTTCTGAAGACAACAACGACCCAACCAAGGATTTAACGCTTGAAAAGACAACTATCAACTTCGTAGAATAATCGAGTCTGCATAAGAAAGGAGATGGCGTTTGATTTCCCAGTCACAACTGAAGACGGGTATCTTACGCCATCTCCTTTTTTTGCACTGCAAGGGGGTTCCCATGGATGATTATATTATCGAGATGCTGAATATTACGAAAGAATTTCCCGGCATCATCGCCAACGACAACATCACTCTGCAGCTGAAAAAGGGCGAGATTCACGCTCTTCTCGGCGAAAACGGAGCAGGAAAATCGACACTCATGAGCGTTCTGTTCGGCCTCTATCAGCCCGAAGCAGGCGTCATTAAGGTCAGAGGAAAAGAAGAAAAGATTACTGGACCGCTGGATGCCAACGCGCTGGGCATCGGCATGGTTCACCAGCATTTTAAGCTGGTACATAATTTTACCGTTCTCCAGAACATCGTCCTCGGTATGGAGACTACCAGACACGGCTTTTTGAAAATGGACGACGCCCGGAAAAAAATCATGGATTTAAGTGAGAAATACCAGCTCACCATCGATCCCGACGCGCTGATCTCCGACATCACGGTCGGCATGCAGCAGAGAGTCGAGATCTTAAAAATGCTTTACCGTGACAATGAAATCATGATCTTCGATGAGCCCACCGCCGTCTTAACCCCACAGGAAATTGACGAACTGATGCAGATCATGAGGGACTTAGTGAAAGAGGGAAAGTCCATCCTCTTCATCACTCATAAGCTGAACGAAATCAAGGCGGTTGCCGACCGGTGCACGGTCCTGCGCCGTGGAAAATATATCGGAACCGTAGACGTAAAAGACACCACGCCGGAGGAAATGTCCGAGATGATGGTGGGCCGCAAGGTGAATCTGACTGTGGAAAAGGGCCCCGCCTCCCCGAAAGACGTGGTTCTGGAAGTAAAGAATTTATCCGTCAGAGCCAACAAAGAGGGGCACACCAAGAATCTGGTGAGCAACGTCACCTTCCAGGTTCGAAAAGGTGAAATCGTCTGTATCGCGGGTATCGACGGCAACGGCCAGACGGAGCTGATCCACGCCATCACCGGACTGGCTGAGATGAGTGAGGGAACGGTGCTGTTAAACGGCCAGGATGTGACGAAAAAGAGCATCCGCTATAAAAATACCCACGGCCTCTCCCATATCCCGGAGGACCGCCACAAACACGGTCTCGTCCTGGACTATAATCTGGGCTATAACCTGGTGCTCCAGCAGTATTTTGAGAAGGATTTTCAGAAGTACTCTTTTTTAAAGAATGACAGCATCTACGGTTACTCGGAAAAGCTGATTGAAAGTTACGATATCCGGAGCAGCGAAGGCCCCTACACCAGCGCCCGAAGCATGTCCGGTGGCAACCAGCAGAAGGCGATCGTGGCCAGGGAGGTTACCAGGGACCACGACATCCTGCTGGCGGTACAGCCTACGAGAGGTCTTGACGTGGGCGCCATCGAATATATCCACAAGGAGTTAATCAAGCAGCGTGACGCGGGCGCCGCGATTCTGCTGGTATCCCTGGAGCTGGACGAGGTCATGAACTTAAGCGACCGGATTCTCGTCATGTTCGAGGGCTCTGTTGTGGCTGATTTAGATCCCAAGAAAGTTACAGTACAGGAATTAGGCCTCTACATGGCCGGTTCAAAGAAAGAAGGTGGCCAATCATGAAACAGAAGCAACCACGGGATTACACTGGCGTACTATCTTCCATCTTTGCCATCGTGCTGGGACTGATCGTCGGCCTGATCATCCTGTTCCTCTGCAATCCGGCCCAGGCACTGCCCGGATTTGCAACGATTCTGACGGGGGCGTTTACCCACGGGGCCAAGGGCGTCGGGCAGGTATTCTACTATGCGACTCCCATCATTTTAACCGGTCTCTCCGTTGGCTTTGCCTTTAAAACGGGACTCTTCAACATCGGAACGCCGGGCCAGTTTATCATGGGCGGCTTTGGAGCCGTCTACGTAGGGATTCTGTGGACCTCCTTAGGGCCGGCACACTGGTTTGTGGCTCTGCTTGCCAGCGTTGTCATGGGCGCCGTATGGGGCCTCGTTCCGGGTCTGTTAAAGGCCTATTATAACGTCAATGAGGTAATCGCCTCCATTATGATGAACTATATCGGCATGTATCTCGTCAACTGGATTGTAAAGAGCAGCAAGCCACTGTTTAACAATCTGAGGAATGAATCGAGAAACGTGGCGGCTACCGCAAATATTCCGAAGATGGGGCTGGATAAGATATTCCCCGGCTCCAGTGTCAACGGAGGCATCATCATTGCCATTATCGTGGTCATCCTGATTTATCTGCTGTTAAACAAGACCACATTCGGTTATGAGCTGAAAGCGGTCGGCTTCAACCGCGATGCCAGCAAATACGCCGGCATCAATGAGAAGAAAAGCATCATCATGTCCATGATGATCGCAGGCGCCATCGCCGGACTGGCCGGCGGCCTCCTCTATCTGGCCGGAACCGGAAAACACATCGAGATCAAGGATGTTCTGGCTTCCGAAGGCTTTACCGGAATCTCCGTCGCCCTGCTGGGACTCAGCAATCCGATCGGCGTTCTGTTCTCCGGCATCTTTATCGCCTACTTAACGGCAGGAGGATTTTATCTGCAGCTGTTTGAATTTTCAACGGAAATCATCGATATTATTGTGGCGGTTATCATCTATTTCAGCGCCTTTGCCCTTATGGTGAAGATGCTGATCGGAAGGGTGCAGAAGGCGCGCCATGAAAAAGAAGAGGCCCAGGCGAAAGGAGGAGGAGACGCATGAGTGTTATTTATTTCATCTTTCAGCAGACCATGTATTTTATGATTCCTCTTATGATCGTGGCTTTGGGTGCCATGTTCTCGGAGCGCAGCGGTATCATCAATATCGCTCTCGAAGGAATTATGACCATGGGTGCGTTTACCGGAATCCTGTTCATCCATTTTACGGGAGGTACCATGAGCGGCCAGATGCAGCTGATTCTGGCAGTCTTAATCTCCATGGCGACTGGCATGTTTTTCTCCCTGTTCCATGGATATGCCTCTATCAACATGAAGGCGAACCAGGTTATCAGCGGTACCGCCTTAAACATGTTCGCCCCCGCGTTCGCCATCTTCGTGGCCCGCGTCATCCAGGGCGTGCAGCAGGTACAGTTTACCAATACCTTCCGTATCACCTCCGTTCCCGTGCTGGGTAAGATACCGTTTATCGGACCGCTGCTGTTCCAGAACGCCTATATCACCACCTACATTGGAATCGGAATTTTTGTAATTTCCACGATTGTACTTTATAAGACGCGGTTTGGCCTGCGCCTGCGCTCCTGCGGCGAGCATCCCCAGGCGGCCGATGCGGCGGGCATCAACGTCTACCACATGCAGTATGCGGGCGTCCTGATCTCAGGCGCGCTCGGAGGCTTAGGCGGCCTGGTATTCGTCGTTCCGACCTCCACCAACTTTAACGCCGATGTAGCCGGGTACGGCTTCCTGGCTCTGGCTGTACTGATCTTCGGTCAGTGGAAGCCGGTCAAGATCATGTTCGCTTCCCTGTTCTTCGGACTGATGAAGGCAGTGGCGGCTGCATACTCCGGAATTCCGTTCTTAAGCAGCCTCGGAATTCCCAGCTATTTTTACAAGATGGTGCCGTATATCATCACGCTGATCGTGCTGGTATTTACATCGAAAAATTCCCAGGCTCCGAAGGCGGAAGGCGTGCCTTACGACAAGGGACAGAGATAAAAAGCATACTGAAATCAAAGAAATCCTCCCAGCCGCAGCGTTTACTGATACAGCCGCGGCCGGGAGGACTTCTTGCTGTCCGGCAGATAAAGCAGATCCCGTTGCACCTTTTTCTTTCCGTGTGGTATAATGTGCCCTGAGGAGGTAATCATCATGACACCATTAAAAGAACTGTTACAGAAGGCGGATCAATTAAAAACCGGCCGCCAACAGGATATAGCCATTACGGAAGAAACCATAAGGGAACTCCACAGAACAGCCGCAGCCGAAAGCGGCTCCACTCCGTCAGATTCCTACCGCACCGGCATGCCGGCCGATGCAGACAGCGGATATCAGCCGCCTCAGCCGGAGGATGTTCCAAGGCTGACCGGCCATCTGGCGGATCAGATCCGCTCCTCAAAGTCCTCGCTCCACCCCATCGAACTGGCAGCCATGGCCGGGAAACGGCTGATTGATATTCAGCCGTTTGACCGCGGGAATGAAGAGACTGCGTTTCTTCTCATGAACCTGATTCTGGCTTCTGCAGGTTACTGTCCCGTTACTGTCGGTATCGAACGCCGGGAAGCATACCGGCAGGCCCTCTCCGCTTCCGGAAAGGAGTACGACATGGAGCCGTTCACCCGCCTGATTGCCGGATGGATACTGGAAAGGGCGAAAACCTGAGTACACAGCCGCTCTCTTAACGGAAAAACGGCCGATCCCCTCCGGTATCTCTTACCGTTTTTCCGAAATATCAAGTTTGAACTCAAATCTGCAGTCATCCTCGCACCACATGCAGAAGTTGGTTCCCCATTTATTGTTAAACAGATTGAACGAAAATCCCTTTCTCAAATCCGGCAGCCTGCGATAATCATCGTAGAGATTCCGTCCGCCTGCGCTGACTAACGGGGCATGCACGGTCTCAATTGCCATTTTTCCGTCGGAACCATCATAGACCAGCCGTTCCACACAGTGCTGGAGGCGGTTGCCGCCTCTCAAGACGTTAAGCGGCGAGACGGGGACTCCCATTTTTTCCATCAGCCAGCGGTTCGGGTTCTCCGTATCAGGGATAAAGTCGAACCAAAGGGCTTCCGGCATGCGGTTTGCGTCTTTGCCAAACCAGGACACGCTGCAGGTGATCTGCGGGCCAAACACGTATTTTATCTGAGCCGCCCGCGGACAGCCGTATTTTTCTGCCGCTTCGGCGTCCCCCGCCAGGTCAATAAGAAGTTCCTCTCCGCAGACCCTCAAATCCCTGACGCTGAATTCATAATACCGGTTCTCCAAATCTTCTACAAACTCCAGCCCCGGTTTGGAGAAATCGCCCTCCGACCAGCAGCCATTTTCATAGAATGCCCGGTTGTAGCGGTAGTAGTTCTGGACACAGTTCAGCGCATTGAAGGTCTCATATCCCAGCCGGCCGATGGCTCCGTCCTTTGCCCAGTCTCTGCCTCCCCGTTCCAGTTTTCTTATGGCTCCGCTTCCATCGACTGCCGCTTTCCAGCCGCCGATTTCCAGGATTTCTCCCACGCAGACCCTGCGGCCTTCGGACTCTTCCTTTACCGGTATGCAGCCTGTGAGCGCACGTTCCGCCTCCGCTTTTAAATCGGCAGGCAGTTCTTCCAACGCCTTCTTTAAATATTCCCTCTGCTCCTCATGAGAGCTCTCATAATACCGGTAAGATCCGGTAAAGACACCGCCGCGGTACCGTTTGAAATCAATGTCCAGTACTTCGCGCATCTGTGCATTTCTGTTTGTTAAGAATTCCAGAGTCGTCTCGTCCGCCGTCCTGGCCTTCTGAAAGTCTTCCTTGGTCCAGTTCTTAAAGTCGGCCAGATATTTCTTGTAATCCAGCCCCCAGGTATGCTCTGCGATCAGCATCAGATTCATCATAAATGCATCATAGCCTTCACAATCCCTGGAAAACCGGCCTTCCCTCTGCCATTGATCTTTAAGCCGGATTAATTCGCGGTAGCGGCTGACCTTCCACGGATCAGAACCAATGCCGTGAATCCAGGTGTCCCCAATCTCTTCCTCGATCACAGGCAGCGTCTCTTCCACTGCCAGAAGGCTTTCGGCATACGCATCCAGGGTGGAGGCTTCCACAACGGCGTTGGGATACAGCTTTCTAATCCGCTCGTATTCCGCTTCCACCTCCTCTGCCGACTGCGGTCCCAGATTATCGCCTGTATGGGCGAACTCCAGCACCTCATCCATCCCTTCCACATACCCCGGCGCCCCGTACTGGGAAGAATACTGGACGATGATCTGCTTCGTTCCATGTCTCCAGACGAATGTCTGCGGAATCTCAGGTACCATGGATGAAGCGTTGACTCCGATATGCAGGAAACGGATTCCCTTATCTGCCAGCGCATCCACTACTGCGATCGTATGCCCCGGCACGTCGGTCATTTTGGCCGCAATGGTATGTCTTTTGTAACGCGCCTCCAGCCTGCTGCCCAGCTCCAGGCCATATTGGAATAAATCCATGTCCAGAAGCTCCGTGTGAGTGGTGCTGGCAATCCCGTGCCAGCAGATATCTCCTCTCTCAATGGCGGCCTCCAGTTCGCTTAAGGCCTTCGCATCTGCATGTTTTAAATAGTAATCAATCAGGTACGATCCCACCGTCCAGATAAACCGTTTTTCCTTTCCTCCATTCATCTCCTCTGCCAGGCGGACGGAATGAGGGATATATTCCTTTACATAACGGTCCAGTACATTCCGGCCCATATCCGTGAAGCCGATGTCTAAGTGAGTCTTGTATACGACGTGCACTTTCTTGATTTTCTGATAATCCATGATACTCCTCCATTGATTAAGGCTTATTTTACTGAAGCGGCAATCACAGCCACCGGTTCTTTTTTATCGGCTCCGGCCGGCCGGACGCGGTATTTCTTTACAGCCGCCGGAATAATAAAGGTTTCTCCATAATGAACTTCAAAGGGTTCAAAGGCGCCTTCCGGACTTTCAATAAACGCTTTCTCCCCTTCCACCAGGTTCAGCACGTGAACGCTGTCTTCCATGGAACATTCTACCGGCTTTGTCAGTGTGTAACGGTGGGTTTCGATAAACTCCCGGCTGTGAAGTCCCGTACGTTCCAGCTTAAGGCCTTCCTCCTCCCGTATGGTCCGTTCCTGATGAACCAGATTGTCGTATACCCAGTCCGTATCGCGGTCCCACTGGATGTTCGCTGCTCCGTGCTCTAAATGGATGGGGCGCGGAAGACCGTCCAGGCCCACTCTGCCCCAGTCCCACAGCTTAAAGGTAAAGATATAAGGCGTGGCGCTGATTTCCAGCACCATGGCATTCTTTCCGGAACAGTGGATCGTTCCGGCCGGGATCAGAACGTGATCGTGCTTCTTCACCGGAATCCGGTTCACGTAATGCTCTGCCGGAAAGAGGATTTTCCCCTCTCTCGCCTCCTCTAAATCGTGGAACATGGCGTCTCTGTCCACGTCCTTTTTAACGCCCAGATAGACACAGGCGTCGTCTCCTGCATCCAGAATATAGTAACTCTCATCCTGGGTATAATGCATCCCGAACTGATCCTGGATATATTCGGTCAAAGGGTGCACCTGCAGTGATAAGTTTCCGCCTCCCATGGTATCCAGAAGGTCGAAGCGGATAGGGAATTCTGCCCCGAACCTTGCATGGACACGGTCGCCCAGCAGCTTTACCGGCTGGTACAGCACCAGGTCCATGGCCGGAATTTCCACCGTCACCTCGCCGAATTTTAAGTTTAAGCTGTTCTCCTCCGGCACGCCGTCAAAGCTCCAGGCAAAATTATCTTCCGACGGGTCCAGACCGAATCTGGTTTTCATCCACTGGCCGCCCCACACGCCGGGATCGAAGTAGGGCTGCAGGCGGAACGGCTCGCTGCTGACTCTGCAGAGCGCCTCCCGGAACGCTTCCCCGGTGATCATCTTCGGATTATTTCTCTCATTGGTATCCACTACATAATCGAACCGCTGGAACCGCTCCTTTTTATAGCGGTCCGCCAGCCTCCATTCAATAAAAAAGCCCCGTTTGTATTTACTTAAGACCGGATCCCCGGTATTGGAACAATTCCAGTTAGGCATTCCGGCCCGGTAACGGAGCTGGATCTCCCAGCGGGCCATATCAAAATATACGTACACATCCCCGTATGTAATATAGGAAGCGCCGGTGCCGTACACCACCACAAGACCCGATTCCGTCTCTTCCACCGCTTTTCTTGCCGCTTCCAGCTTCTCCTCCGAAAAACAGTCCTTAAAGCTCTTATGGCATATCACGCCAAAGACCCGGTCATCGGTTAAATAGTCCTTCCACTGTGCGGTCAGCTCCTCTTCCGGAACTGCGCACGCATCTGCATCGATGAGCAGCGCCGGTTCCAGCTGTTTTAAAAGTCCGGCAGCCTCTTCCCGGTCCACGCCGGGATAGAAATCACAGACGATCACCCGTTTTCCCGCTTTCTCTTCTGCTTTTAGCTGAGCCAGAACAGCACAGCCGCCTTCCAGGGCGTGCCCCTCATATCCTTTTATCTCTTTATATGGATGCAAATCGTAATTTCCATAGCCTTCCCGATTTATCATAACTTAGTTTCCTTCCATTGTATTCATTTCGCCCCGGTAACCGGTTCCATCACGGCGTACAGGCCCTCCATCGCGCGGATTGAAGTATCCGGCTCGGTAAATACAGCAGTTCCCGTATGCCTGCATACCTCACGCAGCTGCATTCCAAAGTGGGGAAAGCTCTTTGCGATCTGTCCGCCCAGCACCAGTCCCTGGGGCCGGAACGACTTGAGGAAAGGCGTCAGCGCTTCACTTACATCCTCACCAAATGCAGCAAAGACTTTCGCGGCCTCCTCGCTGCCGGCCTCTGCCAGTTCAAAAAGCTTCGCCCCGTCAACAGCCTCCGGCCGCGCAAATACGCCTTCCGTAAGCCTTTTTAGCCCTCTGACTGATACGTAATCATCGATCACGCCCTCTTTAAAGGGTGTATTGTAGATCCAGCCGTTTTCCGGTACGCCTCCGCCCGCTTTTTTTACAACACAGCCGTTTTCCACAAATGCAGAGCCGGCGCCTGTTCCAATGCACACGCACATCACCTTTTTACACCCGGCCATGCGTCCCTGCCGACAGGCGCCGATGGCAAACGCTTCTACATCGTGAAGAAACAGGAACCGGCAGCCGCGCGCCACGCTCTCGGTTTTGCCGATTCTCTCCAGCTGTTCCATCACACCCTCCCGGACGGGAATCCCGTAGACCGAATCGTATTTGTCCAGCCCTCTCATCAGGCTGATTCCCTTTTCATAGTCAAAGGGACCGGGAAATGCCATGCCAATCCCTTCCACCATCCGGTCTTTTGCCATCTCCTGTATGATACAGGCAAAATTCCGGAATATCTCCTCACGCCCCTCCTTCGCCCTTGCCGGAAAGGAACGGACGCGTTCCACCATCTCTCCGGACCGGGAAAAAAGCCCTGCTTTTATCCCGGTACCGCCGACATCCATCATCAGATAACAGGATTCCATACTCTTCCTTTCCCGGTCAGCATGAAGCTACGCCTTCTCTATGTAGAAGGCCAAAAGTCCCTCATTGTCTGTTTCACAGCTTTCAAGGGCTTCCGGCGCAGATACGTTCTCCATGGTTCTGACCGTATAGGCAAACTCGTAAAAGCCGCCTAAGTCTGCCTTAAAATTCGTTTCCCAAAAATTGTTCATCACCCAGGAATACAGCGGCCCGCGGTTCTTCCCTTCATCTGCTCCGTCACAGAGACGGACCGGCGACGCCTTTAGATCACCGAACACTGCCATGGGCGAGTCTTTGAACGCCGCCGTCACGATCCGGCCGTCCTGCTCCCACGCCACGCCGTTCTGGAGTAAATAAAAATCCTGGCAGCTTCCCGGAAGCTGATCGATACCGGGGCGGATCACACAGCCGGTCTTATCTAAATAGCTGACACCGCCGTCTCCCGCAGTAAATGGAAGTGCGATATAGAGGTTTTCCGGTTCCCATACACTGTTCTTATGAATCCGTACACGTGCCTCCAGCTTTCTCACAGTTTCATAGATTTTCAGATACACGTTGTAAAAACCGCAGCCCTCGAGGCTGTATTTCAACTCCACGGCCGTATAGACAGGACCGCGTTCCACCACCTCTATGCTCCTTAAACTGCTTTTGTACCGTCTGGTGGCGGTTGATTTCCGGTTTCGGCCCATACTTCTCCTGATCTCCTGTGGACCGCCCTCCATGGCGGTTATCTCGTAGATTCCTGAAAACGGCGCCTCCGTCCGGTCACTCCTTAAAAGCTCTCTTCCCCAGATCTTATCAGTAACAGACGAGATACCGGACTCCTGGTCAAACACCACGCGGTAATATGGCGTCTCCACACAGCCATGGTCCTTACGCAGCCCTGCTTCCATCAGATCGGCTACGCCTTCCGCCCCCATATAAGGAGTATTCCGATATGTAACCAGCGTTCTCCTGTGAACCAGCCGGATCTCCACATCTCTTTCTTCCTTCGGCTCCATAGCCAGTGCGATCTGGACCGCGGCAGCTCTGGCCGTCATACGGACCTGGCTCAAAATCACTTCTCCGGTGGCGCAGTCTCTCACCTCCACCGGTATCGCTGTATCATACCGGACACCTTCCACATACTCCCAATGCTCTATATACAAATCCACGCTGTCGTGAACCTTCCTGTTGTGAGGGTTGATAATCCGGTAACGCTGTCCTTTTTCGCTGCAGATGGTGATCTCCCCTCTTTTTGCCAGAAGCCGGTCCAGCCATTGGGAGGCCGCTGAATTCCCATTAACCGCGTAAGAGGCCTTCTTCCATTCCAGGCTTCCCACCAGCGGTTCCCACGGCTCTATGACAGAGGACGAGTATCCCCATGTATGTTCGGCGTACAGCATCATGTTTTCGGCCGCCTCTTCCTTTAATTCCTTTTCCCATGAATCCTCTTCTTCCGACAGCTTTCCGCAGATATCATACTTTCGCCTCGCATCCAGATAGATCCGGACGGCCGCAGGCGTTGATCCGACACCGTCTGCCCACCAGTCATTCCAGTCTCCCCGGTAACACGGTATTTCCCGGCACCGTTCCTTCACCGTTTCAAAAAACTGGTCCAGATTCACCATCTGAAACGTGATCTGTCCCCCGTACACCCGGTTCAGCTCATTGACCCGCTCTGCCACGGCCATGCTGGGAGGCGCATTGTCCGTGATGCAGCCCGAAATCATAAAAGGTACGAAATCCCAGGGATACCCCTCAGCCTCCAGATTCTCCAGGTAGCGCCCCAGACGGATTCTTCCGATCTCCCGCTCCCTCTCATCCGTGTCTTTAGAGGATCGGTTCAGGATCATATGGCGATTCATGGGGTCATGAAACTCATCCCTGATCTGATACGTATTTCCCCCGTGAGGGGCAAAGAACAGCTCGTTTCCCAGATGGTAGTAGTCTCCGTTCCAGACAAGAATTCTGTTTCCCTTCGGTGTTTCCCAGTAAAATGGAAGCTGTTTCTTATACAGGGGAAACATGCCGTGATGGGGATGAATACAGGTAAAGAAATTCGTCACACCGTGATCATACAGGGCATCCCCGTATCCCCATGCCATGCCGTTGATATCCGCACACATACCGCTTACAACCGGCCGTCCGATCCGTTCTCCGTATTCTTCCGCCAGACGGATTCTGCTGTCTAAAACATCTGCAGATACCAGCTCTGTCATATTTAAGTAATTGCCGGACAATCCGATCTCACCGGTCTTTACATAGCGCTCGAAGTCCCGGATGTACGGTTCCGGCGCATTCTCATAAAAGTTCCTGACCTGCCAGAAATTCTCACACTGCCATACGAAGCCTTTCGCGTCTTCTGCCCTGCCGTCGTGAATTCTGTTTAAAATATCGATGGCCTGCATCACAAAATCACAGTGGTATCTCATAATTTTATCCTGGCGCTCCGTGTACCCGATGTCGGTATGGGAGTGATGAATCAGATACACCTTCCAGGCTTTCTTACATGCCATATTCTTCCTCCTGTTCCACAGCCCATTTCCCGATCCGGTTCATCTTGCAGAATCCCGCTTCTGCCGGATCGCGGTGCCGCTTCATCCAGTCTGCAAAGTTGTTTTTCATTTCCAGCAGAAGCGGAGCCCACTCCGCTTTCCGTGCCAGATTATTCATCTCAAACGGGTCCGCCTCCAGATCGAAGAGCTGATCCATATCACCTGCGGTGAAGATATATTTATATCTCCCCTTCCGGTACATCCGCTGGGTCGCTACGATATCCAGCGCCCCCATTCCCTCGGTCACGATCTCATCGCTCCATGCCTGTTCCGGGTTTGTGATAAATCCGCTTAGATCACGGCCGTCTCCGAAGCCGTGGTCATCCTCCGGCACAAAGCCTGCCTGCCCCAAAATTGTGGCATAGATATCACACGTGCCCACCAGCGCCTTCTGATGATACCCTTTTAAGCCTTCCCCAATCTCCGCTCCATCGGCTGCCGGTTTTATCATAAGAGGGATTCTGGCGGTGTCATCATACATTCCGTAGGACTTGTTCTCCAGCTTTCCGTGGCAGCCCTGATTGTCCCCATGATCAGCGGAAAACAGAATCACCGTGTCATCATAAAGCCCGTTGTCCTTCAGCCATGTAAGATATCTTCCGATCTGACTGTCAATGTGGCTGACACATGCATAGTAATGGCGCAGCGTCTCCTGGAAAAACGTCCAGTTTTTCTCCGGTCTTCTGAGCATCTCGTAGATCCGCGGCATATTCTCCGCCGGTTCCTCAAAGCTGGGCCACTGCGGAAGCTCCATATGGCGGTAGACATCCAGCCAGGCAGAAGGTGCGAAGAACGGTTCGTGGGGGCCCCAGAAGTTTAAGTTCATGAAAAACGGCTTTCCCAGTCCCGCCATCTCTTCCGTCAGCCTGATGGCCCGTTCAGTTACATAATATTCAATTGTCGTTTCAACCGGTGAAACCACCTCCCCCATAAAGGAGTGGTCCCCCGGCCTGCGGTCCGGCCCCTGATTGATGATCTCAAGGGTGAGTCCGTGATCCCTTAAATACTCCTGATACTGCGGATAAGCCCAGCCGCCGTTTCCATGGCCCGGAAAATCGTCTCCCAGATAGCCAACATCTGTGGGAAGCGTGCCGTACCCCATGTAGGCCGCGCCTTCCATACTTCCGTGCTTCAGCCGGTCCAGCAGAATCTGCCCCTCTGCCGACGCCTCTTTATCCCGTCCAAAGCCCAGATGCCATTTCCCGGTATAGGCCGCGGTATAGCCGGCCCGGAGGAGCCTCCGGCTGAGTAAGTAATCCGTATCCTGAAGCTCATGGGTTCTCGTTCCGGTCTGGTATAAATTGGTCTCCATTCCGGTCTTCGACGGATACAGTCCCGTCTGCATGGAACATCGGGCCGGTGAACAGACCGGATTGCTGGCATATGCGTGGTCGAACACCACGCTCTCCGCCGCCAGGGCATCCAGGTTCGGCGTGCGGCATACGGTATCCCTGCAGTATGCCGACAGCGTATCGGTCCGGTGCTGATCCGTACAGATAAAGACAATGTTTTTCTTTTTCATGCAATTCTCCATTTCCTTTACAGCTCTACCGAATATTTATACCGTTCTCCGGGATAATAGCAGATTGTGTACTCCAGGACGTCGTTATCCTGGTCGTACGTATTGCGGATCCGTTTAAACACAGGCTGTCCGGGATCAATATTTAAGAATTTCCCTGTCACTTCCGTGGCTAAAACCGCTTCAAATGTATCCCTGCCCCTGGCTATCACGATGCCGTATTCTTCCTTTAAGAGCTTATACAGCGAATCTTTATACAAATCGTTGTCAATGGGCAGACGGTACTTGTTGGTCAGCCATGTGATGGAATACACAACAGGAATATTCTGTGCACAGCGAACCCGCTCCAGCTTATAGCAGTAACTGTCCTGATCCAGTTTTAAGTTCTCAGCCACTGTTTTTCCGGCCCTTTCCCGGCTCATGACGCAGTGACTGGTCATCATGGTGATGCCGTGGCGGCCCATTTCCTCGGAGAAGCTGATCACCTGCTTTAAATTCTCGTCTATTTTATTAAATACCACGGTGGTTCCGACGCCTCTGGAGCTTTGCAGATACCCTTCATTCACCAGTTCGCTGACTGCCTGGCGGACGGTGACCCGGCTCACATCGTATTTCTCCTGAAGCTGCCGTTCCGTCAGAAAGATATCGCCTTTCTTATATTTTTCTTCTTCGATCTCCTGCTTCAGGATCTCCTTCAGCTGATGGTACAGAGGCGGCGCACCTTTTTCCCGGTTAAGCATCGTTCTCCCCTCCTCTCTCACTTTGTCGTGTATACAAAACCGCTGTCAAAATTCTTCTGCAGAAGGATAAAGAGAATGATCGTCGGCAGAGACGCCACAAGGCACGTCAAAAACAGCACCGGCACATTTCCCCTGTCCATGAGGGAAACCGTAGCCATCACGGTCCGTATCCCCTGTGTCTTGGTAAATGTCAGACCAAACATCAGATCGTTCCATGACCAGTTAAACTGTGACATGAATAAAATCGCAATCGGCGCCTTGGCCATGGGAACGAAGATCCGCGTCAGCACCTGAAGCTTTGATGCGCCATCCACTCTGGCAGACTCACTGATCTCCTTATCGATTCCCATAAAGAAATTGCGCAGTACAAACATGCAGAACGGAATGCAGATCGCCATATAAAACAGGATCATGCCGGTTCTCGTATCATAGAGCCCGACCCTGGAATACGCTTTATAGATGGGAATTAAGTAAATCTGAAACGGGAAAATCGTTCCGCTGTAAATAAACAGAAACCAGAACATCGGGTGCTTAATCCGTAAATGTGCAATTGCATACGCCGCCAGAATCGCCATAATGAGCGCTCCTCCGGCTCCCAGCACCGCGTACAGAAAGCTGCTGGCCATCCCGTCAAAGATCACTTTACTGTCAATGATGTATTTGAAATTCTCAAACAGCTGACTGCCCTTTGGAAGATCCCACAGGCTGCCTAAGTTGTACTCCTGTTTGCCCTTTAATGTATTCAGCAGTACAAAGACCACCGGTGCAATCCACACAAGGGTCATCAGACACAAAATGCCGTTAATCAGCCACTTATACTTACTCTTCATATCTTCCTCCCTTTCTCAGTCTTCCTGGAACGTATTTCTGATATTAAAATAAGAGACAATCAGAATGACAACCGTCAGCACCACGGCTACCGCCGCGCCCGCTCCAAGCCTTCCGTATGCGAAGGATTCCAGATACATGGTAAGCGCCAGCGTCTCACTGGTCCGGTAGGGACCTCCCTTTGTCATGACCCAGATGCTGTCGAATACCTTGAAGCTGTTTACCAGAGACATCAGAAGCACTACGATGATCGTAGGCTTTAACAGCGGCAGAATAACCTTCCGATACAGCTGTATCGTCCCTGCCCCTTCGATCTTTGCCGCCTCCACAGGGCTTCTGTCCATGCTGTTCAGCCCTGATATAAACAGCAGGATATTGAGTCCGATTCCCTGCCACAGTCCGGTTGCAATCATGATAAACGTATTCACGTATGGAATTGACAGCCAGTCATAGACCAGTTCATCCATTCCAAGCAGCTTAAAGATCTGGGGAAGTCCGGAAAGGGAGAGGATGGTTGCAATCACGATGCCGCCCACGGTCCCTGACAGTGCAGTTGGAAAATAGAATACATTTTTAAATCCTGACGGCCAGAAGCTGTTGGATATGAGAATTGCAAACAACAGGGGAATGATCAGAGAGACCACCAGAGAGCAGACTACCCAGATAATGGTATTCATGCAGGAAATTCTGAAATTGGGGTCCTGGAACAGTTTGACATAATTAGAAAAACCGGTAAACTTCATGGGAGAAAAGCCATCCCACTCAAAAAAGCTTAAATTAATGGTAAAAATAATAGAACTGATAAAAAAACAGCCGACGAACAGTACCGCTGGCGCCAGGTATAAGTAGTCGGTATTCCATTTTATTTTTCTGTTTTTCTTCTGCTCCTCCATGTTAATCCTCCTTACAGAACGCCTTGGCGGCAGCCTTTATGAACCCGGCGCCGCCGCTTACGGGGACGCCGGGTCTGTAACCTTACTATTTTGCGCTGGCCCAGTATTCATCGGCCTTTGCCTGAATCGTGGCAAGCACGTCTTCAATGGTGCCGTTGCCAAGTTCAAAACGCATCAATTCATCCAATGCCACATTTCTGATATCTTCCGGAGTATTCTCATAATATCTCAGCATCAGTGTTATCTCATCCGGTTTCGCTGAGTATTCCAGGGTCCTCTTGTATGCCGGATCCGTGACATCGACTGTGCTCGTATTGGCTAAACCAATGTTCTCGTAAATATAATTCTGGAGTTCCTTGTTATACCACGTCTCCATAGCCTTCATGGCAGAACCTTTGTCCGCACTGGCTTTTGCCACACAGATGGGAGCCGCCTCAAAGAAGATTACCTTCTTATCCCCGTTCATGGAAGGAACTACAAAGGACTCCAAGTTCTCCCCGGATACCATGCCGTAGTCCTTCACCAGCGGGCTGATCTCACGATTCGGTTCAAGCATCATGGCAATCTCGCCGTTTGCCATCTGCTTCTCCATATCGGTAATGGAGATCGGTTTTGTAAAGTAGCCTTTATCAATCATATCCTTCCAGATATTCATCACCTCTGCAACACGCTCATCGGTGTACTTAGCCGTCCCGTCACACAAATCCTGATAAAGCTGCGGCTCATACGCTGCAATCAGCGCCTGGAACCAGATAAATCCCGCCCAGGAATCGTTCTTGAATGCAATCGGAGTAACACCGGAGGCTTTCAGCTTCTCACATACCCCGAGGAATTCATCGAAGGTTTCCGGTTCCTTTACGCCGGCCTTGTCAAATACTTCTTTGTTGTAAAGAATTACATTGTAAAGGATGCTGTAAGGAGCCGCATAGACCTTTCCATCATAGGTAAATGCATCGGCGATATCTGCAGAAACGCCCGCCGGAGTAATATAGTCCTTCCAAAGGCCGGTTAAATCCTCAACCAGCCCGTTGTCAACCAGCGTCTGAAGCTGGTAACCGCCCCACCAGGTAAACATGCCTGGCGCACTTTTATCATGAATGCTCTGCTGGATAGATGTTTTGTAAGCGGCCACATCCGGTGAGGTCACAATCGTCACGTCAATTCCCGTTACGTTTCTGGCGCTCTCCTCGTATCCCTGAATGATGCTTAAGTCGAGATTAAGCAGCTTGTCATTGGCGAACTCCGTCTTACCGGTAATCTCCCCGCCTTCCGCTGCCGCCGTGGTTTCTTCCCCCTTCGCCGCCGGCTCCTCTTTCTTTGCAGTCTCCTGTTTCTCTGTGGCCTGCGTGTCCGCCGTCTGCCCGCTGTTTCCGCCGCATCCTGTGATCGAACATGCCATCATAGCTGCAGTCAATAACACCGCTATTGCTCTCTTCCTCATGCGATATGTACCTCCCTGATATTTGGTATTTAAATGTAGTATTATTACAATATTATATTATCATAATTATTATTTATTGTCTATAATGTATATTTATTTCATGATTATGCTGTTTTTTTAAGATATTTTTGATGTAAATTGCCAAAATCCGGCTGGCACATGTATTAAATTCACTTCATTTTTAATACATTCAGGCTTTAACTATGTATTAATTCCGATACAGGACAGCCGGTAGGCCGCCAAAAAACACAGCAAAAAAGCCCGGCGGAATGTTGTTCATCTCCGCCGGACTTCCGGTCTGCAATTCTATTTACAATATGGCCCCGTTGCTCTTAATCACATCTCTGTACCACCAGAACGATTTTTTCCGGTATCGTTTCATGCTCCCCGTACCATCGTCATTCCGGTCTACGTAGATATACCCGTACCGCTTTCTCATCTCTGATGTGGAGGCACTCACAAGATCGATACAGCCCCAGGAGGTATATCCCATGACTTCCACTCCATCGCGGATGGCCTCCCGTACCTGCAAAAGATGGTGATGCAGGTAATCAATCCGGTAATCGTCAAGGACCGTCTTCTCCCCGTTCACCGTCACCAGCTCATCCTCGGCTCCAAGCCCGTTTTCCACGATAAACAGCGGAAGCTGGTACCTGTCGTAAAGCCGGTTCAAGGTGTAGCGCAGCCCCTTCGGATCGATCTGCCAGCCCCAGGCTGAGGCCTTTAAATACGGGTTTTTATAGCCTCTCGATAAATTTCCGCCGGTCGGTTCGCTTAACTCGGGATGCGTTGTGGCGCAGATACTGGAATAGTAGCTGAAGGAGATGAAATCAACAGTATGCTTAAGCATCTCCTCATCTCCAGGTTCCATACGGATTGAGATTCCGTGATCCTCAAAGTAGTTTAAGAGATACTTCGGATATCTTCCTCTGGCATGAATGTCCGCAAACAGCAGCGTCTCCCTGTCCTTTTCCATCACCGCAATCATATCGTCGGGATCGGGGGTCAGAGGATACACGGTAATTCCCAGGATCATACAGCCGATCTTTGCCCCCGGCATCAGTTCATGGCCCAGCTTTACCGCCATGGCGCTGGCTACCAGCTCGTGGTGCATCGCCTGGTATAAATCCTGTTCCGTAAGCTGGTCCGGCGGTGTTTTAATTCCGCCGCTCATAAACGGAGCATGAAGAAGTGAATTGATCTCATTAAATGTCAGCCAGTATTTCACCTTACCGCCATATCTGGTAAATATGGTGCGGCAGTACCGCTCGAAAAATTCTACCAGCTTTCTGCTTCTCCAGCCGTCATATTTCTCCGCCAGCCCCAGCGGGGTCTCATAGTGGGAGATCGTAACCAGCGGTTCAATTCCATATTTCAGGCATTCGTCGAACACAGCGTCATAAAACTCAAGTCCTTTTTCATTGGGCTGCTCTTCATCTCCCTGAGGAAAGATTCTGGTCCAGGCAATGGAGGTACGGAACACCTTAAAGCCCATCTCCGCCAGCATGCGGATATCCTCTTTGTAATGATGGTAAAAATCAACCGCTTCCTGCTTCAAATTATCAGCAGACGGTCCTTCCGCCCGCTCTCCCCGCAGGCCATGGGGGAGTACATCCTGAACGGAAAGGCCTTTCCCGTCCTCGTTATAAGCGCCCTCGCACTGATTGGCTGCAACTGCCCCGCCCCACAAAAAGTCATCAGGAAATGTTCTCATTGTTACCTCCATCGCTCAGCCGCAGCAGATCTGCTCCCGCCTCCACCTGGCCCCCGGCCACGGTTTCGACAGCGCTGTAGTTAAAATGATTCGATATTATGACAGGTGTAATCACGTCATATCCCTCGGCTTTTATCGCTTCTAAGTCGAATTCCAGAATACAGTCCCCTGTCTTTACCCTGTCACCGGATTTTTTCTTCACGGAGAAATATTTTCCTTTTAAATTTACGGTATCGAGCCCCACATGGATCAGGATTTCGGCCCCGTCCTCCGACACGAGCCCCATGGCATGACCGGTCTCAAAGATCGTGGCAATCGTTCCGTTTACAGGAGATACCACCCGCCCAACAGCAGGCCGAATGGCAGTGCCTTTTCCCAGAATCTCTTCTGAAAAGGTAGGATCGTTTACCTGTCCCAGCGGAACCACTTCGCCGGTAAGCGGAGCGGCAATGGTAACTGCCTTTCCGCTGCTCCTTTCAGCAGAATCCCATTCAGAATCCTGCTTCGCGGATTTTGTTTCACCGCCTGCCCTCTCCCCATTTTCATCGCTGGGATCC
Source organism: Hungatella sp. SL.1.14 (assembly GCF_024460495.1). Lineage (NCBI taxonomy): Bacteria > Bacillati > Bacillota > Clostridia > Lachnospirales > Lachnospiraceae > Hungatella > Hungatella sp. SL.1.14. Next base: position 44,080 of record NZ_JANFYJ010000007.1, on the reverse strand, counting down.
TTATAGAGAACGTAAGAGGTGATAAATGCGATTACTACGCTGACAGCTGCACCGGCACAGGCAAAGTAAAAGCTGGTGAGCGTATCGCCTCCCAGATAACTGGGCAGCGTCAGGAAGCCCGGTGATCCGCCTGAGTAGTTCTTAACATTTAAGATTCCCATGAGGAAGCCGCCCGCGCCGCCTCCGATCATGGCCGCATACAGCGGTGTCTTGAAGCGAATGTTGATACCGTAGAGCGCAGGCTCCGTAATTCCGCAGACAGCCGTGATTCCGGCGGAGGACGCCAGCTGTCTGATCTCGGATTTCCTGCTCTTTAAGGCTACCGCCAGAGCTGCTCCGCCCTGGGCCACGTTGGAGCCCAGCATACCCGGATAAATCAGGGTATCGTATCCCATGGTCATACGGTTGTTGATACCGATGGGTATCAGGCCGTAATGAGTTCCCGTCATAACTAAGAGCGGTGTAAATGCGCCTACCAGAGCCGGTACGAGCCAGCTGCAGTAATTGTTTAAGCCGTGTACGCCGGAGGCGATCAAGTTGCTGATAATCGTTCCGATCGGCCCGATGACCACCAGACCCACAATCCCTGTCACAATCGCGGTAATCAGCGGTTTTGTAAAGAATTTAACAGGTTTAGGGGAAATTCTGTCCGCAATCGGTTCCACATAGGACATGAACCATACGATCAGAATAATCGGAAGTACGGAGGAGGAGTATCCCGCATTGGTGATGGGAAGCAGGAAGATCCGAATCGCTTCCCCGCTCTCCTTCGAAGCCGCCACCATGTTGACAAAATCCGGATGGAGCAGCATGCCGCCCAGCATCATGGCCAGGTACGGATTGCATTTGAATTTTTTAGCCGCCGAATTGGCCAGCAGGACCGGCAGGAAATAAAACGCCGCGTCCGCCATAAAATTCAGGGTCTGATACGTGGTTCCCGTCTTGTCCACCAGGCTGAACGCCGTCAAAAGCGCCAGAATCGCCTTAATCATACCGGCCGCAGTGATAGCCGGAAGGATCGGTGTAAAAATGCCGGAAAGCGTGTCGATCAGCTTTTCCACAACCTTCCTGTCATCTTTTTTCTCCCGGGAAGGCTGACCGCCCTCCCCTGCCGTCACTTCGCACAGCTCCGTAAGCGGCCTGTACACGCTGGCTACATCGCTTCCGATTACCACCTGGTACTGGCCGCCCTTACTGATAACGCCCATGACGCCGTTTACTTTTTTGAGTGCCTCCGTCTGTGCTTTTCCTTCATCCTTTAAGTTAAAGCGAAGTCTGGTTGCACAGTGGGTCAGACCGGAGATATTCTCCTCTCCGCCGACCTTTGCAAGGATGTCTTCTGCAAGTTTTTTATAATCCATTTACTCAGTCCCCTTTTTCTTTTGATGGTCTCATCGTAACACATCATTCCCCTTTCTTCACTACGCAAAACACGAAATGGTTCACCGTTTCAAAAATCACCAAAAAAACCGCTGTTTTTTGAAACAGCGGTTCAGGAAAGCCTGTGTACGGCTTCAAATCATGGACTTGTCCTCTTCCTCCGGTGAATCCTTCAAATTCCAGTAATCCACGCCGATCCGGAGTGTCTCGTGGCACACCATTTCAAGCGAGGATTTCACATGGCTTTCATAGGTCTGGGCAAGCAGCATGGAGAAAAAGATATCCAGCACATAGGTGGTGGCTGTAAAGGAGGTAATCACCTTAAGGCTCAGCAGAGAGTCCCGGGAGGGGATCTCCACGATCTCGTGGCACCATTTGCGGATCTCCTCGTTATGCCGTCCCACAATTCCAACTACATATGTCTCTGTCGTCTCCTTTAAGTATCTGGCGGTATCAATCATACTCTTATTTGCCCCGGTAAAGGTGATGACAAACGACACGGTCTTCTTCGTTTTCCCCGCAGACAGAAAATGAGCATTGACACTGTCGTAAGCGGCGCACTCCATCCCCAGGGTGGCAAATTTAAATGCGGCTGACTGCGCCAGGATATAGCTGATTCCATTTCCGTAGATATCGATCCGGTCTGAGGTTCTAATACGGTTGCAGATGCGTTTTATAACATTCTTGTCCATACACAGCTCTGTATCAGTAATCGCCTTGTCGTACAGCTTGGGAAGCGTCTGGAGGATATCCTGCAGCGTGCTCGTTTCCGTAATCGGCTCCCTGTTCAGAAGCTGGTTGACACGGATATTCTGTACCAGCTCTGAAACCAGCTTCAGTTTCAGTTCCTGATAGCCTGCCGTATCCAGTTTCTTGCAGAGACGCACCACCGTAGCCTTACTGGTATAGGATACTCTGGCCAGTTCTTCGGTGGACATCTGCTGGATTTCCTCCACGTGCTCCAGAATGTAGCGTGCCACCGCCTGCTCCTGGTGGGTAAACCCTTCCATGCGTTTTAATTTTTCCAGAATCATCCGATCACCCCTTTGAAAGTAATAAGAAAAGGCCGGCCGCCCCGGATCTGTATTCTTATCCGGAGACGGTCGGCCCGGCTCAGTCACAAGGATGGTTCCGTCCTAAAAACGGAATTTATCCTCAAAGTAATTCTTCAGTTCGGCGATCGGAACTCTCACCTGCTCCATGGTGTCGCGGTCACGGACCGTAACTGCATGGTCTTCTTCAGAATCAAAATCGTACGTTACGCAGAATGGCGTTCCGATCTCATCCTGTCTTCTGTAACGCTTGCCGATGTTGCCCCTGTCGTCAAATTCACAGTTATAATACCTGGAAAGCTCCGTGTAAATCTTCTCAGCACCCTCGTTTAACTTCTTGGAAAGCGGAAGTACGCCGATCTTCACCGGTGCAATCGCCGGATGGAAATGGAGAACCGTACGGACATCTCCCTCCCCAATCTCTTCCTCATCGTATGCGGAACATAAGAACGCCAGTGTCACACGGTCGGCGCCGAGAGACGGCTCGATTACATACGGAATATATTTTTCTTTCTTTTCATCATCAAAATACGACATGTCCTGACCGGATGTGTTCTGATGCTGCGTCAGGTCGTAATCCGTTCTGTCCGCAACACCCCAGAGTTCTCCCCAGCCAAACGGAAATAAAAACTCGATGTCTGTGGTAGCCTTGCTGTAGAAGCAGAGTTCCTCCGGAGCATGGTCGCGGGCGCGCATCTCATCTTCCTTCATACCAAGCGCCTTCAGCCAGTCGATACAGAACTGTTTCCAGTAGGAGAACCACTCTAAGTCGGTACCCGGCTCGCAGAAGAATTCCAGCTCCATCTGCTCAAACTCTCTGGTACGGAATGTAAAGTTGCCAGGTGTAATCTCGTTACGGAAGGATTTACCGATCTGTCCGATGCCGAACGGGATTTTCTTTCTGGAGGTTCTCTGCACATTCTTAAAGTTTACAAAGATTCCCTGCGCAGTCTCAGGCCTTAAGTATACGGTGTTCTTCGCATCCTCCGTCACGCCCTGGAAGGTCTTGAACATTAAATTGAACTGGCGGATATCGGTGAAATCATGCTTGCCGCAGCTGGGACAGCAGATGTTGTTGTCATCGATATACTTTTTCATCTCCTCCTGAGACCAGGCGTCTACGGAGCCTTCGATCGTGATGCCATGCTCGGCCATGTAATCCTCAATCAGCTTATCTGCACGGAAACGCTCCTTACAGGCCTTGCAGTCCATGAGCGGATCAGAGAAGCCGCCTAAATGGCCGGAAGCCACCCAGGTCTGTGAATTCATTAAGATGGCGCAGTCCACACCCACGTTGTAGGGGCTTTCCTGTACAAATTTCTGCCACCAGGCCTTCTTTACATTGTTCTTCAGTTCCACACCCAAGTTACCGTAATCCCAGGTATTCGCAAGGCCGCCGTAAATCTCAGAACCCGGATAAACGAATCCTCTCGACTTTGCCAGCGCTACAATTTTCTCCATTGTCTTTTCCATGTCCTCAAACCTCTCTTCTTTTATTCCATCCGCATCCGGATACTTTATTTGAATATGATGTAATTCTTTCCTTCCGGGATCTCTGCTATGAAGCTGCTGTTTAATTTCACTCCATCGGAAGTATACATAATCTTTCCTTCTGTCTGAATCTTGACTGGTCCTCCATCCACGGCGACCACGTGGTAATCGGTCTTCTTCGCAATCTCATCCGTAGATGCCGTCTTGCCGTCTGCCGTCTTGATAAAGATCGTTCCGGCAGTTCCAGCTTCTTCCAGGGCCTGGGCCACAGGAATGATATCGATGGAGTTCACTGAATTGGCAGTGTCCTCATAAAGTGCGGTAAACTGGGCCAGATCGCTTCCTGTCGCATAATCAAAGATCATGCTGGCTGTACCCTCCTTTAAGCTGCATGACTGCAGGGTAACCGCTCCCTCTCCGTGTTCCGCATTATAGGAAGCCACATTTTCCTCAAGGAAGGTCTTCCATTCCTCTTCATTATAATAATCCTGGTTGTCGTATGTCTCGACGGTAGCCGTCGAAAATGTTCCCGCATCCGTCACGAATATGCCGCTGCTCTTCGGCTCGAAGGTACTTGTTCCCCCTCTTCCGGCACATCCGGCAAGTAATCCCGCTGTGATGAGAACCGCCAGGACCGCTTTCATTTTTTTCATTCATCATCCTCCTGCAATTGGCGCATATGAAAGCATTATACCAAATGCATTCCGTCATTTCAATACTTTATAGATCCTCCGAAGTTTTTTCGCTGCATTTATTACTGTTTACAGCCCCTGCCTTCGCGAAAAACTTCCCAATAACCATTTCTATTTGAGCCGACCCGGCGGATCTGTCCCTGATTGTTTAATATTCTCATAAGACTCTGAACCTGTTTTCTGGACAAATTCAGATTTTCCATGATTTCTCCCTGTGTTATATGGGGATTTTGTTTTATCAATAACAGTATTTTTTCTCTTCTTTCCTCCATCTTATGAAACTGCTTTTTTTCGGCTCCTTTTTCGGCTCCTTTTTCGGCTCCTTTTTTATAGTTAAGGTTCTTCAGTGTCAGGATAAAAGTGTCTTTATCTGAGTAAAACTGAGGCCGCATTTCATCTGTATACAAATATTGTGATTGATAGACGCTTTGAATTTTCTTAAATCCGCTCCCTCTTCTTTCCATATATTTCAAACGGTTAAATATATCTGCAATAACCGGATTTCTGCGTTTGGATGGAACTTTATCAATATCCTGCTCCTGTACAAGTGATCCGTCACACATTCCTCCCGGCGAGTAAACTTCCAGTCTGTCATCAAACAGATCAATGTGTACCTCACTTCCCAAATCCAGATATTGACGATGAATTAATGCATTTACCAGCCCCTCTAAAACACTTCTTTTCGGATAATCCGGCAATTCGATCCTTTCTTCACCGGCCTTTTGCCACTTCACTTTTGAATTCGTTCTTACAAAATCCAATCCATTTTCCAACAGCACCACCAGACTTCCTGAAAATTCCTTATCATCCAGCGCATCCATCGTTCCTGCCGCTTTATCTAATCCATTCCATCTCGTACAAAATAAACGAGAATGTCTAATAGGGGATTCATCTGCCAGCAATGCCCCTGCATTTGTCAATTTTCCATCTTCCGACACAATCCCGTAATACTGTCATCGTCTGCCACACCGAAAATCAGCCTGCCGCCATTCCCATTTGCAAATGCACTTACACTTTTACACCAGCTTTTAGGCCGGCGTTCCTCTAATGCCTGCTTTTTATCATAAGCATTTGTCTCACCGATCAGTTTTTTTATATTCACTCCTATTCCCCCTGACTCAAAGAAAAAGCTCAGCAGAAACTCACGGCCATACTTATAACACCGGCCGCCTTTCTCACAGAGGCCGCCGCCCCGTCATCGCCTCCAGAATATCGAGCGAGTGAAACTCCCGGTCGATAAACCGCTTCTTATTGATCTCCACGCACCGCCCGAACTCTTCGAACACAGCATCGGTCAGTGCAAAGGTATACAGATGCTCGACCGGCGACAGCACGACGAATTCCCATGCGTAATTGGCCGAATCGCTGACTTCCCTGGGAGGCTTTTCCGTATACTCCCCGTTGATGGCCATCGCCTTCAGCTCGTACACACGCCGGACCAGTTCATTGGGCACCGCAGGTTTCATCAGGGCTCTCACTGACTGGTATAACAGCTTCAGCATGGCCGTGCCGTCCATATTTTCCCTGGTATAATAGTCTGAAAACTCCAGGAAATAGGAGCCATAGCACGTTCCCTCCACATCCGTGGATAGCTCGTCAAAGTAATTGGAGATTTCCGCAGACTGCAGGGAATAGGCATCCCGTCCTTCGTACAGCGTAAACTGCCCGAAGGCAAAGGGACGGCCGCAGGCCATAAGCATACTGCCCGGCCTTCTGGCGCCCCTGGCAAATGCCGTAACTTTTCCGCGTTCCTTCGTAAGGATCACCAGACGTTTATCCATCTCCCCGGATGGAACGGCCTTTAACACCATGCCGGTAAGCCTGACAGCCTCTCTCAATTCTATCACCCGCTCCTAAATTTCTTTCTCATTGTATCCGTAGTTTTTCATATACAGCTCGCTGTCACGCCATTCCTTCCGGACCTTGACCCAGATCTGCAAATTCACCTGAGTGTCCATCAGATCCTCGATCTCCCGGCGGGCCGCACTGCCGATTCTCTTTAACATGGCGCCGCCCTTGCCGATGATAATTCCCTTGTGGGAGTCCCGCTCACATACAATTGTGGCCTCAATATCCATCATACCGTTTTTCCGCTCGGTCATCTTCTCGATGGTAACGGCAATGCCGTGAGGGATCTCATCACTCAGCAGTCTCAGCGCTTTTTCGCGGATAAGTTCCGCCGCAATCTGACGCATGGGCTGATCCGTGACAGTGTCCTCATCGTAATACTGAGGACCGCAGGGCAGATACTTATAGATCAAATCCAGCATCAGATCCGTATTTTTATCCTTCAGCGCCGACACCGGAACGATCTCGGCAAAGCTGCACACATCCTTGTATGCAGCGATAAATTCCAGAATCTCATCCTGATTCTTTATGGTGTCGATCTTGTTGATGACCAGGATCACCGGAGTCTTCACATTCTGCAGCTGCTCCGCGATATGGCGTTCTCCCGCTCCGATAAATGTGGTCGGCTCCACCAGCCAGAGCACCACATCCACTTCTTTCAGGGTATGCTCCGCCACGCTCACCATATACTCTCCCAGCTTGTTTTTGGCTTTGTGGATCCCCGGAGTATCCAGAAAGATAATCTGTCCCCTCTCGTCCGTATAGACGGTCTGGATACGGTTTCTGGTAGTCTGGGGCTTATCTGACGTGATGGCGATCTTCTGACCGATCAAATGGTTCATCAGCGTGGATTTCCCCACATTGGGCCGTCCGATCAGCGTTACAAATCCTGATTTATAATTATTATCCATTGATTCTCCTTCGTAGTTGGTTTTTATTATGAGTGGAACAGGGTCTCCGTCTCATGGAACAGCTCCTTATTTGCCTCTATCTTTTCCTCGTTGCCGATCACGCATAAGCTTCCAGTGGCAAGAACCGCCTTAACAATCGGTGCCAGCGCCCGGATATCCTCCTTCGTGGCATTTAAGATCTCATCTCTCTCCTGCTGCATCATGGCTTCATCCACACCGGAAAGGTATGCGGACAGACCGCGGCTTCCCTTCGTGGAAGGCGGGTACGGCACATCCATATCGCTGATGGTGCCGATGACATACTTTGTCATATCACGGTCATCCACATCGAAATGCTCCAGATATTCCACAATCCCCTCGTAGATTTCATTCGTCTCCTTTAAGTTTGGATCGCGGTAAGAGGTTAAATATCCTTCTCCGGAGCGCCCGAAGCCGCTCATACAGCCGTAGGCACCTCCCTTTACCCTCAAATTAATCCACAGGTAATCATAGCTTAAAATAACCTTTAATATGCGCAGTGCGCCCGTATAGGCGTATCCGCTTCCTGCAAAGGTTCCGCACCTGGCCACGTAATTAACCTGGGAGGCCGTCTTAAAGCCTTCATTCCGGTTGCCGGCCGGAAACGTAAAGGGATACGTCTCCTCACTGCCTTCAGGAAGCATTTCCTTCAGGCTCCGGAGTGCCGCGGGAAGCAGCCGGAAGCCCTCCTCATCGGCCGTATAACTGACCAGCAGATTTTTCACGGTAAAAAGACGCGCCATCACCTGTTTTAACCTGGCGATAATCTCCTTCTTATGCTCCGGATACTCCCTGTCCAGCTGCTCCAGAAACTGGTAATACCCGATTCCGCCTGTGCGATCGTTATAATAGGATGTCGGAGAGAAATAGGATGTAGCTCTGGCTACCGCCGCTGAATGGCATGCTCCCTCCAGCTTCATCCTGCCTCTCGACCTTGTCTCACTGATCACCTCTCCCAGCCGCTTCTCGTCATCCAGAATGGAATTCTTCAGTATCTCACCGAGAATGGAGAAGCCGAAGTCCAGTTTATCGTACAGAACTCTGACGCTGGCGATAAAAACGCCTTTAAAATCAGCGCCGTCCTTTAAATTCGGATAAGACGTGACACTGAGGTTGATGCCTCCGCTGTTTAAATGGATCTCACTCGTCAGATCACCATACGTATAATGCTCCGTATCTACAAATCCCAGCACGGATTTTAACAGACCGACGTAACACAAATCTTCTTCCGGAACCCGGGAGGTATCAAACAACAGTTTCAAATAGCCAATACCGGAGGTAAACATCTTATGGTGAATCACCTTCACGCCTTCGACCTCTTTTTCTTCCCAGATAATCGCTTCCGGCTCCCTGCCGATGTCTTCCCTGGAAAGCATGGGGATCTTTTTCAATTCCTCCTGAGGGGATGGCGTCTCCTGATACTCGCGAAGCGCCCTGGTCTGCTCCACGAGAGCAGCGATCTCCTCGTTCGAAAGCGAGGCCTTATAGGCGGCCAGCCGTCTGGCAGTCTTCTCATCTTCCTTTGCGGTCAGATTCTTCTCCGGACTGACCACCAGAACTGCCTCAAACGGATTATCCAGCAGATAGTCACGGATCAGCCGCTCAAAATACCCCTCATCCACTGCCTGCTTCAGATAATCAAAGGTCTTCTGATAGGTCAGATGCACCGTGGGGTCTCCGTCGTAAAGCCAGCTGTCCATGCATTGAAGACCGTACATCAGCCCCTTAGGCGCAGAACCGTAATCCGCCTCACGGTAACGGAATTCATAGAAATTCAGACCAGCCTTTAAACTCTTCTTATTGATTCCCTCATCCGCCAGCTTGCGGAGCGTTCCCTTTACTACGGCAAGAAACTCTCCCTTCTGCTCCTTATCCGCGTTCTTCGCAATCACGGAAAAATAAGGCTGAAGAATTCCATTCTGATATCCGCCAAGTATGTCCTGTCCGATTCCCGCGTCGATGAGCGCCTGTTTAAGCGGTGCTCCCGGAGCGTCCAAAAGGGTGTACTCCAGGACCTGGAACGCCACATACAGATGCGGGTCTAAATCATCTCCGACCACGGTATTGATGGAAAGATAGGTAGCCTGCTCCTCGGACTCCCCGTCCGTGATGGAATAATGGGTCTCTTCCTCCACCGGCCGGTCAAAGGGCTCCTGCGGCAGAATCCTGGAATCGATCTCCAGGGTATCGTATTTCGAGAGATACTGGTCATCCAGCCATTCCAGCTTTTCCGCCATATCCATATCGCCGTACAGATAGATGTAGCTGTTGGATGGGTGGTAATATCTCCTGTGAAAATTCAAAAACTGATCGTATGTCAGGTCCGGAATAAAGGCCGGATCACCGCCGGATTCCTGCCCGTAGCAGTTATCCGGGAACAGAACTTTTCTCGTATAGCGGTCCAGTACCTCCTCCGGGGAGGAAAACGCGCCCTTCATCTCATTATAGACGACGCCGTTGTAGATTAAATCCGCCTCCGGGCTCTCCAGCTCATAGTGCCACCCCTCCTGCATGAAAATCTTCGGTTCCTTATAAATGTTGGGATTGAACACAGCATCCATATAGACATCCATCAGATTCTGGAAATCCTTTTCATTGCAGCTGGCCACGGGGTATACCGTCTTATCCGGATACGTCATGGCATTCAAAAAGGTATTTAAGGAACCCTTTACCAGCTCTACAAACGGGTCCTTCACCGGGAACTTACCGGAGCCGCACAAAGTACTGTGTTCCAGAATATGCGCAACTCCGGTACTGTCCTCCGGCGGTGTACGGAATCCTATGGAAAACACCTTATTCTCATCCTCACAGGACACAGCAAAAATCCGCGCTCCGCTTTTTTTATGGCGCAGCACGGTTCCCGTGGCATTCATCTCATCCAGCTGTTTTTCTTCCACAACCTCATAGGCTGTCAAATTCTCTAACTGTCTCATATATTCTATATTCCTTCCTTAACATTTTCTCTTTATTACCATCTTGCCCATTCTCCGGTGTTTTCATTATCATGCAGAAAAGAAGAACAGAATTCCGCTTTTTTCCAGTCTCATACAGCATACCGCCAATGGTTCGGTTCTACATATTGCCGACCAGTTTATCTTTTAAAATCGCAGCGCATTCCCGAACACAGAAATGGACCAGCAGCACAGGATCTGATTCGCTGGAAATTCCATAGATATCCGGAATCCCCCATTTCTTCGCGATCTGTTCTGCCCGGAACACATGGAAGTCACTGGTCAGAACTCCGATTCTTATGGGTTTATCCGAAATTTCTTCGTAAGTTCCGGGCTCCATGATGATGTCGGTCCTGGCATGACGCGCTTTGCGCTCCGCCTGATCTTCCTCGATCGCAATCCTGCTGTAGGCAATGTTCTCCACCGTACTGAAAGAACGGGTCTCCAGGATCAGCTGCCGCTCGCTCACACCGTTAAACACGAGATAGTCCCGCATCGCAGCCGCTTCGCTGACCGGCTCATCCTCTCCCTGTCCGCCTGAAAGCACAAGCACGGTTCCCGGATTTTCCTCCAGATAATCGATCGCTTTGTCGAGCCGGCTCTTCAGCGATTTGCTGAGCCCGTCTTCTTTTACTCTGGCTCCCAGCACGATAAGATAATCGAGATTCGACGCATCCCGGCTGGCCACTCCTGTAAAAATCAGGATCTCCACCATGGAAAACACCAGAATTCCCGTACAGCAGAATGTGATAACCGACACCGGCAGCCAGAGCGGCACCCGGTCCTTATGCTTCATATAATATTCCCAGCCCAATGCCAGAAACAGGCAGGCGGCTGCAAATACCATCCAGATAAAGGAAAATGAAGTGGTAAAACCCGAATAAATGACGATAACTACATAGTATATGACACAGGCTGCTGCCAAAAGCCATAAGATCCATGTCATGATTAAAACCTCCGCTTCCATCAGAGTTCAGACTCCGATAAGTTCGTGAGATACCTCAGTAAGTTCTCATAGTATACCATAATCGAAGATTTTCTACAAGAAAAAGCAGAAGTATGACGCATTGGAAGAGTACACAGAGGGGTACGAGGGCAGCCGCCATAAAGGAAGCCGCCAGATCGCGGATCAGATCTGGCGGCTTATCACTGCCAGGGAATGAATATTCCCGGCAGCCCCGGCTTTATTCTGCTTTCAACTACCTACTGTACTCCACTCTCACATCTCCGCAGAATATCGTACTCCTCCATCTCAATCCCCAAATCCACATCGACCATCTGCCGTGCATGGGGGGCGCTCTCCTGCGGGTTTCCCTCCTCATCGTAAATGGCAGAAACGACAGCCTCCAGATTCCTTCCATCCGGCTTCATCACCTCGATAGTCTCTCCCACCGAGAATTTATTCTTCTGCTCGATCCTCGCGTATCCGCGGCCATCCACAGACGCCACCGTCCCCAGATACGTATAATCCTTTACATACGTACTGTTTTCATAAATCTGAGCGGACGCATCCGGCTTTCCAAAGTAAAAGCCTGTCGTAAATTCCCGGTTGACACACTTGGCAATCTCCTCCCGGTACCAGGCTAAATTGGCTTCATACAGCTTCGGATCTTTTAAATAATCGTCTATGGCCTTCCGGTAGGCACGGGCCACTGTCGCCACATAGAGCGCCGTCTTCATGCGCCCCTCGATCTTAAAGCTGTCGATCCCGGCTTCAATCATCTCCGGAATGTGGTCGACCATGCATAAATCCTTGGAATTAAAGATAAAAGTGCCCCTCTCATTCTCATAAACCGGCATATACTCGCCCGGCCGCTTCTCCTCAACGATGGAATACTTCCAGCGGCAGGGATGGGTACAGGCTCCCTGATTGGCGTCCCGTCCCGTCATGAAATTACTCAGCAGGCACCGTCCCGAATAGGAGATGCACATGGCGCCATGGATGAAGCTCTCGATCTCCATATCCTCCGGAATCTGATTCCTGATCTCCTTAATCTCCTTTAAGGAAAGCTCCCGGGCCGTCACCACACGTTTGGCGCCCAGCTCGTACCAGAACCGGTAAGTCCCGTAATTCGTATTATTCGCCTGAGTGCTGATGTGGATCTCCATCTCGGGAAGTACGCGCCTGGCAATGGCAAACACTCCCGGATCCGAGATAATCAGCGCATCCGGTCCAATCTCCTTCAGTTCCTCAAAATACGCCTCCACCCCCGGCAGATCATCGTTATGGGCCAGGATATTGGCAGTAATATAAACCTTCACACCGTGTTCATGGGCAAAGGCGATTCCTTCTCGAATCTCTTTGTTGGTGAAATTCTTTGCTTTCGCTCTCAGTCCGAAGGCTTCTCCGCCGATATAGACTGCATCCGCACCGTAGATCACTGCGGTCTTCAGTACATCGAGGCTTCCAGCCGGAATGAGCAGTTCTGTCTTTCTCATCTTTTTACATCTCTTTCTCTCCCGCTGATGACGGGCACACATTAGTAATCTCAGGCACCTTTAAAACACTGAAAGCCACGCCGTCCCCGATGGGGATAATCGACGTAGCCAGACGGTCCGTATGCTTCAGTTCATATAAATACTCCCTCATCCGCGCATGGATCGTCCTGTCCCGCCGTTCCACCGCGTAGCGGGATTCAATAATATCTCCATCCTGCAGCACATTGTCCGAGACAAGCATACTTCCCGGAACCATGAGTCTCATGATTTCGGGAAGCCATACAAGATACTGTCCCTTCGCCGCGTCCATAAAGATAAAATCATAGGGACCGGTAAGTTTCTTCAAGATTTCTCCGGCATCGCCGGCGAGAAGAGTGATTCGGTCACTCTCCCCCGCTCTCTCAAAGTTTCGAAGGGCTTCTGGTATCCGTTTTTCATATTTTTCAATCGTTGTAATACGGCAGTTCTCCGGCATGGCGCCCGCCATCAGAAGCGTTGAATAGCCCACTGCGGTGCCAACCTCTAATATAGCCGCCGGCCGCTTCGACTCCACCAGAGAGATTAAGAAAGACGCGGTTTCCTCTCGTATAACCGGGACCCGTTCCTTCCTGGCCTTCGACGCGATCTCCGTCAGGAGCGGGCCCCGGCTTCTCTCCAGTGAATTGATGTAGTCCGTAATTCTGTCGTTAACAATCATTCTTTCTCTTCCTCTTCCCCGGTATTTTCGTTCATCATCTGAAGAATCTCCTTGGAGGTCATAGAGGTATTCACGGTATACGTCCCGGGATTCACTTCATAGTCGAAGAAGATGGCCTGTATGACAAATGAATATTCATTCGTAATCAGCCCGTAGGACTTAAGGAGCTTTGCTGCATCCGTGATGGAAGTCCCCTCCTCCACGGTAATGCTCCTGTCCCTGCCCGGCGCGGCTTCCACTGACGTGGCATAGAAAATATCATGACCAAACTCATAGCCCTTTGTCACGCCCTCGTAAAGAAGCAGCACGACCAGCGCGCAGACAATCAGCCTTCCGGATATCCCGATGATGGCTCCCGTTATTCTGTTGATCTCTTTTGTAGCACGGCTCATACTGTCATCCCTTTCATCACGAAAGTCCTGATTCTTTGATGCTTATCCTGTTTCTTGTGCGGCCTGTACAGCTGCTGCCTGTACTTCCCGTCTGCCTATACTTCCATAATAATCGGCAGAATCATCGGATTCCGTTTCATGCGTTTCCACAAGAAATCGCTTAAGCTGTCACGGATAATATTCTTAATCTTGCCCCAGTCGTTGACATGACGGTCGAGGCAGTCCTGCACGGCGTCGTTTACGACCGCTCTTGCATCCTCCATTAAATCTTCTGATTCCCGCACATATACAAAGCCTCTGGACACGATGTCCGGGCCTGCCAGCAACTGGTTGCTGTATTTTTCCAGCGTCAGCACGACGATGATAATACCGTTCTGAGCCAGGTTCTGTCTGTCGCGCAGCACGATATTGCCGACGTCGCCGACCCCCAGTCCGTCTACCAGGATTCCGCCTGACTGGACGTGGTCCACGATGCCCCAGGACTCCTGTCCCAGTTCCACCACATCCCCTGAGGACATGATAACGATGTTGTCCTTCGGAATTCCCATAGCCTGTACCAGACTCTTCTGAGCCATCAGATGGCGGTACTCTCCATGTACCGGAATCGCATATTTCGGACGCACCAGCGCATAGATCAGTTTGATCTCTTCCTGACATGCATGTCCGGAAACGTGCGTATCCTGATTGATGACTTCGGCGCCCTTCATGGCAAGTTCATTGATAACCTTGGACACGGCCTTCTCATTGCCCGGAATCGGTGTGGAACTTAAAACCACCACGTCGGTCGGCTTAATCGATACCTTCTTGTGGGTGCTTCCCGCCATACGGGAAAGAGCCGCCATGGATTCACCCTGGCTTCCTGTCGTAATGAGCACGGTCTGCTCGTCCGGATAATTCTTAAGCTGATCGATGTCGATTAAGGTTCCCTCCGGAATGTCAATATAACCCAGTTCGCTGGCCGTTCCGATGACGTTCACCATGCTTCGTCCCTCTACCACGACCTTGCGTCCGTATTTGGCTGCCGAGTTGATCACCTGCTGCACGCGGTCCACATTGGAGGCAAAAGATGCAACGATGATACGGTTAAACTTATGATCTGCAAAAATATTGTCAAAGGTCTTGCCCACCGTCTTTTCCGATGGAGTAAATCCCGGGCGGATGGCGTTGGTGCTGTCGCACATCAGAGCCAGTACCCCCTTCTTTCCAAGCTCCGCAAAACGCTCTAAATCGGCCGGCTCACCGAATACCGGCGTGTAGTCGATCTTGAAGTCGCCGGTGTGTAAGATCACGCCCGCCGGTGAATAGATCGCCAGTGCGGAGGCGTCTGCAATACTGTGGTTCGTCTTTATGAATTCAATACGGAAACAGCCGAGGTTGATGGACTGTCCGTGCTTGATTACTTTCCTCTTCGTGTTTTTTAATAAATTGTGCTCTTTTAACTTATTCTCGATCAGAGCAATGGTCAGCTTCGTTCCATAAACAGGCACGTTGACCTCTTTTAAAATATACGGCAGAGCCCCGATATGGTCCTCATGGCCGTGGGTGATGACAAATCCCTTCACCTTATCGATATTCTGTTTTAAATAC
The DNA here is from genome assembly GCF_024460495.1 of Hungatella sp. SL.1.14. Classification (NCBI taxonomy): domain Bacteria; kingdom Bacillati; phylum Bacillota; class Clostridia; order Lachnospirales; family Lachnospiraceae; genus Hungatella; species Hungatella sp. SL.1.14. The sequence continues at coordinate 28,622 of NZ_JANFYJ010000007.1, read as the reverse complement.
GTCACGTCCGGAATGACTAAGTCAATCCCCAGCATGTCGTCGCTGGGGAAAGCAAGTCCGCAGTCCACCACGATGATGCTGTCCTCATATTCAAATGCGGTAATATTCATACCAATCTGTTCCATTCCGCCAAGGGGAATGATCTTAATTTTTGCATTGCTGTCCTGTTTCTTCAATCTGTTACCTCCATTTTCTATTATTTTCCGTCCTGTTCTTCCTTTTCCATGATCTTCTGACAATCCCTGCAGTACCCGTAGAGCTTTACCTCATGATCCGTTACCTTAAATCCCATGGTGTCGGATATGGTCTGCTCCAGCGTATCAAGGAGGTCTCCTTCAAATGAAAATACTCTGCCGCAGCGGCTGCATATTGCGTGATGATGGTGATGTCTGGACTCGCTTTCAAGGCCCCCTAATTCATAGCGGGCAAAACCGTCGTCAAAGCTTACCTTATCGATTACCGATAAGTCCACCAGAACCTGCACAGTCCTGTAGATCGTGGCCAGTCCGATCTCCGGGCATTTCTTTTTCGCGAGGTCATAGATCTCCTCCGCCGTTAAATGTTCACCCGGGCGCTCCGCCATGATTTCCAGTACCAGCATGCGCTGATTCGTCACTTTGAGTCCCTTTTTTCGAAGCATGTCTTTAAAAACTTCCTGATCCATATATGAGTCCCTCAAAATCACTTTTCAATATCCACATCCGCGTCTTCCAGCAGTTCGGAAAATATCTTATATAAATAATCTATCTCGTTATCATCCTCTACAAACTCGTAAAGAGCATCCGCATCGCCGCTCTCCGATAAGTCTTTCAGAATGTAACATTCTCCTTCTTCGTCATCATCTGCCGCATCTGTCACCAGCAGATAATTCATACCATTAATTCTGGTCTCCTCCAACACAAAAAAATCCACGGCCTCGCCGTCGTCTGTCACCAATGTGATCTTCTTTTCTTCACTGTTCATCGTTTCTTTACTCTCCTCTGGTCGTGCCGCCCGGCAGACTGTCCAAATATCCCTGCAGAATCAGTCCGGCCGCCACTTTGTCGATGACCGCCTTCCGGTTTTCCCGTCTGACTCCGCTCTCCTGTAAGATCCGTTCCGACTGAACGGTTGTAAGCCTCTCATCCCAGAGCACGACCGGCAGTCCGGTCCTTCTCTCCAGCATGGCTTTAAAGCTCTCTGTCTTTTCCACACGGTCTCCCAGAGTATTGTTCATATTCTTAGGATAACCCAAAACAATGGTTTCAATCTCATATTCCCGAATCAATTCTTCAATTCGGGCGCAAGTCTTTCTCAATTTGTTCTCGTCTTCTCTCGTAATTGTCTCCAGCGCCTGGGCAGTCAAGCCAAGGGAGTCGGACACGGCGACGCCAACAGTCTTTGAACCGTAATCAAGGCCCATGATTCTCATTCTCATTTTCTCCACATCATAAAGAGTTCCGCGGGTGAAGCTCACACAGCGGAACACGGCAGATCAGACTGTCATGATTCCGGTGCAGAGTCATAATCCCCCCGGACGTTGTCATTTCATCACAGCAGGACGCAATTCCCACTGATCGTCAAACCTTTTGAACCTCTTTCCTGTGATACAAAAACAACTGTCAGAGTCCGTTCGTTCCTTCATCTGACAGTCAAATTATTCCTGTACCCGGCAATCGGTATTCTATGACTTCCACGCAAACTACTTAAGCATCGTATCAATATAAACCCTCATAAGCTCCTCCAGGATCTCATCCCGTTCTACCTTCATGATGAGACTTCTGGCGTTCTTATGACTGGTTATATAAGTAGGATCTCCAGACATGATATAACCCACGATCTGATTGACCGGATTATACCCCTTCTCCGAGAGGGCAATATAAACCTGTTCCAGAACCTGGCTTACATCCAGTTTGTTTTCCTGTACTGAACCAAAAAATTGTGTATTATGAATATCGCCCATTGTTATCACGTCCTTTAACTGTTCTTCTCTATTCTAAACCATAAATCCCGTTTCGGCAACCTAAAAATAAAAATTCCTGTTTTTACCGAGTGAGAAGAATTACTTCATCATTTACCATCTCTGTTAAGGTTCCGCAGACCATGGCTCCTTTTAAGCCTTCGTCAAACGGCACTGCGGCCTTTACGTACTCTTTTGTATGGCCGATCATATAGCGGCGGCCGCCCCATTCGAATTCTTCCTCCATCAGCACCTCTGTCATCTTCCCCAGGAACTGCTTCCGGTATTCGAGGGACATGATCTTTTCCAGAGAGAGCAGGACACCGCTCCGCTCCGTCTTCACCGGCTCAGGCACCTGGTCCGGCATGACGGCCGCACGGGTTCCCTCCCGTCTGGAGTATTTGAATACATGCATTTCATAAAAATGCACCGTCCGTAAAAATGCTTCCGTCGTCTGAAATTCTTCGCCCGTCTCCCCCGGAAATCCCACGATGACATCGGTCGTGATCGCCGGATTGTCAAAGGCGGCTCTCAGGATATCACAGCGCTCCAGATAATCTGCGGTCGTATAATGGCGGTTCATCCTTGCCAGCGTCGCGTCGCACCCGCTCTGCAGAGACAGATGAAAATGCGGGCAGACCTTGGGAAGTACCGCCAGCGCCTCCGCAAATTCCTTCGTGATGATGCGTGGCTCCAGAGACCCCAGGCGGATTCGCAGAAGTCCCTCCACCTCATGCAGATACACAATCAGATCGAGAAGTGTCCTTCTCTCCTCCTCCCGGAAATCCACACCGTAAGAGCTTAAATGGATTCCTGTCAGCACGATTTCCTTATAGCCACCCGCCACCAGACGCTCCACCTCCGCGCGCACATCCTCCATCCTTCTGGAGCGCACACGCCCCCTCGTATAGGGGATTATGCAGTAGCTGCAGAACTGGTTGCAACCGTCCGTAACCTTAATAAACGCTCTCGTATGGTCGGCGATTTTATGAATCGTTAAAGCCTCGTATTCCTTCGCGGCGCTGATATCAATCACCGTTTCTTCTTCGATACGGCCTTCATGGGAAAAGTACTCTTCGAGGATCTTTACCAGTTCCGTTTTCTTATTGTTTCCAATGACCAGATCCACGGCCTCATCCATTTTAAGTGCGTCTCCCGCTGACTGTACGTAACAGCCGGCCGCCACAACCACGGCCTGCGGATTCATCTTCTTTGCCCGGTGAAGCATCTGCCTCGATTTGCGGTCCGCGATATTCGTCACGGAACACGTGTTGATGATATACACATCCGCGCCTTCGGCAAATGGAACAATCTCATATCCCGCCTCTTCCAGAAGCTGCTGCATAGCCTCCGTTTCATATGAATTCACCTTGCATCCAAGGTTATGCAGGGCTGCCTTTCTCATTTTGTTTTCTCCTATCTAAATAAACAGTATGTGATCTTTATTTTCATGTAAATTTACCATTGACTTTTACCCCATATGCCAGTACTATTGAACTTGAACAAGCGGGGATTCCCTGATAAAAAAAGAACAATCTCAAGGAGGTTTTTTCACATGAAAACAGTTCGTATATCTTTAAACTCCATCGACAAAGTAAAATCTTTTGTAAATGACTTAACCAAGTTCGATACCGATTTTGATCTGGTATCTGGAAGATACGTAATTGATGCGAAATCCATTATGGGCATCTTCAGTTTAGACTTATCCAAACCGATCGACTTAAACATTCATTCTGAGAGCAGTGTCGATGAGATCGTAAACATCTTAAAGCCATACATCGTTGACTAATCCGGATCCTGACCAGTCTGTAATTTAAACCGAACCGTAGTCCAATCCGGTCAGGATACCGTCATACGCTGTAAAACTATCGGGTATAAGTGAAATCAACTGGTAAATCGCTTCAATCGTGTAAAACGGTTGAAGCTTTTTTTGACCGGAAAATACTCCTGATCAGCACCACACCTTTTCCACCGTACTTATGGCCGTCTCCACCATCTCGTCGATCTTTTCTTTCAGCTTCTCTTCCGAGCGCTCAATCATCTTCAAATTCGGTTTCGTCACCGGATGCTTTGCAACGAAGATCGTACAGCAGTCTTCGAACGGCAGAACCGAAGTCTCATACGTTCCGATCTTTTCAGCCACATCCACGATCTCCTGCTTGTCGAAGCCGATTACCGGACGGAATACCGGCATGGTACACGCGGCGTCTGTGGCGGCCAGGGACTGCATGGTCTGGGATGCCACCTGTCCGATGCTCTCCCCCGTGATTAAAGCCTGTGCTCCCGCATCTGCAGCCAGACGCTCCGCAATCCGCATCATATAGCGGCGCATGATGATCGTCAGCTCCTCGTGGGGACACTGGTCATAGATGTAGAGCTGGATATCGGTAAAGTTCACGATATGCAGATGAATGGGGCCTGAATATTTAGAAACCAGCTTCGCCAGATCAACGACTTTCTGCTTTGCACGCTCACTCGTATAAGGCGGCGCATGGAAATAGACGGCGTCAATCTTCACGCCGCGTTTGGAGATCATATAACCTGCCACAGGGCTGTCGATTCCGCCGCTTAAGAGCAGCATGGCCTTTCCATTCGTGCCTACCGGCATACCGCCCGGCCCCGGAATGACCTTTGAGTAGATATTGATCCGGTTTCTCACCTCCACATGGAGCATGACCTCCGGCTGATGAACATCCACCCTTGTCTCCGGAAACGTGTCCAGGATCACCTCGCCCAAATCTCTGTTAATCTGATCGGAATTAACCGGGTACTTTTTATTTCCCCGTCTCGCATTGACCTTAAATGTAAAATTCTTATCCTCGTAGGCCTCATCCACGTAGGCAAGTACCTGTTTCTTTAAATCCTCATATCCACAATCGTCCACCTGGACCATAGGACAGATGGCCGCAATGCCGAAGATGCGTCTAAGCGCTTCAACCGCCTCGTCAAAATCATACTCCGATTCCGCAGTGGCATAGATTCTTCCTGACTCCTTCACCACCATAAAATCTCCGTCAATATCCTTTAACGCGTGGCGGATCTGTGTCACCAGAGCGTCCTCAAACATAAAACGATTTTTCCCTTTTACGCCGATCTCGGCGTACTTTATCAAAAATGATTTATACTGCATAGTAATCCTTTCTTTTTCCTCAGCCTCTCTGATACCTTCGAAGTACCGGCAACAATTCCTGCAACACGGAAATACAGTAGTCCACCTCGTCCTTCGTGTTAAACACGCCGAAGCTGAACCTCAGTGTAGAATCCAGAAGCTCTTTCTTAACTCCGATCCCCTTTAAAGTCCCGCTGACCGCCGGATGATTTGAGGAACACGCGGATCCGGAGGAAACATAGATCCCCTTCTCCTCCAGCGCATGGAGCAAAACCTCGCTTCTCACCCCGGAAAAGCTGGCACTCACAATCTGGGGGGCGGACTGGTCTCCCGGAAGGCTGTTGACCGTAGTCCCCTCGACTTCACCCAGCCGGCTGATCATATAGTCCTTGATCTCATACATCCGCTTAAGCCTTTCGCTGTGATCCCGATACATCTCGCGGGCCGCCGCTCCGAGTCCTGCTATTCCCGGGACATTCTCCGTTCCGGAGCGCAGTCCCCGCTGCTGTCCGCCTCCGTAGATCAGTGGTTTTATCTTCACCCGGCTGTCCACGTAGAGAAAACCAATGCCCTTGGGGGCGTGGATTTTATGCCCGCTGACGGAAAGCAGATCAATCCCCTGACGTTTCGGCCGTATCACGAACTTTCCATACGCCTGAATGGCATCCACATGGAAGAGGATCGCCGGATTAATCTTATGGATGAGCTTCGCAATCTCCTCCACCGGCTCCACCGCTCCGATCTCGTTGTTCACATACATGACGGATACGAGAATGGTCTCCCTGCGGACAGCCCGTTCTAAGTCCTCCAGGCTGATATGTCCGTTATGATCCACCGGTAAATACGTCACTTCAAAGCCCTGCTCTTCTAAATAGGCCAGCGGATTATAGACGGAAGCGTGTTCAATCGCCGTGCTGATAATATGGTTTCCCGCCCGCCGATTGGCCATAGCCGTCTCGATCAGCGCCATATTGTTGGATTCCGAACCGCCGGAGGTAAACACAATCTCCTTCGGGGACACCTTTAATGTACCTGCAATGATTTCCGCAGCCTCTTTGATATACTGTTCCGCGCGCATTCCCTTACCATGCTTTGCGGACGGATTTCCATAGTCCTCCGTCATCACCTTCATCACAAGATCGGCCACCGGCGCAAGCACCTTTGTCGTCGCTGAATTATCAAAATAAACGTCCATATAATTTCTCCTCTTTGTCAGCTCTCCATCTGAAACATTAAGACGGACAGCACCGCAAGCCCGGCAGTCTCCGTGCGCAGAATCCTTTTTCCGAGTGTCACCGGCTTTACGCCGGCTTCCGATGCCCGGGATATCTCTTCATCCTCAAAACCGCCTTCCGGACCGATGAAGATCCCGCAGCTCATCCCCGGCCGGATTCCGGCAAAATACGCCTTTGTATCCGCCATCCCTTCCGCATGCTCGAACGGAATGATATTTTTATCAAATCCGCCCGCATAGTTAAGCGCTTCCTGAAACGTCATCACACCGGTCACCTCCGGAATTATCAGCCGCTTTGACTGCTTCGCCGCACTCTCTGAGACTGCGTTCCATCTGCGCACCTTTGCCTCTTCCTTCTTTGCGTCCAGCTTTACCACAGTACGCCTCGTCTCCACAGGAATTACCTGGTAAACGCCCAGCTCCACCGCCTTCTGGATGAGGAACTCCATCTTGTCACTCTTCGGGAGCCCCTGAAATAAATAGAACTTAGCAGGCAGCTCCGTCCCGCCTTCCGTAACGGTAACAATCTCCGCAGTCACAGCATCCGAAGTAATCGTCTGAAGCCTGCATACATAATCTTTATCCACACCGTTGCTGATCAGAACCTCTTCTCCCGGCTTCATGCGCAGCACATTTTTTATATGGTTCACATCCGGGCCGGTCACCGTGACGGTATCCTGTCCGATCTGCTCCTGATTTACGAAAAAATGATACATCGCTCTTCCCTATTTCTTCCTGGCCGTAACTGACAGCCACTCTCCCTGATACGTCACCTCGATCACTTCAAACGCGTCGTTGGCCGCAAATGCCGCTCTCACTGCCTCTTCATTCATGTTAATGATGCCTGAGGTAATGAAAATGCCGCCCTTCTTCAAGTGTACCGGAATCTCCCTCTGAAGCATGATAATGACATCCGCCAGAATATTGGCCACGGCGATATCGTACTTTTCATAGCCGGCCGCGTCCTGTACCGCCTTATCATCAATGATATTTCCCTGGAGAACCGTAAAGCTCTCTCCACTGATCCCGTTTGCCTCCAGATTTTCTCCCACCGCTGTAATGGCGTTCTCGTCGAGATCCGTACCGAACACGGTGTTTGCACCAAGCTTTAAGGCTGTGATTCCAAGGATTCCGCTTCCCGTTCCCACGTCGAGAAGAACCGTCTCGGGAGTCACGTATTTGCGGAGCTGACGGATACACAGCTGGGTCGTCTCATGCTGTCCCGTGCCAAAGGCCGTACCCGGATCGATCTGAATCAGGAGCTTGTCCTTATGCTCCTCCGGAATCTCCTCCCAGGTTGGCTTGATCAGGATATCGTCTACGGTAAACGGTTTAAAATACTGCTTCCAGTTATTGATCCAGTCCTTATCCTCCGTCTCGCTTTCGGTGATGGTGCGCTCTCCTAAATCCGTAAACATGGACAGGTCGTTAAGCCCTTCTTCCACACGCTCCAGAATACCGGCCACGTCCTGGCTGTCATCGAGATAGAAGCTGACAAAGGCCACGCCTTCGTCTGGAGGCAGCTCCGGAAGGATGTCAATGAACATTCCCTTCGTCTCCTCCGCGGTCAGCGGAATATTATCCTCAATCTCGATCCCCTCGATTCCAATCTCGTCAAACATGCTGCTGACTAAATCCACGGCCTGTGTCGTGGTCTTCAGCGTAAATTTTTTCCACTTCATAACGATCCCTTATCCTTTCACAATTTTTACAAAGAGACACATAATCACCACCAGAACCACCGGCCTTACAATCTTCCGGCCGCTCTTAACCACCAGCCCGGAGCCGATATAATGGCCTGCGATACAGAAAACCCCTGCCGTTACGCCTAACGGAAGCAGAACCTTTCCATTGATCAAAAAGGTCACCAGCGCCGCGATGTTGGAGGAGAGATTGACCACCTTCGTCGTGCCGGACGCGGTTCTCAAATCCATTTTGGCAGCTCCCGTTAAAACCAGAAGCAGGAATGTTCCTGTCCCCGGACCGTAAAAGCCGTCATATGTACCGATTAAAAGCGCCGCAGCCATGCTGACGGCCAGCATCTTCTTCTCCGGGAGGCTGCCTGTATCTTTATTATCACCCATATCTTTGTTTTTCAAAACATAGAACGCCACAACCGGCAGGGCAAATAACATCATTCCTTTCAGAAATTTCTCACTTGCCAGCAGGGATAAATTGGAACCGATGATGGAACCAACGATCGCACAGGCCGCAGCAAATAAGGATAACTTCCATTTAATAAATCCGCTTTTCGCAAATCTTGCTGTGGATATCACAGTTCCCATGGTCGATCCCATCTTATTCGTCCCCAGCGCCAGATGAGGCGGAACGCCTGCGGCTAAATAAGCGGGAAGCGAAATCAGTCCGCCGCCCCCGGCAATGGAGTCCACAAAGCCGGCCAAAAATACCAGCGGACATACAATCAGATACTGGTGCATTTTCACTGTTTCCTTTCTCTCGTCTGTAGAAGACGGAAATAAACCACATGATATCATAGCATAGATTTCATGGGCTTGCAACCGCAACGTTTATCGCTTTTTTCAGAATCCCGCGAATCCATGATTCCGGTCATTTTCATCCTGGAATCTTTAAAACAACAGATTCAGAAAAAAATTTTAAAAAATTTTGAAATAGATGCAATAAAACCTTTTGCTGATGCATTAATCTATTGAACGGATGAAAATCACTTCTGTTCCATACTGATAACAAAGGGCAAACATATCAAGAAAAACGAAATTCCTTGATGCATTACACCACATCACACTCGCCCCGAGTCATGAGGGACCGGATACAGAGCGCATTTTCACATATTACAATCTAACGGCAATTAGAGTTTGTAATCGAAATGAAAAAGGCTGAACCCGCGGCAAGCAGGTTCAGCCTTTTTCTATCCTCGAACTATTTTCTGATCTGTCAGGCTCCAGGGGTTCCCGGAGCTCCGCCCTCCGTGTTCCCTTTATTGAGCCATGATACCGTCTGTACCCACATGATATCCATCCGGCGTCGTTGTATTTACAAGGAGCCGTCCCAGAGTTCCATCGGACATCGTGTTAAAATAGTACGCTTTTCCGTCAATAATCTGCCACCCGATTCTCATGGACCCCATCGTTCCGTCGTCGGTTGGATTTAAATAAAATTTATATCCGTTTCCATCGGTATACCATCCGGTCATCATGTGGCCGCCGCCGTCAAACATATACCATCTTCCGTCGATATACTTCCACCCGTTGGACGGCCAGCTTCCGTCACTGTTCTGGAACCACCAGCCGCCCGGGCTGTAGCGCCATCCCCTTTTATAGGTATAGGCTCCCGGTCCGCTGTTATCGTCATCGCTGTCGTCCTCATCATACCAGCAGTCATAGGAAATGCTTCCCTCGATCGGTCCGGTCTGCTTCGATCCGGAACCGTTAAATCCCGGAAAATCCCGCACTTCCTGGGCATTATCCGCAAATGCTGCCATGGAAAACCACAGAACCGTGCAGCATGCCAGTGCTGCCGTCAAAACGAATTTTCTTATTTTTCTCATCTTTCTTCCTCCAGATTATGTACTAATTACGTTCTAATTCTTCTCTCTGCTTTTCCAGCCCCTCCACAATGCGGCAGCTGATCATGCACGCCTCTTTTTCCCCCGGCCACAGCACTGACTGGGCACGCGTATGCACGTAGCAGTTCATATTCCGGTTCCAGACGAGGCTCGATGCACTGGTTCTGACAGAATCCAGAAGAAGCATGGGACAGCCCTCGCACATCCGGTCGGCTCCAAAAAATGCCCGGTAACAGACGCCGCCGTTTACCGCCTGAGGATCCCGCTCCTGCACCTTTTTGCTGGTGTAGAGAAACTCACACGTCTCCATATCGAGAATATAGAACCAGTCCCGCTGCTCCTCCAGCGCCGCGGAAAATCCGTTCATCGCCCTGCAGAGACGTTCCTGGGCTCTTTCCTTCATCAAAAAGATACCGAGAATCCTGGAAATCGTCTGAAGCAGCCGGATCTGGCTGCCGGTCCAGTACCGGTTTTCCGTACATTCATCGAAACCAATGAAGCCCCTCGGCTTTCCCTGGTCCATGATTCTGCACTGAAGCACCGACTTAATCCCCTGACTTTCCAGCAGCATGCGCTGATGTGTCAGAAGCGTACTGACATCCCTGCAGAAAAAGATCCCTTCTTCACTGAAATTATCGTAGTAATGATCAAGAGAATCCATGTCTATGCTCTGCAGGTTCTCCTTTTCCGGCTGGATCCCCTCTTTGCACCACTCAAAGGTGTTGGATGAGATGCTTCCATCCTCGTCGTCTTCGAAAATATAAACACGGGACACATCCACCTGTCTCCCAACGATCTCCAGCAGCTGGTTGATCGATTTCTCCATGCTGTGGGATCGGCTTAGGATATCCAGCACATAACCTGTCAGGTTCTGGTCTGCCAGTTTCTGATCCATCACCGCCGCTTCAGCCACATCAGTCTGGCTCTCCGGCTGAATCACGTCCTCCAGCGTCTCCGCATAGAAAGCATATCTGTTTTTCCCCTGCCTCTTTGCCTGATAGAGGGCTGCATCGGCATTTTTATAGATGCTAGCAAAATTATCGCCATTTTCCGGCGCAGTGGAAATACCGATCGAGCAGGATATCATATCATTCTGCTGCTTCAAGATTGACCGGAAGCTTTTGAGAATTTGGTCCGCTTTCTCCGCCGCCTCCTCCATGGTTTTCACATGGTACAGGAGAACCGCAAACTCATCACCGCCGACTCTCGCCAGCACCGCATTTTCCGGAAACAGCCTGCGAAGCATGTCTGCAATATCAACTAACATCGCATCACCGCTCAGATGGCCGTATATATCATTGACTTTCTTAAAGTTATCCACATCGAGAATCATCAAAACGCAGCGGTCTGACGGCCGTGCTTTTACCACATACCGCTGTATCAGCGTCTGAACCGCCCCCCGGTTGTAGAGGCCGGTCAGCGAATCCTGTTCCGCCAGCTCCAGCAGCCGTTCCTTTTCCCGCTTCTCCCTGTCGATGTCTGCAATCAGCCCAATCGCCCGGGCCGGCCGCTTCTCCTGGTCTGTCTGCAGAGTGTACCGCACCCTGCACCAGATGTAGCGGCCATCCTTTGCAGCCAGTCTGATCTCATTTTCCCCATAGGGGGATCCCAGAAGGACCTCCTTCTGCATCTGTATGAATACTTTCTCGTCATCACTGTGCAGATTGCCCCGTTTTAATATCTTTTCCGATATGTGATCGCTCACCGCCTGATAGCCAAATTTTTTAACCCAGTTCGGGGAACAGGTCAGCGTATCACTCTTAATATCCCACTCGAATATGATGTCTGTCGCCTGATTCAGGATAATCTGATACCGCTCCAGACTCATCTTCAGCTCTTCATCGGCCTTTCTGCGCTCTGTAATATCTATCAGAATACAGTAAAAAACGGGCTGGCCGTCCCGCATGACCAGCTGGCCCCTGTCCTGAATGACAAGATAATTTCCATCCCTGCAGATCACACGGTATTCGATTTCCTTGGTGTTCCCGTTCTTCATCTGGCGTATCACCTCAAGACGGGTGCTCTTAAGATCCTCCGGCACGATCATACGGCTGAATTTATTTTCAAAGATTGTCTCCATCTCATCTCTTGTGTAGCCGAACATCTTTAAAAAACCGTCGCTGTAGAAGATCAGTTCCAGATCTGCATCATCCCTGCAGCAGATAACGCCTCCGGGAATATTCTGAATCAGTGCGTCCAGGTTGGAATTTTTCTCCTCCAGCTCTTTGGACTGCAGGCCAACCAGGCTCCGGAGAGCCCACACCTCCTCCTGTGTCATGTGCTGCAGATCAGACTCCCATGCGCGGTTTGGAAGAGAATGATGAAGTCTCATCATGTATCCGGCTCCGTCCTCAAAACGGCAGATCCCCGACACACGCACCACGCGTTCTCCATCCTCCTGCTGCTTCCGCCTGCATCTGACATAGCAGCTTCCTGAAAAGGAATAGATATGTCCGGCAAGAGCAGATGCCGTGTAATCCGCATTCAGAATCTGATATTCATGGAGATCACTGTTCTGATTCGCTGCATAAGCGTTCAGGATATTCTCCCGTCCCTTTATTCTATTGTAGATTCCCGCACCAGTCCATTCAATATCGTCAGAAAGCATCTGACCGATCTGTTCAACATCCTGCTGTTCCAGGCAAGTCTGGTGAAACCGCCTGACAAACTCTATAACCTGCCGCTCTTCTGTCATCCCTTATCCTTTCCGGATTTCCCCAAAACCGAAACAGACATGCTTCGTATATTGATTTCTATTTTACTGGTTTTCACTGTTTTTTACAAGATAAAACCAATTATATTTTGTGTATTCCATATAATAATAAGGAATCATGTATTTTTACAGGAATTATCAGTAAATGAAAAGGCCGCCATCAGGATTTTACTGCCTGATAACGGCCTTTTATATGACTGTTATTTAAAAATACCTTTTTTTCTGTGCTTCTCGCCTTCAGAGCTGTCGCCGCCCATCGCCTCATCGAATCTGCGCAGCGCCTCCTTCTGAGCCTCATTCATACGCTCCGGCACCTGAACCACCAGTGTAACATAATGATCGCCGCGGACCGCTTTATTTCGCAGAGACGGAACACCCTTGCCCTTTAAGCGGACCTTGGTGTCTGTCTGGGTTCCGGGTTTTACTTCGTATTCCACGTCTCCGTCCACCGTCTTAATGCGGATCGGACCGCCCAGCGCCGCCCTGGTGAAGGAAATCGGCACGGTGGAGAATATGCTGGTATCCTGGCGCTTGAAGATGGGATGGCCGGAAACTACGGCCTCAACCAGTAAGTCGCCCCGCTCTCCGCCATTGGTTCCCGGTTCACCTGCTCCGGCCAGACGCACGCTCTGCCCGTTATCGATGCCCGCAGGAATCGTAACCTTAAACTTCTTACGCTTCGTGATATATCCGGTTCCGTAACAATCCGGACATTTTTCTTTTATGATGCGGCCTGTTCCGCCGCAGTCCGGACACGTCTGGACATTCTGTACCTGACCGAAGAAAGACTGCTGGGTATACATGATCTTTCCTTTTCCGTTACATTTCGGACAGGTAACGGGTGAAGTGCCCGCCTTCGCCCCGCTTCCGTGACATGACGCACACTCTTCTTTATAATTGAGTTCAATCTCTTTTTCACATCCGAAAATCGCATCCTCAAATGTGATCCGGACACTGGTCCTGACATTGGCGCCCCTCGATGGTCCATTATAACGGGCACTGCTTCTGGATCGGCCGCCGCCAAAGATATCTCCGAAGATATCGCCAAAGATATCTCCCATATCCGCGCCGTTAAAATCGAAACCGCCGAATCCGCCCGGTCCGCCGCTTCCGTCAAACGCCGCGGAACCAAACTGGTCGTACTGACGTCTCTTATCCGGATCACTGAGCACGCTGTACGCTTCGGATGCTTCTTTAAACTTCTCCGCCGCGGCAGCGTCGCCGGGGTTCGTATCAGGATGGTATTTTTTTGCTAATGCCCTGTAGGCCTTCTTAATCGCCGCGTCGTCTGCGTCTTTGGGAATGCCGAGGACTTCATAATAATCTCTCTTTTCTGCCATCTTAGGTCTACCTTTCACTCATCGCTTTGCCTGGCACCGGCCATTCATGTCTGCCGGACAGCCAGATAGGAAAACTGCGGAAAAAGTGCTGTATCACTACAACACTTTTTCCAAAGCCCTGCGGGCTGACCAGACTATCTTACACCTCTTTGTAGTCTCCGTCAACTACATCGCTGTCCTGATAGGAAGCTCCGCCGCCGGCATTCCCCGCACCGGCGCCCATATCAGGGCCGGCACCTGCAGAACCCTGGGCAGCCTCATATACTTTTGCAAACAGTGCCTGAGCGCTGTTCATCAGCTTCTCTTTGCCTGCCTTAATATCTTCGATCTGAGCGTCTGTCATCTCTTCAATCGGAGCTCTGTTAATAGCTTCTTTTAAAGCGTTCAAATCAGCTTCCACGGCAGCCTTGTCATTGGCGTCAATCTTATCGCCAACTTCCTGTAAAGCCTTCTCTGTCTGGAATACCATGGAGTCGGCGTCGTTTCTCGCATCGATGCCTTCCTTGCGCTTCTTATCCTGAGCCTCGAATTCAGCCGCTTCTTTTACTGCCTTATCGATATCATCATCGGACATGTTGGAGCCGGAAGTGATGGTGATGTGCTGTTCCTTGCCTGTTCCAAGATCCTTTGCGGATACGTTTACGATACCGTTGGCATCGATATCAAAGGTAACCTCGATCTGCGGAACGCCTCTTCTTGCAGGCGGAATTCCGTCTAAACGGAACTGGCCCAGCGTCTTGTTGTCTCTGGCGAACTGTCTCTCGCCCTGTACAACGTGAATATCAACCGCTGTCTGGTTGTCTGCCGCTGTGGAGAAGATCTGGCTCTTCTTTGTCGGGATTGTGGTGTTTCTCTCAATCAGTCTTGTCGCTACGCCGCCCATAGTCTCGATGGATAAGGACAGTGGAGTAACGTCCAGAAGAAGAATGTCGCCTGCGCCGGCATCGCCTGCCAGCTTACCGCCCTGGATGCTGGCACCGATTGCCACACACTCATCCGGATTTAAGGTCTTGGACGGTTCTTTTCCTGTTAACTGTTTTACTTTTTCCTGAGCTGCCAGCATACGGGTGGAACCGCCTACCAGCAGAACTTTTCCAAGCTCGGAAGCGGTGATTCCGGCATCTCTTAATGCATTCTGTACCGGAACAGCCGTGCGCTCGATCAGATCCAGTGTCAGCTCGTCAAATTTTGCTCTTGTTAAGTTCATATCGAGATGCTTCGGGCCTTCTGCCGTAGCAGTAATGAACGGTAAGTTGATGTTGGTGGTTGTGGAGGAAGATAATTCCTTCTTCGCCTTCTCTGCAGCTTCTTTTAATCTCTGCATAGCCATCTTGTCGCCGGATAAGTCTACGCCCTCTGTCTTCTTGAATTCGTCTACCATCCACTGGATGATGCGGTTGTCGAAATCATCGCCGCCCAGACGGGTATCGCCGTTTGTGGAAAGTACTTCGATAACGCCGTCGCCGATTTCGATGATGGAAACATCGAATGTACCGCCGCCTAAATCGTATACCATGATCTTCTGCTCTTTTTCATTGTCAAGGCCGTATGCCAGCGCTGCCGCCGTCGGCTCGTTGATGATACGCTTTACATCAAGGCCGGCAATCTTGCCTGCGTCCTTGGTTGCCTGACGCTGCGCGTCGTTGAAGTATGCAGGAACCGTGATAACAGCCTCGGTCACCTTCTCACCTAAATAAGCCTCTGCATCTGCTTTTAACTTCTGCAGAATCATGGCGGAAATCTCCTGCGGCGTATAATTCTTTCCGTCAATCGCTACCTTATAGTCTGTACCCATATGTCTCTTAATGGAAGAGATGGTTCTGTCCGCATTGGTAACCGCCTGACGCTTTGCAGGCTCGCCAACCAGTCTCTCACCATTTTTTGTAAATGCCACGATCGATGGTGTTGTTCTCACACCCTCGCTGTTCGGAATAACAACCGGTTTTCCACCTTCCATAACAGCCACACAGCTGTTAGTAGTACCTAAGTCAATACCAATAATCTTGCCCATAGTTTTTTCCTCCTATATTGTCTTTTCTCTCATTTTTAATAAAACGGTTTATAACGATGTGTTCGCACGAAACTTGAAAGGATCCCGTTCAGTGCTCACAGTCAGTTTGCTACCTGAACCATGGAATGTCTCACCACGGTATCACGGTAGGTGTAGCCCTTTTGGAGTTCCATGGCAACCGTATTCTCGCCAAGGGACTCATCATCAATATGCATCACAGCATTGTGGAAATTCGGGTCGAATGGCTGACCCACCGCTTCGATCGGCTTTACACCGGTGTCTTCCAGCGTCTTCATAAGCTGTTTATATATTTTTTCCATTCCTTCTGCAAACGGAGTGCCCTTATCCTCCTCCGGAACGGCTGCAAGGCCTCTCTCGAAATTGTCGACAACCGGAAGTATCTTTTCAATGATATCTCTGGCGCCGATTTCAAACATGGCAGATTTTTCTTTCTCTGTTCTCTTTCTATAATTATCGAACTCGGCCATATTCCGCTGCAGACGGTCGGTCAGTTCTTCAATCTTGGCATCCTTCGGATCTTTTTTCTCTTTTTTCTTTCCAAAGAATCCTTTCTTCTCCGGTTCCGCCTGCTTTTCTTCTGCAGGCTCCTCATCTCCGGATTTCTCATCGGCGGCATCTTCGGCACACGCTTCGGTTTCCGCGGCTTCTGTTTCGCCTTTTTCTATTTCTTCGTTAACGGAACCGGTGTCTTCTGCCTTCATGGCCTCTTCTGCCAGTTCCTCTTCTATTCTCGTCTCTTCGCTGCTCACTGTTCTTCCCTTCACCTTTCATCTTTTTTCAGGATCGAATCCAGCTGCGTCATGAGATTCCGCAGCGTATTCAAAACCTTTTCATAGTCCATACGCTTCGGACCGATGATACCGATCGTTCCTCTCAAGCCCTCGCCCAGCTCGTAATTCGCTGTCACGATGCTGCAGTCCCTCATCGTCTGCACCGGCGCTTCCTCGCCGATATAGACCTGAATTCCCGAACTGCTCTCTGAACTGTTCACATCATCGACCAGCTCCTGAAGGAGTTCTTTCTGTTCCAGCGTACCGATCAGCCGGCTTGCCATCTCTCCGTCGCTCAACTCCGGATACTTGAAAATGTTCGTGGCACCGCTGGTGTAAATCTGCAAATCATCGTCATCTGCCCGGATTGCTTCTGCAACCTCATTGAGTACCCGGTCGACCACCTCGCTGTGTATGCCGGCCTGCTCCTTTAATCTGCTGATTACGTCCAGATTGATTTCCTCTATGGTCAGCCCGTTTAAGGCATTATTAAGAAGAATGTTAAGATTCAAAAGCCCTTCATCGCTTAACTGCTGGCTGATGGGGATCATGGTGTTCTTAATCATATTCCCTTCTACAACGATGACCACCAGAAGCTTTCCATCATCAACCCTGGACAGCTGGATGAACTTCAGCTTGTTTCTGTGATACTGGGGGGCGCTGATCAAAGCCGCGTAATTCGTGTTCTGCGCCAGGATTCTCGCCATCTGCTTTAACAGAAGCTCGACCCGGTCCACACGCTTTAGCATCAGGTCCTTGATTTCAGTAACCTCTTCTTCTTTCTCCTGCATGATCTGATCCACATAAAAGCGGTATCCCTTATCAGAGGGAATCCGCCCGGCCGACGTATGCGGCTGTACAATGTATCCCAGCTCCTCCAGATCAGACATCTCATTCCGGATCGTGGCTGAACTCAAATTCAAATCGGTGTACTTGGAAATAGTTCTGGAGCCAACCGGTTCGCCGGTTTCTAAGTACGTTTTTATGATGGCCTTCAAGATCGTAATCTTTCGGCCGTCTAACTGGTCCTTATCATTCAACCCGCCACACTTCCTTTCTGAGTCTTCCTGTTAGCACTCAACGTTTGGGAGTGCTAACATCTTCATTTCATAATATATTCTTTTTTCCCTCGTTTGTCAATACATTCGATTGAAAATTTTTTGAGAATTTTCTGTGAACTTCTTCTTTATAAATCATAAAGTGTTTTACCAAAATAAGACAAATGTTACAAACGTATTGACAGGATTTCCTTGACATTTAACATTTTTGTAATATAATGAAAATTGATACACCATAACAACGGTTTTTCCATCATATTAATATGGAAAAATCATGATATTGCGAGGTAAATCATGAAAAAGAAATCAGGTAAGGTTCTTCTTATGCTGTGCGTGACGCTCCTCTGTACCCTGTTTTTATCCATGACTGCTGCCGCCGAGGAAAAGGGCGCCCTCACAGCCGTGGATGGAACTCATATCACAGGGTGGCTGAAGAATGATGCGGATTCCGGCGAAGCAGCAGTGGTTGAACTGCATATCTACAAAGACGGGAATAGCGAAGCTGCAAAGGTCATTACAGTACCGGAAGAAAGCTACAGCGATGAGGCGGGAAATTCCACTGGGGACGGCCGCCGTGTCTTTGACTATAAGATCAACTGGCAGGAACTGGGCGGAACTGCCTGTAAAGTGGAAGCCTTTCTGGTGTCCGGAGATAAAAAAACACTTCTTACCGGCGCCATGGAATACAAACCGTCATCAGAAGTCTTAAAGAAAACGGAGAGCTCCGGCGAGGAAATCGGCCCGGGAATTCCGAAAAAAGAAGAAATACCGGCGGAACAAACCTTTGAAGGCTATAAAAAAGGGGAATCCCTCGGGATCTTCAAGACCACCGGATACTGCAGCTGCAGCAAATGTTCCGGCGGCAGCGGTCTCACCTATTCCGGTACCGTGCCGCAGCCAAATCACACCATATCCGCAGATATCACAGTACTTCCCCTTGGAACAAAGGTGATAATCGGCGAAACGGTTTATACCGTGGAGGATATCGGGAGCAGCGTAGACGGCCATACCGTGGATCTCTACTTCTCCAGCCACCAGGAAGCACTGGCCTATGGAGTAAAAAAACAGGAAGTATTTCAGGCAATTGAATAACAGGCATCAATGACCATTCCGTATGGCATGCGGTTTTAAAATAAGATAAAAAAGAGAGACTCCTCATACACAATCAGGAATCTCTCTTTTTTCATAGCAGAATATCAATTCTCAACCTTTTTCCACTCCCGGAACCAGCCTCTCACCAACTCAATCTCCTCCTCACACAAGCCTGCCACATCCTCTTCTGTCATACCCCGTAAATACATATTTTTTGCCACAATCTGCTCCGCCTCTAATTTTCCTTCTAGCCTTCCATCCTCAATCATTCCCCGTATCGCTTCGCACATGTTGATTTTTTCCCCTTTCTCTCTGTATGTTTCCTTTACTGCTTCCAGTTCCTTCGATCCGGACATCACGGTGATTACATCGTATGCATCTTCACTCAGCTGCTCAAAGCTTTCCCGGTGTCCAAACACATAACTGCGCTCTGCTTCCTTATCCCCGGAAAACCCTATAAACCCAAATACTTCCCGCAGATCGGTCCGAAAGAGATCGGTATCTTTAAAACGTCTGACCTCCAGAACATGCAGCCTGTAGTTGTTAAACAGATTCTTCAGACCTTCCGGTATCTCCTTAAAATTAATAAGCGAATACAGATCCCCTGCGCCATCCCACGGTTCTGCACCGTAGTACAGAACGATGGTAAAAATTGCGTTTAACCGGTCTTCTTTCCGAAAACCGCCGAGAAACTCCCCTCTCGACAGGCCCCTGGCCTTTCGATTCTTTTTCTGGATTCTCCGCATCTGTTCGTCGTATCCGGCGGCATCCTCGAGCATGACCCGGACCGGCATCCCATAATGAACCAGGTCCTGATGCTCCAGAGCGATAACCGCAAAGTTCATCCCCATGACTACCCGCTTTACCGCATCACGGTATTTCTGGACTGCAAACCACTTTCTCACTGTCCCCAAAACACCGGTCACCAAGATATTTTTTTCTAAAATATCTGAGCCGGATACCACCTGTTCCCCGGAAAACACGTATCCGTTAATCAGATCCGCATATCGGTCCTCATCTTCAAAATATCTGGCCAGGGCAATATCCTTTTTTCCCATACACATGTACTCCCGCTTTCAATTTTACGCAGGAAGAGAAGAATTCCATACCATAATTATAGAGGGCATCTACGTAAAATACAAGTGTTGGAGCTCTTTTTACTCTTCCTTTTGTTATTATTTACTTTTAATAGTTTTGCTTTATTTTGGATTCTATTGGCGAAGTGCCGAAATTAAGAAAATCTGATCGAGCAAAATAACTTCATGCCGTAATGATTCACTTCAAATTTTATTATATAATACCACTTTTAATAGTAAAACACAAGAAAAATAAATATTATCTCACAAAAAAACGAAAAATAATTGTTAGTCTCCCCTCGTCCAGGCCACCGCAATCCCGCCTGAATCCTAATTAAAGTCCACATCTGAGCCAGCCCTCGCTGTCTTTTTTTTTATTCATATCCTTGACAAATTTGGAAAATAGTGTAAAATGTGTACTTGTACCTCATTTATTACAAAACTGTTACATATATTTATTATATATTAAAATATGTTACAGTCAGTAAAAAAGAAAGGATGTATTTATTACATGAAACGATTGAAACGAAACCAACTGTTCTTCGGAACTTTACTTATGATGACATTTTTATTAGGCTCCAGCCTGCCGGCGTTCGCAGGGCAGACTCCCGGAGTCCTCGATTGCGTGGAAGGTGACAGCGTCCGTGGCTGGGCCTGGAACAGCTCCGATCCGGCTTCCGCGGTAGAGGTTAAGGTCACAGTCACCAACCAGGCCACGGGCCAGACAGAGGCTGAATACACGGCTCCTGCCGACGACTACCGGGAAGACCTGGTAAGGAAAGGCACCGGAACCGGCAATTACGGTTTTGAAGTGACCGTACCGTGGGAAACGTATGAAGACGGTTCCTATCTGGTTGAGGCCTATGCGTCCGGCATGAAGCTTTCCAACCCGAAAGTGCACAGTGTCGGCGATATACAGGCCATGGGCTCTGGCGGAACCACCGGGACACTCCGTTCCCTCGGTGTCTTTAAAACTACCGGCTACTGCCCATGTTCCATCTGTTCGGAGGGCTGGGGACGCCATACCAGTACGGGAGCCATCGCCTCCGCCAATCATACCATCGCGGTTGACCCGAGAGTCATTCCTTACGGAAGTAAGGTCATGATTAACGGCGTGATCTATACCGCAGAGGACCGCGGCGGTGCGGTTAAGGGAAACCACATCGATATCTTCTTTAATACCCATGGGGAGACGAGGGCATATGGTACCAGAAGTGCAGAGGTATTCCTGGTTCAGTAAAACGGGCAGTCATCCAAAATAATTAAAACCGCTGTCAGATTTGGAACAGATCCAATTCTGACAGCGGTTTTTCAATTCTCCTGATCGTTCCTTCCGGCCGGCACGAAATCCGCCTCCGTCAATCCAGCAAAAACAAACTCATCGCATAATTACTCAAATCGAGTCCGCGCTCCGTCAGACGGTAATAGCCGTTTTTATGTTCCAGCAGGCCCTCACGCTCCAGCTTGTCAATCACACCGCCGTAGACATTGCGTATGCTCTGTCCGAACCGGGTAATAAAGCCTTCTGCCGATACGCCCCGGGTCAGGCGGAGTCCCAGAAACATGAACTCTTCCATCTTGGACTTTACGCTCAGCTGCTCAAAATCCTGTCGCAGCGTCTGATTGAATTCCGCTTCGTCGTCGAAATGGGCCGATACGTAGCTCTGGAAATCGGACGTATTATGGAAACGGCAGCCCTCCAGATAGGAGGAGGCGCCCAGTCCCAGTCCCAGATATCCGGTTCCGGTCCAGTATCCCACATTATGGCGGCATTCGAAGCCCGGTCTGGCATAATTGGATATCTCATACCGTTCATATCCCTGCTCACCCAGACAATTCCTGGTCATGTAATACATTTCCCGTTCCGTGTCCTCATCCGGAAGGTCCGGAAGCGCCATTAAGATTCGGCGTTCCTCCGGAGACATCTCATAGCCTTCCATCTCCACATGGCCGCCGTAACGGTCGTAATACGGTGTTCCTTCCTCCACGATCAGGCTGTAGGCGGATATATGCTCCGGCTTCAGCATGGCCGTCTTCTTCAGCGTATTCCTCCAGGACTCCGGAGTCTGCCCCGGAATGGCGGAGATCAGATCCACGTTGACATTCGTAAATCCCGCCATGCGCACCCTCTGGAAGCTCTTTAAAAACTCGTCATAGGTGTGAATCCTGCCCAAATAACGGAGTTCCGTGTCATCTGCCGACTGAAGCCCCATGCTGACACGGTTGATTCCGGCTTCCCGGTAGGCAGCCAGGCCTTCCATCTTCACCGTACCCGGATTGACCTCGATCGTGACCTCTGCATCGGGTGCAATGTCATAGTGCTCCTTCAGAGCCCCCATGATGGCCGTAATATCAGCGGCATCCAGGATGGAAGGCGTACCCCCTCCCAGGAAAATGGTATCAATCTGATACTCCCGGACAAAGCTGCTCTGAATTCGTATCTCTTCCAGCAGCTTGTCCGTATACTCCCGGCGCATCCGCATGTTACCCGGAAACGACAGAAAATCGCAATAGGCGCATTTCTTTGCACAGAAAGGAATGTGCACATAGATTTCCAATTTCTTTTTATTCATCATCTAACTTCAGTACGCTCATAAATGCCTTCTGTGGTATCTCTACGTTACCAATCTGGCGCATACGTTTTTTACCTTCCTTCTGCTTTTCAAGGAGTTTTTTCTTACGGGTTATATCACCGCCGTAACACTTGGCAAGAACATCCTTGCGCATGGCCTTGACGGTTTCTCTTGCAATGATCTTTCCTCCTACGGCCGCCTGGATGGGAATCTCGAACAGCTGTCTCGGAATCTCCTCCTTCAGCTTTTCACACATCCTGCGTCCCCGGTCGTAAGCGGATTCCGCATGTACAATGAAAGACAGTGCGTCCACTTCTTCTTTATTAACCAGAATATCCAGCTTCACCAGTTCGGAACGCTCATATCCCTTTAAGTCATAGTCGAAGGAGGCGTAGCCTCTGGAACGCGACTTCAATGCGTCAAAGAAATCATAGATAATCTCATTGAGAGGAAGCTCGTACTTCAAAAGTGCGCGGGTTGCCTCCATATATTCCATTCCGAGATAGACGCCGCGCCTCTCCTGGCACAGCTTCATAATCGCTCCCACAAACTCGGTGGTCACCATGATTTCCGCGCTCACGATAGGCTCTTCCATATACTCGATTTCCGACGGATCCGGGAGGTTCGACGGATTCGTCAGCTGAATCATCTCACCGTTCTTCTTATAAACCCGGTAAATAACACTGGGGGCCGTGGTTACCAGATCCAGGTTATACTCCCGCTCCAGACGTTCCTGAATGACCTCCAGATGCAGAAGTCCCAGAAAACCGCACCGGAAGCCGAAGCCCAGCGCCAGAGACGTCTCCGGCTCGAAGAACAGGGAAGCGTCATTCAGCTGAAGCTTCTCCAGCGCGTCCCGCAAATCGTTGTATCTGGCGCCGTCCGCCGGATACATACCGCAGTACACCATGGAGGTGACTTTCTTATACCCCGGAAGCGGTTTATCACAGGGATTGTCCGCATCCGTGATCGTATCGCCCACAGCGGTATCCTTCACGTTCTTGATACTGGCTGTCACGTAACCAACCATACCCGCGGTCAGTTCATCGCATGGGATAAACTGGCCCGCGCCGAAATACCCGACTTCCACCACCTCTTCCACCGCTCCGGTCGCCATCATGCGGATTCTTACTCCCTTTTTTACACGGCCTTCCATGATACGGCAGAATACGATTACCCCTTTGTAAGAATCATACAGGGAGTCGAAGATCAACGCCTGAAGCGGCGCATCCGCATCTCCCTTGGGCGCCGGAATCTTCTTCACGATCGCCTCTAAAACCGCCTCAATATTCTCGCCGGTCTTAGCCGAGATCCTCGGTGCGTCATGGGCTTCGATTCCGATGACGTCCTCAATCTCTCCCACCACACGTTCCGGCTCCGCACTTGGCAAATCGATCTTATTCAGTACGGGAAATACGTCCAGATCATGATCCAGCGCCAGATAGACATTGGCCAGCGTCTGGGCTTCGATTCCCTGAGAGGAATCCACCACAAGAACAGCGCCGTCACAGGCCGCCAGACTCCGGGACACCTCATAGTTAAAATCTACATGGCCCGGCGTATCGATCATATTGAAAATATACTCTTCTCCATCTTCGGCCTTGTATACGGTACGGACGGTCTGGGCCTTAATGGTGATCCCGCGTTCCCGCTCCAAATCCATGTTGTCTAAAACCTGGGCCTGCATTTCACGGCTGGTTAAAAGACCGGTCTTCTCTATGATTCTGTCCGCAAGGGTTGACTTCCCATGATCAATATGGGCGATAATGCAAAAATTGCGAATTTTACTCTGGTCAACAGTTGCCATTTGCTTTCCTCTTTTCCATTTTTCTGCAGTTGATGATACAAATACAAAATGACACAGCAATGATGTTCCTGCTTTAAAAATATACCATTTTTTTAATTCCCTTGCAACACCATATTCAGAACTTCCGCCAGCGGCTCCATGGCATTTCGCGCTTCCTGGTAAGTATTTGTCTGTGCACCGACCTCAATCAGCACGGACCTCGGACGGAGATGGAGGTTATAACGGAGCCCCTTAATATATATTTTCCTGGTCAGGCCCGGAAAATAGGCTGCCGCATCTAACTGCATCTGAAAGCTGAAGGCCAGATTGTCACTCCGGTACGGATTCGGCAGATACTCAATCGGTCCCTCGGGAGTCTGGCTGACGCCGTTGAAAAACATAATGGGAGCTGTCGGCTTTCCATTCACTTCATTGACCATGTGAAGGCTTTCATTGACCCCATCCCGGTGCAGATCCAGGATGACCTCGATGGAAGGATTCTCCTGAAGAATCCTCGTGACCCCATCCAGGGCATATGTATACGCTTTATTCCGGTCCAGCTTCCCGTTCTGGAGATCGTAGACCGATTTGTCATGGATCACATTGTACCCCTTTGCCGTTAAGAGCTCCGTCAAATAAGTTCCGATCCCGATTACGGTTGCTTCCTTATTATTAGGTCCATAATCGGAAAATTCCTCCTGAGAATGGGTATGGTAAATTAAAATCTGCGGTTTATCATTCTTTCCTTCCAGGGTAAAATCCTTAGCCAGAAATTCATCCGCCTTCATCAGATCACGCCCCGCGGTCGTCGAGGTATGCACGCTGTAGAAATGTTTCATCATATAGTCGTAGTCAGCCAGCTGTTCTTTTCTGTATGTGGTTCCTATGAGCGGCAGAACACTGGCCGCACACGTCATATTCTCGCTTTTTTGCGGAATGCCTGCCGCGTTTGCATCGGCGCTGCCGCCTGCAGCACCGGCCTCTGAAGCCGGTGATCCCGCCATCGCGCCATTTTCTGCATTCCCGCCTGCCACAGTTCCCTGTCCGCCGGTGTTTCCGCCTCCGTCTGCTCCATTGCCGCCTGCAGCCATCACCGTCGTGCCTGCCTGCTCCATGGTACCGGCTCCGGTCTCTTCTCCGCCGTCATACATCAGATACTGGTGCTCTTCATAGAATTTTCCGCTTTCCAGATATCCGGCAAATGCCGGATCCTCTTCCCTGTAGTTACGTTCGCCGTCCTCTTCCCTTCCCAGATACCGGTACAGCGGTGACTGCCCGAAAATCAACCGGCAGATAAAACCACTGATGCTTTCTTCTTCCGCCTTCTCCGCCTCTGTCTCACGTTCGTCATTGTGTCCTGCTGCCGGATAATTCATACGCCAGATCCATTCCAGCCCGGCATCGGCCTGGCCGCTTAACAGGGCTGTAAGCCGTTCCCTGCTCTCCGCCAGCCCGGTTCCCGCCGCTCCCCTGACCAGGAGGAGGACGGCAAGTACCAGGCCGGTTATAAGCATCATATGTCTGATGAGCCAGTTAATCCTTCCGCCCTTCTCCTTCATAAACACCTTCCTGCATTTCTTTCACGGCGCCCCGGAAAGAAAAAAGTCCCTCGCTTATATACTATGCAGGAAAATCACCGTTTACCCCTTACTCCTCTTCCTCTCCCATAAAAGCGAGATGGATTCCCTCGGAAATGGTATAACTCAACTGTTTTACCGTCTCATCAATATCCGGCGGCGTCACATAAAGGGGGCCGAATTCCGGCTCCAGCAGTTCCCGGATCAGGTCGTACTGCTCGTCGGAGCTCATGCTTCCCACAAAATCCCCCATCCCTTTTGTCTCCATACTCTTTGACAGGGCTCCGATCATGGCTGATACCGTATCGTGCACGATGGCTGCCGCGCCAACCACCGTAGGAACGCCGATGGCCATGACCGGAACCCCCAGGCTTTCCTCTGTCAGGCTGTGGCGGTGGTTACCGACGCCGGAACCCGGGTGGATCCCCGTATCGGTCAGCTGAATGGTAGTTCCCAGACGTTTTACGCTTCTTGCCGCCAGGGCGTCGATTGCGATAATCAGATCCGGCTTCGTCTCATGGATAATTCCCTTTAAGATCTCGGCGCTTTCCATCCCGGTCTGAGCCATGACCCCCGGAACAATACCGCTGATAACCGGCATGCTGCGTCCACTCCAGAACTCATCGCCGTACTGCACCTTCAAATGCCTCGTAACCTGCAGATTATGAAGCACTCTTGGCCCCAGGGAATCCGGCGTCACCGAGCTGTTGCCCAGACCGACGGCCAGAACGTGGTAGCTGGAGCTTCTGTAATTTTTTCCTTCCAGCAGCCTCCCGATCTGCCGTGCCAGTTCCTCCGACACCTCTCTGTGGTAATCTTCGTCCTTTCTGGACAACTGATCGGCCTCCAGTGTAATATAGGACCCCATCGGTTTGCCCATGGCCTTTTCGCCCTTTTTATCCAGTATCTTCACTTCCGTCATCTTGATCCGGCTGCCGGCACGGTGCCATTCTCTCAGAGATACACCGCTGATCTCTCCGCCGTTTCCCGGAAAACTTTCCGTTTCTTCTACCGCAAGGTCTGTCCGCACCCCAAATGTATTTTCCATATTTCTCACCTTTCATTACAGTTCACGGTGCCGCCGCACCTGCTATCTGGTCTCGTCCGGCCGGATGTCCGGTGCCTGCAAGGCCGTGAACCGCCGTTTTCTTTCTGTTCTCTGGTATTTTCTGCAAAAATTCAGGAATTATGTATTGACATTGGAAGCTTTATTCGTTAAAATACTAAGGTATGTTTACATTGAACTGTCCGTGTCCAGGCTTTGATGCAAAACAAAGAATAACCATATATCATTTAAATTGGAGGTGTACAGATTTGGCTAACATTAAATCCGCGAAAAAAAGAATTTTAGTTAACGAGACTAAGGCTGCTAGAAACAAAGCGATCAGATCCAGAGTGAAAACATCGATTAAGAAGGTTGAGGCTGCTGTTACTGCCGGTGACAAGGCTGCTGCACAGGCATGTTTAACAAGCGCAATCGCTGAGATCGATAAGGCTGCTACTAAGGGAGTATATCATAAGAATACTGCTTCCAGAAAAGTATCCCGTATCTCTAAGGCTGTTAACGCAATGGCTTAATTTATAGACGACGATAATACAAATTCGGAATCCCGTTCAGCTTAACCCACTGAACGGGATTTTTTTGCTTATCAGAGGCGCCTCCGGTTTCCGGGACTTAAGAAAGGATTTCACATATTTTATCACATTCTTGCTCTAATTTTGAAACATATTGTTCATTTCAAAATATTGCATCACAAACGCGAACAAGATACGTTATTATAGTGAGTTGTATTTTGCAGCTCATCCCCCCAGGGGCGGAGGTTATCCTTCTCCTCCTCCGCCCTTTAAAAATGAACTTCACTTCTCACGGCGTTCTTCCCGCCTGCATATGATAAAAAAAGCGCATAAGGAAATTCCCCTTGACTGATCTTACTTATCATTATCCATTTACCAATCCCCCACTGCCATATGCTTATCAGGCGCTGGAGCCTTATATCGATGAAAAAACCATGAAGCTCCATCACGACCGCCATCTTCAGACTTATGTTGATAATCTGAACAGGGCGCTGGCCGATGATTCCCGTTTTCACAGCTGGACACTGGAACAGCTTCTCTATAATATTGCCAGCCTTCCGGAGGCCATTCAGACAGCGGTTCGAAATAACGGCGGCGGAGTTTACAACCATCTGCTCTACTTTGCCGGCCTGGCCCCCGCATCGGGCACTCAAGGGCCATCCGGCGCTCTGTCCGATGCCATCCGCAGTGACTTCGAAAGCCCTGATGCCTTTTTCAAGAAGCTGAAGGAGGCCGCATTATCCGTTTTCGGTTCCGGATACGCCTGGCTGGTTGTCGCCGCAGACGGTTCCCTCATGATAACCACCACCGGGAATCAGGATACTCCGCTTCCACTGGGATTGTGTCCTGTCTTAAATATCGATGTCTGGGAGCACGCATACTATTTAAAGCACTATAACGTCAGAGCAGACTATATCGAAGATTTATTCCGCGTAATAAACTGGGAGCAGGCAGGCCGGCGTTATCTGGCATGTTTTCAGATGGAGTAACGTTTCGCGCTTGATATAAATCGAGTAGGAGGGAGTGATTAACTCCCGTCCTCTCACACCACCGTGCATACCGTTCGGTACACGGCGGTTTCAACGGTTGACGTGCACGGACTGATAGGCTGTGGCTAAATCATAATAGCCTCTGTTTATCAGTCTTTCTTTTGTCATTGCCATATTTACCGCTACCGTTTGTGTGGTAAACCAATAGCCTCTTC